>NZ_LBGU01000042.1:0-353654 GCF_000988325.1 Sphingobacterium sp. Ag1 | reverse complement strand
GCAAAGATAGGGAGTTTGTTAACAAACTTCCAAGCCTTTTGTTCTTATTTATTTCATTTTTCCCTTAACTGCCTGTAAAGGTGCGAGATTCTTTTTGTAAAAAAGGTGATCGGAAGGATGGGATGTCTGATTCTAGTCCGGAATGGGCCTTCTGAGAACCCACGTTAATCATAAATATTATGCAGGCAGGCTTCGCACCGGATCTATTATCAATTTCGTTCAACTTTTGTTAATAATTAATAGGGGTATTACAGGGGGATAACAGGGGGTTAACAGGGGTTTATCAGGGGTTCTACCCCTATTAACCCCCTGTTAAAACGGTACTATAATGGTGTTAATTACAAATCAGTATACAATTTGAACCTAAGCGACGTAACAACAGACTTCCGCAGCCTCTAATACCTCGGATAGGTATAATAAAATAGGATGTGTTGGGAACCGCAACCGCAGCGGAATAGCGGATGGCGGAACTGGCCTAAAGTAAACCTTGATCAATTTTCATTCTGCTGTAGGATTTACTTAGGTTTGTTTAGGTATAGCTTAGGTTCTAGCTAATAAACCCTAGTTAAAAGCTAACTAAATATCAATTAAAATCTAGCTTAAAGAAGAATTAAGTAAAAACGAATAAATATAACGCTATATAAATAACCCAACAAGTGTCCCAGCATCCAACCAAAATCGCCATTAAACATGCATTTTTTATGAAAACGTTAGCCTGCTATCCGTTTTGGGGATTGTTCATTATAGCGGGACGGCACGAGATTAAGAATAAATAAGTCTGTAAGGACCGAAGATTTATTTTGGCAATAGCAAAGCCAGCACAAACGCTACTATGCTTTAAGTGGACAAAAATTCACTAAATCATAATAGCGTTAATCCCTGTGGAGGCTGTGTTAGATCAAAGAAAATGATCAAGAAAAAGCATTCAGCCCCGTAATATCTTGTCCTGTGATTAATAAATGAATATCATGCGTCCCTTCATAGGTAACTACAGACTCCAGGTTCATCATATGTCGCATTATTGGAAAGTCACCGACAATCCCCATTCCGCCAAGAATCTGCCTAGATTCACGCGCTATCTGTAGCGCCATATTCACATTGTTCCGCTTTGCCATGGAGATTTGCTGAGGAGTAGCACGCCCCTCATTCTTGAGTACTCCTAAACGCCACGAGAGCAACTGCGCCTTGGTAATTTCTGTCAGAAATTCCGCCAGCTTCTTTTGCTGCAATTGAAAGCCGGCAATTGGCTTTTCAAACTGATGTCGCTCCAACGCATATTGAACCGCAGTTTCATAACAGTCTATTGCTGCTCCAATCACGCCCCATGAAATTCCATAGCGGGCCGAATTCAAACAGGAAAGCGGGCCACGCATTGAATTTACGCCAGGAAGCACATTTTCTGCAGGGATATAAACATCATGAAAAACCAGTTCGCCTGTTTTGGAAGCGCGCAACGACCACTTATGCAAGGTCTCCGGAGTTTCAAAACCCGCCATTCCACGCTCAACAATAACTCCCCGTACTTTGCCGGACTCATCCCGCGCCCAAACAACGGCAATATCACAGATAGGCGAATTTGTAATCCACATCTTTGCTCCATTTAATAGAAAACCATCTCCTTTTGCCGTCAATTTCGTTTCCATTCCACCCGGATCAGATCCATGATTAGGTTCAGTCAGCCCAAAAGAACCGACCAACTCACCCGATGCCAACCGCGGTAAATATTTACGACGTTGCTCCTCACTACCATAGGTATAAATCGGAAACATCACTAAAGAGGATTGCACCGATGCTGCCGAACGAATTGCCGAGTCGCCGGCTTCCAATTCCTGCATAATTAAGCCATAGGAAATTTGATCCAACCCCGCCCCACCATATTCGACAGGAATATAAGGACCCAAAGCTCCAATTGCCCCCAATTTAGGCATCAAACCCGCAATAGCACGATGTTCCTGCGCCGCATCTTCAATGAAAGGCTTAATCTCTGTTTTCACAAAATCACGGACAGACTGCCGTATCAGTTTATGTTCTTCGGACAACAAATCGTCCACCTGGTAATAATCGGTATTAATCTGTTTGATCATGATATAGTCTACATTAGCTTATCTAAGATAACGATTATTTTTCACTGAACAATATTCAGAACAAACTTGTCAATAAAAAATTTATTTCATACATTTAAACTATTCCACGAATAAAATAAACCATTATGATAAAATCAGCGCTTAAAACACTTGGAATATCTTCCCAAAATTTAGGATCATCAACTGGACAGCAATGGTTTTCCGAAGGTAAAGCATTCGAATCCTTTTCACCTGTCGATGGAAAACTCATCGCAAACATAAAAAGTAGCAATCGTAAAGACTATGAAGCAGTCATTAAGCATGCCGGAGATGCATTTTTACACTGGCGCCTACTGCCTGCTCCAAAAAGAGGAGACATCGTTCGTCAGTTGGGAGACAAGCTACGTGAGCTTAAACCTACTCTCGGAAAATTAGTTTCCTATGAAATGGGAAAATCTTACCAAGAAGGCATGGGTGAAGTCCAAGAGATGATCGATATCTGTGACTTCGCCTTGGGTCTATCCCGCCAATTGTATGGTAATACCATCCATTCGGAACGTCCCGGGCACCGCATGTACGATCAATATCATCCTTTGGGTGTCGTCGGTATTATTACAGCATTTAACTTTCCAGTAGCCGTATGGGCATGGAACACCGCCCTCGCCTTGGTCTGCGGCAACACTGTCGTCTGGAAACCCAGCGAAAAAACACCGCTATGTGCCATAGCTTGCCAAAAATTACTTGCAGAAATCTTACACAACAACGGGCTGCCCGAGGGAATATCCAACCTCATTATGGGCGACAGGGAAGTTGGCGAGTGGCTTTCGGCAGACAACCGCATTGCCTTGATTTCTGCAACAGGATCTACCCGAATGGGAAAAGAAGTCGCCGTTACCGTAGCACAACGCCTTGGCAAAACACTTTTGGAGCTCGGCGGAAACAATGCGATCATCGTTACTCCAGACGCCGACTTAAAAATGACCATTATCGGTGCTGTATTTGGTGCCGTAGGTACAGCCGGACAACGCTGCACAAGCACCCGAAGACTTATTATCCATGAGGACATTTATGACAACGTCAAAAAACAACTGACAAAAGCTTATGGTCAATTAAAAATTGGTGACCCTTTGGACACGAAAAATCATGTAGGACCATTGATCGACAAAGCCGCCGTAAAATCATACTTAAACGCACTGGACAAAATTAAAACACAAGGGGGAAAAATGCTGATCAAGGGAAAGGTCCTTGAAGGCAAAGGGTATGAAAGTGGCTGTTATGTGCAGCCTGTCATTGCCGAAGTTGAAAATCATTATGAAATCGTACAGCATGAGACCTTTGCCCCTATTCTTTACTTAATCAAATACAAAGGAGATATCAGTGCGGCCATAGCACTTCAAAACAGCGTCGCCCAGGGATTGTCCTCTGCCGTTATGACCAACAACCTACGGGAAGCCGAGCTATTTCTCAGTGCTGCTGGCTCTGATTGTGGTATTGCCAACGTCAATATCGGCACATCGGGCGCCGAAATCGGAGGTGCTTTTGGAGGCGAAAAGGAGACTGGCGGAGGCCGGGAGTCTGGATCAGATGCCTGGAAAGCTTATATGCGCCGCCAGACAAATACCATCAATTATACAACTGACCTTCCCTTGGCACAAGGTATCAAATTTGATTTATAAACCATTTACACACAAAACTATGAGCAGCGTACATGAAAGATTAAGCAAACATATATTAGCCGATGGATTCCCTTTGGTTATGGATATGGAGAAATCCCATGGTTCTTATGTCGTGGATGAAAATGGGGATGAATACCTCGATATGTTCAGTATGTTTGCCTCCATGGCCGTGGGTTACAACCATCCACATTTGGTCAAACAACGTGACTTCCTGGGTAAAATGGCCGTTAATAAGCCAGCCATGTCAGATATTTACCCCAAAGAGTTTGCTGATTTTGTCGACACTTTTGACCGTGTAGCCATACCGAAAGAACTCCCCTATGCCTTTTTCATCTCGGGGGGAACACTCGCCGTGGAAAATGCCTTAAAAGCTGCCTTCGACTGGAAGACAAGGCTTAATTTTGCACAGGGAATACAAAAGGAAGCCAGCCAGGTCATTCACTTTAAACAGGCTTTTCATGGTAGATCGGGCTATACCCTGTCATTAACGAATACACAGGACCCCAGAAAATACCTTTATTTTCCAAAGTTCAACTGGCCACGCATTACCAATCCTAAATTGAGCTATCCTTTAACAAGCGAACATATCGATCAGACGATTGCTTTGGAGGTAAAAGCTGTCTCGGAAATACATCAGGCGATCACGGCTAACCCCAACGATATTGCCTGCATTATTATTGAACCGATACAGGGTGAAGGTGGCGACAACCATTTTCGAAAGGAATTTTTCGTACAGCTTCGTCAAATATGTGATGAAAATCAGATCCTCTTAATTTTTGACGAGGTACAGACGGGATTGGGTATTACGGGAAAAATGTGGGCTTACCAACATTATAACGTCATTCCCGACGTTATTGCCTTCGGCAAAAAAGCACAAGTCTGCGGTATACTGGCGAGCAAGGAAAAATTTGATCAGGTGGAACATCATGTCTTTCAAGAATCCAGTCGTATCAATTCAAACTTTGGTGGCGATTTTATGGATATGCTCCGCTTTAAATTAATTCTTGAAGTCATAGAGCAAGAAAACCTGGTTCAAAATGCGGCAGAAAAAGGGCGCTATCTACAAGATAAGCTCCAGGAACTGCTGGCGAAAAAAACGCAGCTGTCTAATTTACGGGGTGAGGGCTTATTCGTTGCAGTGGATTTCGAATCGGAAGCTACACGGAATGCATTTATCAAAAATGCCTATGTAAATAAACTCATTATATTGGGTTGTGGTGAGAAAAGTATCCGTTTTAGACCGCACCTCAATGTGAGCCATGCGGATATCGATAAAACGATAGCAATTATAGAAAAGAGTATTTCCTAAAAAATATGCAATGCTAAAAGCTGCAAAGTAGCCCATCGCATTGCATATTTTTTTATAAACTACCTACCTTTGCAGACATTGGGACGATCGATATCGACCAGCTCGGAAATTCCATATTCATCAAACAGGTCTAAGAGTGCATCTGTACCCTCCTCCAGTTTGTAATCCATCTCTTCTTTATACAGGGGAATCATTGCATAAAAATTGATCAGATTACCATCTTTGGTCTTTAACTCCAAAAATTCCTCTTCAAAACTGAGCATCGGCGGAAGCAGCAACATACAACCGAAACTTGTATTTGCAATATCTTCAGCTTCCATACCATTGGGGATGGTATGCCCATAGCCCAGCCAGGTTTTGTACTCATGTGGAAACCGCGCTAATCTTTTCAAAAAGTAAACCGGCCAATAATTATTGTCATCCTGAAATTCCTCTTCTCCGATCTTCCAATCTGCCGGCAACACAACCATGAGTTCCGCCCGCTCATAAGCCTCTTTGTTTTCCACTTCGTCTGGAACAGACATGGCCAGATCACTCATGCCCGAAGTGACCAAGATATGGTATGGATAATTTGCACTTGGTTTAATCCAATGAACATCGATATGAACAAGCTCAGAGATTATCTCATGGAACACCATATCGGGTTCGGCAATATATTTGGTCAAATGCTCCTCAATCTCATCCAGATAAACACATTGAACCTCCGGAAATAAGTTTTTTGGATCCTTATCATCAGATTGATCTTCATAACGATAGACCGTAGAGCCTCCAGCAGTAATTTCTATATCTTTTTTTTCGGGCGAAGATTCTTCCGCTCCGCTACTCATAATCTTTTTGACTTTATCCCAAAATGACATACTATCTTATAAATGGTGAAAATTTAAGCGACTTTTTTACTTTTTAAATTTATTCAATCACAGCAACAACAGGTTGCCTGAATCTTGTTTTAACTGGTTTTCCCTTGACCTGACCAGGCATCCATTGTGGTGACCTGCGCATAGCAGACAACACAGCCTTTGAAAACTCGGGGCTCACTTTGTCGGGATTCTCGATTTCAATATTGCAGATCGTCCCATCTTCGCAAACAATAAACTTCAGAATTGCCGTTTGCCGAGATCCGTATTTTGCATAGGCCACACTGTCCATTGCCCGGACTGTTCCGGACAGATCCAGATTATTTTGTATAAATTTGGACCAGGCCACCACCCCGCCCTTGAAATAGGGAAAATCGTCAACGTTCTGGACAATACTGTCTGCAGGGATATCCCGCTTAGCAACCACTTGTGCACTTGCGAAAGCACACCATACCATAAAAAGTAAACTTGAAAAAAGAGTTTTGACTCCTGCTAAATACATAACCTATCCCATCCATAACCGTACCATTTAACGCTTGAATAAGATAATTTATTATTTTAATTCCCTGATCTAATTGAGCGGCATAGCAATATCAGTAACAAACTCTCCTGCTTCGTCAACAAGAAAACTAATCGGATGCTCCGGATTTTTAATAATCTCGAACAAGGTCAAACCCCAAGGTTTCCAAAAATTTTCCAAAACTTGGCCATAGGTTTTGTTTTGCCAATGATCAAAGATCGGTTTCATCGACATATCTGCTAATGGCATTGGTTCAACATAGACTTTTTGCGGGGTATTTAAATAGGTATAATCTGGTAGACGATTAAATAAGTAGGCTGAATAAAAATAGCGTGCACACAATTCCTCAAACTGGATGGGGTGCAATGTTTTGCCCGCAATAACCTTGAGAATGTCTTCGTGATAAATATTGTTTGTAGCATTATCTTGAAGACAGGCAACTACAGCAAAGTCCTTCATACGGATAGAAAAGATCAAGGTATTGATTTCATCACGATACATAAATGTATCGGGTGCATTCTCAACCGGCACAACAACCAACGAAAATGGGAATGTATTTTCAAACTCCATCGGTACAACCAGCGACTGCAACATCGCATGCAGATTTGTAAAACGCTGTGCAAGCGCCTGAGAAAAGTTCATAGCTTCACCAGAAGCTTTTTGCTGCTGAATTCCCGCAAGAATCTCATTAAAGACCACCCCATAGATGATTTTTGTCATCCATTGAAACAATAGTAATGGATCCAACTGTTTGACAGCTTCATAACCTTGTTCAAAAGACTGTTCTACCGCACGTTCCATTTGCTCGATCGCTTCAGCTGCAGTTATGGAACATGGGAGCTTCAACGATTTGTAAGTCACCAGATTCTCATCCAGCATTTTAAAAGGTTTATCTTCCAATTGAAAAGATTTCATCATCCACACAGGAAACACCTGAATGGATTCTTCTTCCGATTGGAGTTTATTTCCTGTTAAAAAACAAATATCTGAATCAAACTGAAATTGTTTGAATGGATTATACAAAGTTGTCGCCATAGTGCAGGCAAAGTTAAAACAAATCGAAAAGTCCGCAAGAAAAGCAAATTCTTATTACGATATGGTGACTTGCCTGCTTAAACTTATTTTATTTTCAGAAATTTTTGAAAATTCAAAAACTTTGAATAACTTTAATACAACCTATTCATAGAATGGGAATAAGCTGATCGGATAAAAAGGCCGATAGAGAAAATTTAGCAAACGACACGATAGAAGCATAATGGAATTACAAGAAGCAAAACAGCAATTTATAGATACCTGGGGAGCATTAGGTTCTGAATGGGGAATCAACAAGTCCGTTGCGCAAGTTCATGCCTTACTCCTCTCGGCAAGCAATCCCATGTCTACAGACGAGATTATGGACAAGTTGGTGATCTCGCGCGGCAATGCCAATATGAGTATCCGACAATTGATCGATTATGGCATCGTCTACAAAAAGCATATTGCCGGCGACAGAAAAGAATATTTTGTTGCCGAGAAAGAAGTCTTAAAATGGGCCATGAAAATTGCGGTAATGCGTAAGCAAAAAGAACTTGACCCCGTTATGGATGTTCTAAAGGATATCAGCCGAAATACCGAGAAGGATCAGACGGCAGAAGGTAAAGAATTCCATAAAACGGTCAAGGACATCCAAAATCTGACGGATCAACTCGAAACTATTGCCAACAAGATTTTCAATACAAGCGGGGGAGATTTATTAATTAAATTGATCAAATTAATGATGTAGCATCATGAACTGGACTGTAAACACACTTGCCATGCATAAAATAGTCATCGCTGGAGGAACAGGTTTTGTTGGACAATATCTTTCCGAGAGATTTCAGACATTGGGCTACCAGGTTATCATCATTGGCCGTCGGCCGGGCAATATCCTTTGGACCGATCGATCTGGTATTTCCGATGCACTGGAAAATGCGGAGATGCTGATCAATCTAGCCGGAAAGTCTGTCAACTGTCGATATAACGAAAAAAATAAGGCCGAAATATTTTCTTCAAGAACAAAGACGACAACGATTCTTGGTGAGCTGATCGCAGACTGTACCAATCCACCAAAATTGTGGCTCAACTCCAGTACGGCGACCATCTATCGGCACGCCGAAGATCGTCCGATGACAGAAAGCTCGGGGGAAATCGGAACAGGTTTTTCTGTTGATGTCGCCAAATTATGGGAAAAGACTTTTTTCGACTTCAAATTGGAAAAGACAAGACAGGTGGCACTTCGGATGGCGATTGTTTTGGGTGCGGATGGAGGTGTTATCCTTCCTTTCAAAAATTTGGTTCGCGCTGGACTAGGAGGTATACAAGGAAATGGTCAGCAATATTTTAGCTGGATCCATATTGAAGATCTTTTTCAAATTATTTTATTCTTAAAAGATCATGGAGATATGGATGGTGTCGTCAATTGTGCGGCCCCCCACCCGATAATGAATAAGACTTTTATGGCGACTTTTCGACAAGTAATGAACCGTAACATTGGTCTACCATCTCCCAAATGGCTGCTGGAAATAGGCGCTGCTTTAATTGGTACGGAGACAGAGCTGCTTTTAAAAAGCCGTTGGGTATTACCTGAAAAGTTGGAGAATAGTGGATTTACATTTAGGTTTCCAACGATATCAAGTGCTTTACAGGATATTCTACAGCGGGGGTAAAAATTGAAAAGATCAACGTGGGGTAAACCAATTTATCCCACGTTAACCTTAAAATTTTCAAATACAAGCGGCGCAGTAACAATAGCACCCTCGTTATTTTTCACCCCTTTAAACTCGGAGGTTTTTCCTTTCTCCAACAGGTTCTTCATCTCTTTTTCGTCGAGAAAGATACCATTCAATGTTCGCCAGATCTTAAAATCACATCCACGGGCATAATGGTCGCATTGGGCTACTTTATCGTAGAGCAAAATCAATCCCTTTTCACATTTCGGACATTTTATCTTTCCTTTTTGTTGAGGTTTAACTTCCTCTTGCGCGAGAGAAATCCGCAACGTCAACAGTTCTTTTGTAATTTTGGCCGTATAGTCTTTAATATGTTTCATAAAAACATCATAGGACACTTTATTGGCCCGCATCTCTTCCAGCTTCTGCTCCCATTTACCGGTCAAGGTTACCTTGGCAATGGAACGATCTTTTACAAGATTGTATACCGCAAGTCCTTTTTCCGTTGGGATCAGTTTTTTCTTGTCGCGCTTAATATAATCCCGCTGGAAAAGTGTTTCGATGGTTGCAGCACGTGTAGCAGGGGTACCAAGTCCACAGTCCTTCATGGCCTGCCGCATTTCATCGTCTTCAATTTCCTTTCCCGAAGTTTCCATGGCCTTCAATAAGGAGGCTTCGGTATGTATGGGTCTTGCTTTGGTAAAACGTTCGGCAAGTTCGAGGGTCAGAATCTGCAATAATTCCTCGGCTAACAGCTTCGGTAACTGCGCATTTTCATTATCCTGATCGTCGTTGTTTTTATCTTCATCGGGCGCTTCGATCTGCTCCGCGGAAAGACGCCAGCCGTATTGCTTGATCACAGTACCTTTGGCGATAAGTTCAACCCCCTGCGCATCAATTGTCACGGTGGTAATATCTTTTACACATACTTCCGAGAAACTTTCCACCATGCGCTTGGCGATCATATTGTAAACATTCTGTTGCTCTTTGAGCATGGGACCCGGCTTTTCATCCGTCACCAATAGGGCGTGGTGATCGGTTACCTTTTTGTCATCGACAGAACGTTTGTTCAATTTTGCGCCGATCAGATTTTTTGCGATCGACGCGATGGATTCATCTGCGGTATCCGACAAATGTTGAAAAAGTGCGCCAATTTCTTCAAAAACATCCTCACCGATGTAACGGGAACCCGTACGCGGATAAGTGATGACCTTCTTTTCGTAAAGTGTTTGCGCAATACTCAATGTCTGATCGGCCGAATAACCATACTTCTTATTTGCATCCTGTTGCAGCGATGTCAAATCAAATAGCAAGGGCGGTTGCTCTTTTGTTTCTTTGGCTTCCACCTTTGCCACGCGAGCATTGGAACCAACGGTCAATCGCGCAATGGTTTGCTCGGCGACATCCTTTTTATCGATCTTATTGGATGTTGCCTTAAAACTGATATTATCTTTTTCAAAACCGGCCTGAATTTTATAGAATGCCTGGGGTTTAAAGTCTTTATTTTCCAGATAGCGCGAACAGATCATGGCCAAAGTTGGCGTCTGTACACGGCCCAAAGAAAGTAATCCTTTATTCCCGGCCGCCAAGGTGATGGCCTGCGTCGCATTGATACCGATTAGCCAGTCCGATTCCGAACGTGAACGGGCAGACATATACAGGCTATCGTATTCCGTACCTGCTTTCAAATTGGCAAAACCTTCTTTAATGGCTTTATCCGTTTGGCTCGATATCCAAAGGCGTTTAAAAGGTACTTTAGAACCTAAAAAATAGTATATATTACGAAAGATCAATTCACCCTCCCGTCCCGCATCGGTAGCCACAATGATTTCTTCGGCCTGTTCCAACAGGGATTTTATGGTGTTGAGTTGCTTAACTGCTCCGGTATCATCCATCTGCTTGCCATCACGCTTCACTTTCTTCGATTCCAGCTTAAATGTTGGTGGAATGATCGGCAAATTTGAAATTGTCCACGAATTGTATCCGTAAGCCTGTGGCGTACAGAGTTGAACCAAATGGCCAAAAGCATACGTAAAAGCATAGCCATTGCCGGCGATATAACCGTCTTTGACTTCCTTCGCCCCCATCACTCGAGCCAGATCACGCGCCACGGAGGGCTTTTCAGCAATTACAACCTTCATTTTAGATATCAGATGTTAGATTTTCGATCCGAGACTTTAGGATAATACCCTCAGGTATTACAGCGAGTCTCAATTTAATATTGATATTTTATCCCTTTACCTGAAACGTCCCTATTCTATGGATGGTATTGTTATTCCCTTGATTTTACGGTACAGCTCTATGGCATAAACGTCAGTCATACCTGAAACAAAATCCAATACACAACGGATTTTTGAATACGAATCTTGTTTATCCGTATAAAATTGTTCAGGAATTAATGCAACGAGCTTTTTATCGTAATTGTTCTTGTTCTTCTTTAGGTATGCCGGAACAAACTCTTTTAATAGGGCATCCATCACCCGGTAACCAGCAATCTCAATTTGCACAACCGTGGGCGCATTATAGATTTTTGCAATGGAAATCTTCGAGATTTTTTTCATTTGTGTAACAATGTCCTCATCTAAAGCATCCATTAGCGCTGATCCGAAAGTTCCTGACAGAAATTTGTCCTGCTCACGCACAAAGACATCAACACATCCTTTAATCAAGGTATTGATCGCTTTAGCACGCAACAATGCTACACGGCTTGGGGTATCCAGCAATCCATCGAGCCTGTCGCGAAGATTTTCTTTGCCACAGAGCGGCAATAATAATTCTTCCACTTCTTGATAGGACAATATCTTAAGATGATGTGCATCTTCCAAGTCAATAATATTGTAACAGATATCATCCGCAGCCTCCACGAGATAAACCAAGGGATGTCTTAGGTAGCCCTTTGGATTGGAAGGATCTTTTAATAATCCCAATTCATTGGCAACCTTCTCAAAAGCTTTTTGTTCTTCCGTAAAAAAACCATATTTCTTGCGATGATGGCTTTTCTTGAGGTGGCCATCAATTGCCAGACAGGGGTATTTTACAATGGAAGCCAGGGAAGTATAGGTCAATGCAAAACCTTTAGGATCCTTTCCTTGAAAGGCATGTGTCAGAATCCGTAGGGCATTGGCATTTCCTTCAAAGTGGGTCAGATCGGCCCATTCTTCGGCCGTTACCTGCTCTTGGTATTTACGTCCATCGCCATCTGTGAAATACGTGGATATGGCGGATTCACCCGAGTGACCAAAGGCCGGGTTGCCCAGGTCATGTGACAAACACGCCGCAGAGATAATATTTCCGACTTCTTGCAAAAAAGGGTAATCATTATCCAGGTTTGGATTTTCCTCTTTCAACTGTGCATAAAACATACGTCCCAAAGAGCGTCCTACACTGGCAACTTCTAAACTATGTGTCAACCTATTGTGTACGAATACCGCGCCAGGAAGTGGAAAAACCTGCGTTTTATTCTGTAATCTCCGAAATGGGGATGAAAAGATCAAACGATCATAATCCCGTTGAAATTCCGACCGGGCCACCAGGTAACTATCTACGCTCCGATCTTCGTAACCCCAGCGCTTTGCGGAGAGCAAATCTTTCCAATTCATTTTTTCAGACATAGCGCAAACTTAGATAAATTTGCCTTTAAATACAATTATAATCATAGGAGACCGGTTCGGAAATTACCCGAATGACTGTACGCCTATCGTTATATTTTACTGCTGTTATTTACCTGTCCAGGAGTCATTTTTGCAACAGTATCCTGGATTGCATTTCAAAATGACAAATTTTACAAACAGCTGTTGTCAAAGTCATTTTTATACTGGTTATATTCTGTATCTTTAACCTAAATACCAATAGGGATTCATCATGACGAAATATCAAACACTTATTCCAAAACATTTTGAAGGTACAATCGACGGCAAAAACACGCATTTGCTCTTATTAAAAAACGAAGGGGGCATGCAAGTACTCTTAACGGATTACGGTGCACGTATTGTCAGCATTTTGGTACCTGATAACAAGGGAAATTTGGTGGATGTTGCACTGGGCTTCGATTCCATTCAGGCCTACTTGGATTCTGATGAGAAATACCATGGCTGCACAGCGGGCCGTTTCGCCAATCGCATTGCTGAAGGCAAATTTGAAATCAACGGAAAACACTATACGCTTCCGCAAAACAATGGTAACAATTGCCTTCATGGGGGTGTTTCGGGCTTTCATGATAAGGTTTGGGACAGAAGGGTCACTTATCAATCGCACGTCGAATTTTATTATGTTTCCCAAGATGGTGAAGAAGGATTTCCAGGGAATCTAAAAGTTATGGTTTCTTATACCTTGACCAGAAATAACGAGATCATTATCAAATATCATGCGCAATCGGATGCTGATACGCACGTCAACTTGACCAATCATACGTACTTCAATCTGGATGGGGAAGGCAGTGGCGACGTATTGCAGCAGATCCTTCAGATCAATTCAGATGAAGTCTTATTTGTAGACGACAACCAGATACCGAATGCAATAGTACCTGTGGAGGGCACCGCCTTCGACTTCCGCATACCCAAACCTATTGTACAAGATATTACTGCAAATAACGAACAATTGATCGCTGCCAAAGGGTATGATCATTGTTATGTCAACAACCAGCCTATATCGCAGCCTTGTGCAACAGTCTATTCTAAAAACACGGGCATTCAGCTGGATGTTTTTACAACGGAGCCGGGCGTACAACTTTATACAGCAAACTGGATGACCGGAAATGATTTTGGCAAAAGAGGTTACAAGTATCTTCCTTATGCCGGATTCTGCCTGGAAACACAGCATTTTCCGGATACACCCAATCAAGCGGAATTTCCTTCAACCTTGTTAAAAGCAGGCGAATCATTCGACTCCGAGACACATTTTAAGTTCTCCATAAAAAAATAAGAACATGATGTGCTGTTTCCTCTGTAGGGCCACAGCACATTTTTTATTTTAAAAGGTCATCCAGTGCAGATTCGACTTTTTCAAAACCAAAAGTTGCTTTGACCTCGGCAAACATACGTTGAATTTGATCATTGCAAAGATTTCCTATGCTTCCCTCGTGGGTATGATTTACCTCTTTTGATGGCTTGAAACGCCCTTCATCAATATCAATACCGATAGTCCTGTAGGCCTCCCGGAAAGGAACTCCCTTAAGGACCTCATTGTTCACGACTTCAACAGAGAACAAATAATCGTATTTTGGATCGTCCAGGATATTGTCTTTTACAGTTATATTTTCCAACATAAAGGTTGCGATTTCAAGACATTCATTGAGCGATTTAAACGCTGGGAATAAATTTTCCTTTAACAATTGAAGATCTCTATGGTAACCCGATGGAAGGTTGGTCGTCATCAACGCAATTTCATTTGGCAAGGCCTGTATTTTATTACAGCGTGAACGGATCAGCTCGAAGACATCCGGGTTTTTCTTGTGTGGCATGATGCTCGATCCCGTAGTCAAATGTGCAGGAAAAGAGATAAAGCCAAAATTTTGGTTGATATACAAACATACGTCCATGGCAAACTTGGCCAATGTCGCCGCGATGGAACTCATGCCCTGTGCCAAGATGCGTTCAGTCTTCCCTCTTCCCATCTGTGCATAAACTACATTATAATTGAGGTCTTCAAATCCCAGCAATTGCGTCGTCATCGTTCTATTCAATGGAAAGGATGACCCATACCCTGCAGCAGATCCTAACGGATTTTTATTACAAACCTTCCATGCTGCACGCATCATTTCCAGATCATCCACAAGACTTTCCGCGTAAGCACCGAACCATAATCCAAACGATGAAGGCATCGCGATCTGTAAGTGGGTGTATCCAGGGATCAAAATATGTTTATATCGCTCGCTGAGCTGGATCAATTCATTAAAAAGAGCCTCCGTATTCTGGATGATATGCTGAATCTCTGAGCGAAAGTATAATTTTAGGTCGACCAAAACCTGGTCATTACGGGATCTGCCGGAGTGAATTTTCTTACCTGCCTCTCCAATACGCTGCGTAAGCAGCATCTCAACCTGCGAATGCACATCTTCTACCGAGTCTTCTATACGAAAGTCACCGGCTAAAATTTCTTTATAGATATTTTTCAGTTCTTTTTGAACAAGCGCTAGATCCTCATCGGTCATCAGGTTTATGCTATTCAGCATGCGTGTATGGGCCAATGAACCCAAAACATCCGCAGCAGCAAGTTGCAGGTCCATTACGCGGTCATTGCCTACCGTAAACGATTCTACAAAAGAATCGACATCTATATTTTTTTGCCAGATTTTCATTCGTATAATTTCTTTTTGATCCTATTATCATCAAAAGCCTTTTGTCGGTTTAGTATTGATTGAAGCTCCTGATAATTCTATCACATACAATTTTTACAAAAATACCAATTGCAAATGGTTATATCAATGCAAAGATTGCATACATTTTGCGCGGACAATTGGATGAAAAACAAAAAAATCAGGTGGAAAAAAAAGGCTGTTACAAAAAAAATAAAATGTTAAAAGTTTGTTAAATCGCGATAAACACATATAATAAGTAACCACTCACTTTATTTTTAAAAGTTATTTTGTCAGTTTTTTAAGTATTCCTATGTTTGTAGTGTAAGGGAGATGAAAAAATAGAAGATGGTAAGGTTAGTAAATACTTACCGCTTTAAATACACCGAAATTTCAAACCAAATATGATAGACCTCAAAGTCTTAAAACTTGAAAGAAATTACCTAACCAATTGTGAATCGAAATTTAAAGGCACGTCAAACCAAGATGTGCCTTTTTTCTTATGTCGGGTCAAGTTTCTCTTTTAATTGAAATTTTGGCTATTTTTGTTTAGACATAATTGAGAATATTCAACATAAAACGTATACGATGGGAACAGAAAGCAAGAGACAGCAACGTTTTGCTGGGGTGATTCAACAGGATTTAGCAGCATTATTTCAACGCGAAGGTAATTCATGGGCTCCCGGCGCATTTATCACGGTTACACGTGTTCGTGTTACGCCTGATTTGGCAATTGCCCGTGTTTACGTGAGCTTTTTAAACACAAAAACGGCACAGGAAGATATGAAGGCCATTCGTTCCAAAACATCGGAAATACGCTACAAACTGGGAGCAAAAATTAAGAACCAGGTAAAGATTGTCCCTCAATTGGAGTTCTTCCTCGATGATACCAACGAATATGTTGAACACATGGATAAACTATTTGAAGAGATCGGCAAAGAACCGCGTCAGCCAGAATAATACCATCTACCGCAGCATGTTAAACAACCATGGTATTTGAACTGGATACGAACAGACTGGAGTTTCCACACCCAAGCTATGCAGAAGAAGATGGTTTACTCGCCGTAGGCGGAGATCTTTCGGTAGATCGTTTGCTACTGGCCTATAGTAATGGAATTTTTCCATGGTTCAGCGATGATAGCCCCATACTTTGGTATGCCCCAAATCCCAGATTTGTGATCAATCCGTCCAAGATCAAGATCAGCAACAGCATGGCCAGTGTTCTCCGTAAAAAGACATTCTCCTTCTCGATAGACCAAAGCTTTAGAGAAGTCATTCAGCTTTGCGCGACTATCAATAGAAAAGACCAGGCTGGAACCTGGATAACCCAGGACATGATTCACGCATACAGTAAACTTGCTGAGTTAGGTTATGCACATTCGGTGGAAGTATGGCAAGATGGTATATTGGTTGGGGGGCTTTATGGCGTGTTAATCCGTGGTGTCTTTTGTGGTGAAAGCATGTTTTCAAAAGTCGCCAACGCGTCGAAAGCGGCCCTGATTTATCTTGCCCAAGAAATTGAACTACGTTTAATTGATTGCCAATTTCACACGGATCATTTGGAAAGCATGGGCGGTGAATACCTTTCCTTGACAGATTATTTAGCAATACTAACAAAAGACCAAAGACATGAGTAGTCCCTATCGTAAACATTTTGACATCGCTTCAGCGGTAACTTACCTCACCACACCCGGATCCGGCTTACTTTCACGTGAAACAAAGGCATGGCGGGCCCAAAGAGACCAAGATTTCTTTGACGCGAACAGCACCTTACGCGAACAGCAAGGCGCAACTTTAGATGCCTGTCGGGATACGCTCGGTAAATTCTTTAGTTGCCCTTCCCAAAATGTGTTCTTATCAAGTTGTTTTTCCTTTGCCTTCAATGCGCTATTGGCAGGTTTACCGAAACAATCGAAAGTGCTGCTATTGGACAATGATTATCCTTCTGTTAATTTTCCTACAATTATAAGCGGTTTTGAACATCAATTTGTCAGGATGGACGAACAGCTGGAAACGAATTTATTGGACACAATAGCAACATTTAAACCAGATGTCCTTATTCTTTCCATTGTTCAATATATTTCGGGATTAAAAATAGACCTATCTTTCATACAGGAATTAAAGCATCAGCATCCCGAGTTGTTGATTGTAGGCGACGGCACCCAGTTTTTGGGAACAGATCTTTTTGATTTTACGCTTTCGGGCTTTGACGCCGTATTATCCAGTGGATACAAATGGCTTATGGCTGGCTTTGGCAATGGTTTTGTTCTCTTAAGTGACAGACTCAAAGCGATACTTTATGCGGATATCCAAAAAAATTACAGCTTCCTCAACAATCAATGGATGAATAAATCTGTGGTACAACTCTGTTTTGAACCAGGGCATCTGGACACCCTATCGCACGGAACGCTACAGCAGTCCCTTCTTCAATTGGAGGAATGGGGATTTTCCGAAACAGTGGCCTATACCCAAAAGTTAATTGCAGATGCCCGCGCTGAACTTGCCGACCGGAAACTGTTATTGGACAGCATCATCAATAGACGTCCGCAGAGCAATATTTTCAATATTCAGATCAACCCCGACAATTATCAGACCCTCCTGGATGAGGGCATAAAATGCTTTCCCCGAGGATCGGGGATCCGTGTTGGATTTCATTTATACAATGATCACTCGGATCTTGAGAAGCTACTATATATTATTGACACAAAAGTAAAGTAAACATGAAATTTAGAATAGGCGACTTAGTACGGTTTGTCGATGAGCCCATTGAGGGGCATATCACATCCATGCAGCCCAACGATATTGTAGGCGTTACAGACGACACTGGTTTTGAGATTCCGGTGCCCATGGATAAAATCACCCTCGTCTTCGGCAATATGCGCCGTGCAGATGATGAACTTGACCAGCATGCGACACCACTGACACCACATCGATTTATCGAAAAAGGAATACTTTTGGCAATTTCGGGAGACCACAAAGATGGACTTGCCAAATTACATATCATCAATGAAACGAGTTTTGAGCTCCTGGTGTCCGTAGCTGAAGCTACAGCGAATAAAGTGAAAGGTATTTTCAGCAATAAAATACCGCCACACGATTCGATGCAGTTTTATACAGGCAACTTTGCAAATGTTGGGAAATGGCCTACCTTCCGTTTTCAGATCATACGGCATAGTGGTAGTTTGCAGGAACTGACCTCACCAATCAACAGAGAACAGCGTGTACGTCCTGTAGATCTTACTAATCCAAAAGTCCTCAACGAAATTTTGGATGAAAAAATATGGTCCTACGAACTGGATAAGATTGAAGAGGATTTAGGACTGGATAAGCTGAAAAATCATTTCATACCACATCGTCCAAATAAAAAATAAGCTAGATGAAATTCATCTAGCTTATTTTTTATTTGGTAAACGGCTTTATTTTATTCAGCCGTCGCAGAAACCTTCCTGGTGCTCAACAATAATAGTACAATGCCAACCAAATAGACAATCCAGCCCCAGCGCATGTGCAGGGATTTAGAAAGCAATTTATCGGCAAATCCCCAGCCGAAATAATTATTGATCTTAAACCAGACCGCTGTTATACTCAACAGGTACCAACAGGCGGCCAATCGGGTCATCCACTGATAAGCTCGAACCGCACGGACAAAAAACAAGAGGGCAGTCACCCCGAGAATAAGTAATGTGATAAAGAACAAATAGGCATCTACCTGATATAAATTCCAATTTCCCTTAATAGGCACTTTTAAGAATGGTGTCATGCTGGACAAAAAAGAAATGACTAGTCCAACAATGGCAAAGTATTTTTTGATAATAATCATGGTTCAAATTACTTTAAAATTGCTACGAATATAAGTTGAATATTGACACATATATAACTTGTATTTCACTTTTTGAAAAATTATTCTATTTTTAAGCGCAATTAACGCTTAGAACAAATAAAAAACAAAACTAACACAAAGATCATCAATCATTTAGAATCTGTTTTTCACTTGTTTAAAAGAGATGAATATAATTTTTAGCATTTAAGCCGAATAACAAACATGAAAAGAGAAGTTGAAGAAATCGCAACAGAACGACCTGCACAGCCTAATAAAAAGAAAAAGGTCTATATCATTATTGGCGTCTTACTGTTGGTTGTCCTGGCTGCTGGCGGCGGATATTACAACTATAGCCATCGACAAGCTTTCGACGGCTTGCAGGTGGATAGTACCGCAACAGCTGTTGTGGGGTTTGACAATGCAGATCCCAAAGACCTGGAAGATGCTGATGGTTGGAGTTCACTGGAAGACTATCAACACTGGAACAATGCAATCTTCACGATTCCCGAATACGATAATATCCCGTTACGCTATAGAAGGGGTATTACAAAGATATTCATGGGTAATAACTACCTTGAACCTGTAGATGATAAACCGATATACAAGTTTACACGGATAAAAGATCGTGCTAAATCTGTTTTCTGTTATGGGAACTTTACCGACCGCAACGATTCAGACAGTTGGAATAAAGAAATGGCTTTTTTGGTAGAAAAGAACGACTACCAGAGCAGTGCCATCTGGATCATTTCAGCAAAAGGCGATATTTTATTCTGGAAGGAATATTCAAGCGAACTGCCACTCATCAACAGCTTCAAAAAGGGACAAAAAATTTTTATGGATGAGATGAAGTTAGTACCTGCTCCTGCTGATGGAATTATTGTCAAGAATAAAAATTCCAAGTACGCATTAATTTACAATAAAAGCAGCAAGACCTTCGACAGCTATTACCAATACAGTGATAGTGAAATTCAGGAAGCTACCACTTCCGAAGAGGAGCCTTATGTGGAAGAATTGCAAGATGTCACCATCGACTCTGCAACTACAAATACAGGTATTAAAGAGTAGTTTATCGTATTTTATCGCTTAAAATTTTCGTCACGACAGATCGTGACGAAAATCATTCGATATTGATACGCAAAACAAACACCTGAATTACAGACATATAACCATCAAAATCAGCTATTTAAAATCTTTCTAAATTAATCCCTTTGACAGATTTTTGACACAAGCACAAAGCTTTTAAGCTACATTTGTACCGTTAAATATAAGCGAGGGATTAGAGCTTTGAAAAATCTTAAAGTATTAGCGTTTACTCATAAACATGTCGAACTAAAAGATCTAGGTAATCTAGTGATCTGCAATGAGGATTTAGAAAGTCGCCTCATCAATCTAAAGCATAGCCTAGACATTCCAGAGATCTTTTATATTGGTACTTGTAACCGAGTAGAGTTTGTATTTTATGGTGCTCACGAATTGACCCATGAATTCATTGCTGATTTTATGGGAAAATTGAACTTCTGTGTTCCGCAGGAGAGACTACAATGTTATTTAGGACAGGTTAACAAATACGAGGGTATGGATGCTTTAAACCACCTGCTTCGGATGTCATGTTCACTTGAAAGTCTTGTTGTTGGTGAAAAAGAAATTTTGGCACAGGTACGTCGGGCTTATGATCGTTGTAGAGAAGCTGGTTTTACTGGAGATTTTCTACGTCTGATGATGGATCGTCTCGTAAAAACGGCTAAAGAAGTATACACCCATACTAAAATTTCCAGAAACCCAATTTCCGTTGTCTCGCTTGCCTATCGCAAATTGCGCGAACTAAAACTGGTTGAAAACCCTAGAATCGTCATCATCGGTTCTGGAGAAACCAATCAGAACTTAGCGAAATATTTCCAAAAGAACCAAAAAGCTAAGTTCGTTATTTTCAACCGCACACTAGAGAACGCAAAGGCCTTAGCCGAAGAATTAAATGCTGAAGCTTATCCCCTAGCTGATATTGATCAGTACAAAGAAGGCTTTGATATTTTAATTACTTGCACAGGTGCTCCGACCTCCATTATTGACAACACACTTTATCAATCCTTATTAAACGGAGAAACGGATAAGAAAATAATCATTGACTTAGCCGTTCCGAATGATATTGATGCTGAAGTTCTCCAAAATAATCCGATTCATTATATTGAAGTGAGCAGCTTACAAGCTATTGCGGAGAAAAACATCCAAGAGCGTTATAACGAATTGGAGAGTGCCGAAAAGATTATACAGGACAATATCCAAGAATTTTTACCTTTAATCAAACAGCGACGTGTAGAGGTTGCTATGCGTGAGGTTCCTGAAAAGATTAAAGAAATTAAGTCATTTGCGCTAAATGAGGTTTTTGCTCAAGAGGTTCAAGCCCTAACCCCCGAAGCGAGAGAAGTATTGGAAAAAGTCATCAACTATATGGAAAAGAAATACATCAAAGTTCCAATGGTTATGGCGAAAGAAATTTTGGTTAAAACTCCAGAAACGGAAAAAAACTAATACTAAGCTTCCTCTTCGAACAGAGTTATATTCTATTACTTTTTGTTGCTTCCCTAGGTTTTGCACCAATGCCTATTAGCGGAATGAATCTGCGCCCGTCACCCGGAGCTATCCTTTGACTGTTTCTTTAAATTTCGGTTTGTCAATTATTTCCTGACATATAATGACAGTAACGTGTCAACATATTCCTTCTATTTATTTATTTTTGCTCTGATTAATGGTATTAAACACATTTTTCCGAAATTGTTTATTTCCGGGGCTCAATTGAATTAAAACACATGCTGTGCTAGTTGAATACGTCGCTACTGGGGGAACATTTTGTGATTGTTTTAATAGGTAAAGTAAAATTAACGTGAATAGAAAACTAATTATTGGTACCCGGGGAAGTGTTCTTGCCATGTGGCAGGCAAATTTTGTAAAAGATCGATTGGCAGAAATCGGAATTGAAGCAGAATTAAAAGTCATTAAAACACAAGGGGATATCATTCAACACCTTCGTTTGGATAAATTAGAAGGCAAAGGATTTTTCACCAAAGAGCTTGAAGAGGAGCTTTTAAGCGGTACCATTGATTTAGCTGTACACTCACACAAAGATTTACCTACGGTCAACCCTCCGGGATTGATCATTGCTGCGGTTTCTGAGCGTGAGGATCCCGCTGAATTATTGATTATCCACAAAGATTGTGTGGATATCAAAAAACGTCTTTCATTAAAACACAATGCGACTGTTGGGACATCATCCAACCGTAGAAAAGCGCAGATCTCGGCGCTACGTCCGGATCTAGAATTTGACGATCTCCGTGGTAATTTACAGACAAGAATCCAGAAGCTACGTGATGAGCAATACGATGCTATCGTACTTGCAAAGGCAGGTATTAGCCGTATTGAAATGGATATTACAGATTTTCATGTGGAGGAGATTCCTCCTGTTGAAATTATCCCGGCACCGGCTCAAGGGGTACTTGCTATTCAGATCCGTGAAGTCGACAAGGAACTTTTTGACGCTTTACAGCCCTTAAACAATGAAGAAGTAGCAAAAACAATCTCCGTAGAACGTTTGGTATTAAATAAATTTGACGCGGGATGTCATGCGCCATTAGGCTGTTATTGCCGTAAAAGCGGTGATGGATACGAAGCTTGGGCCTCTATTGCTGACACAAGCGAAGATTTTCCTGACCGTGTTTACCTTAGAGATACCGATACGACACGTTTAGCGGAGCGTATTTTCAGCAAGTATGCAAAGGATAGAAAGTTGCCACAATCTGTATTTATCTCCCGGGAGGTAGATGAAAATTCCTATTTCGCAAGGGCAATGGCCAAACACAATATCACTATTGAAGGCCGCTCTTTGATCAAAATATTCCCCATCATCAACAAATTGGATCCTTTTATCCTAAAACACGTGGATTGGATTATATTTTCAAGCAAGAATGGCATTGAGCACTTTTTCAATTTAGAGCCTCGTTTGAGCAAAAAGACCAAGATTGGTGTCATTGGCCGTGGCTCGGAAGAGATTTTGCGCAAATATGACCGCGTTGCTGATTTCTCTGGCGACAGTGAGGGCATCAATATGGAGGAAATTGCGAAGAAATTTGCTGAATTGGCCAATGGTGGTACCGTGCTTATACCACGTGCGAAGGAATCTTTGGAGACGATCCAAAAAGCATTGAGCCCGGAGACGAAAATTATCAATATACCGGTATATGAAACGGTCTTAGAAGAAAATGTAGATCCATCCAATGCGGAGGTATTGGTCTTTACCAGTCCAAGCAATGTGGAAGCTTATTTTGCAGACAACCTACTGGAACCAGGCCAAAAAGTAATCTGTATTGGCCGCTCTACTGGTGCAAAGTTTGATGAGATGAATGTGCCTTATACCCTTCCTTATTCTCCTGATGAGATCGGCCTTTCCGAAGCCGTTTTTGGATTGGAGTATTAGAATCGTATAAAGTAGTTTGTATTTCAAAGTCAGTAAACGATTGCACTGCTATTGCAATAAACAACATAGATCATAAATAATCTTAATATAATGTTACAACGTCCGAGAAGAAATCGTAAATCTGCCGTGATTCGCGACATGATTCAAGAGACACGTTTAGACGCGTCAAATTTGATTTTCCCACTTTTTATTGTCGATGGGCAAAATCAAAAAACTGAGGTTAAATCGATGCCGGGCATCTATCGCTATTCAATAGACAATCTATTGAAGGAAGTGGAAAGTTGCCTGAAGTTGGGCTTACGTTCATTTGATCTTTTCCCTAACATTGAAGAGTCATTAAAAGACAAATATGCTACAGAAAGCTACCGTGATGGAAGTTTATACTTACGTGCAATTGCTGCGGTAAAGAAAAATTTTCCGGAGGCTTGTATCGTAACGGATGTTGCCATGGACCCTTACAGCAGTGACGGGCACGATGGAATTGTCGAAAACGGTGAGATCCTAAACGATGAGACATTAGAGGTATTGGGCAAAATGGCCTTGGCACATGCACAATCAGGTGCAGATATCATTGCACCATCAGATATGATGGATGGCCGCATCGGTTACATCCGTGAGCTATTGGACCATAATGGTTTTACTAACGTTTCTTTGATGTCGTATACGGCAAAATATGCTTCGGCCTATTATGGTCCTTTTAGAGATGCCTTAGGCTCGGCACCCAAGCATGGCGATAAAAAGACCTACCAGATGAATCCTGCCAATGCAAAAGAGGCGCTTATTGAAGCACAGCTCGACGCACAGGAAGGAGCGGATTTTCTGATGGTGAAACCAGGACTTCCCTACTTAGATATCGTTAAACTTCTTGCAGACAACTTCGATCTACCTATTGCAGTATATAATGTCAGTGGAGAATATGCGATGTTAAAGGCGGCAATTCAAAACGGCTGGTTAGACGAACGTGTCATCCTAGAAACGTTATTGAGCTTCAGACGTGCTGGCGCTACAGCAATCTTATCCTACCACTCCAAAGAAGTATTGGAGAAAGGTTTTATTTCGCATTCAACTATTTAGACTATGCAAGCACCTGATATTTCAAGAGCAAAATCTGCTGAGCTATTTGAAAAAGCAAAACAATATTTCCCTGGAGGCGTAAACTCTCCTGTTAGGGCTTTCAAATCCGTATATGGTACCCCATTATTTATTGAGCGTGGCGATAAAGCACACCTGTGGGATGCGGACGGAAATGAATTCATCGATTTTTGTTGTTCATGGGGCCCCTTAATTTTAGGGCACAATAATGATCAAGTTCGTGAAGCTGTAGCGGCACAACTCGGGAAAGGCTTAAGTTTTGGCGCTCCTACTGCGTTGGAGAACCAACTGGCTGAGTTGATTATCGAAAACAATAGATTTATTGAGAAAATTCGCTTTGTCAGTTCTGGCACCGAGGCCGTAATGTCTGCAATCCGTTTGGCTAGAGGCTATACGAAACGTGATAAGATCATCAAATTTGATGGCTGTTATCATGGCCACTCCGATTCTCTTTTGGTTAAAGCGGGTTCTGGTTTGGTCACTTTTGGTGAGACATCATCGGCTGGTGTACCTAAAGCATTTGCAGACGAAACCATTGTTATCGAATTAAACGATAAGCAAGCTTTAGAAGCTGCTTTTGCAGAATTTAAAGATCAGATTGCCGCAGTTATCATTGAGGGTATACCTGCAAACAATGGTTTATTGTTGCAATCTAAGGAATATGTTCACTTCTTACGTAATATCACCAAAGAACATGGTGCAATGTTGATTATGGATGAAGTGATCACGGGATTCCGTATTGGTTTTGAAGGTGCTTCGGCTTACTATGACGTACAACCAGATATTATTACCTACGGCAAAATTATTGGTGGCGGAATGCCTGTCGGTGCTTATGGAGCCTCAAAAGAATTGATGGCCTGTATATCTCCTGATGGTGCAGTTTACCAAGCCGGAACTTTATCCGGAAATCCAGTTGCTATGGCTGCCGGCATTGCCGCATTAGGTATCTTGGCACAAAAGGACTTCTACACAAATTTAAATGCCAAAACAGAAGCTTTCGTCAATGATATGCGTACATATATTGCGGAGAAAGGATATAAAGTTCAACTTTTCCATGTGGCTTCTATTTTTTGGTTTGCCTTCACAGAACAGCACGAAATTAAAAAAGCGAGTGAAATCGATCCTAAATCGATGGAATCTTATAAAATTATGCACCGCGAGTTGTTAAATCGTGGCGTATATTTTGGTCCTTCAGGCTATGAAGTAGGCTTTGTTTCTGATGCACATACAGCAGCGGATCTTGACCAGGCAAAAAAACATATTTTCGATGCTTTAGACATTGTCTTTAGTGCATAAAATCAAACTACTATAAAAAAGCCCTCCAGTATATTACTAGAGGGCTTTTTTTATGGGTTAGTGGAAGTATAGGCTCGAATCAACGTGCTTATTACAGTTTGTTTGCCAGCTTCTTATCTTTAGATTTCATCTTATTTAGTCCGGCAATAAGTTCATCCAATGAAAACTTACCTTTGATATCCATAAAAACACTTTCATCTTCGTTATCATGAACGAGTAGAGAAACCCGCTGAATAACATTATTCTTATCAATTCGCGCATTCAGCGAAATCTCCTGTCCATCCGTGTTAATAACCAGTAATTCCTCAAATTTGTTCTTCTTCAAAAACTTATGGTAATCATCCAAAATCCGTGCATTCTTCGTTTTATCATTATTTGAAAGTGTCAGCATTCTGAACTTCTTTAATTTCTTTACAATTTCAGCCATTGCACGAGACTCTTCATCATTATCGTCCTTTAAGGCTTTTTTCATAAAGGGTTTTGTTAACCACATTGGTAAATTAATGGCAACAATCTCGGCGTCGTCCGATACATTAGACCGGCTGACGAAATCCATATTGGAGGCTTTTTTTATCATGCATGACTGCATGGAGAAAAGAACGCCAACTAGGCACAACAAGGTTAGTAATCTTTTCATAATCTTCTACTTTTTGTTGTTATCACCTTTATTCTTACTCACTTTATTGTTCCCTTCGTTGACCAAGCTAGTCACGTCTTTCAACGGTATAGCCCCGTCAAGGATCATAAATAGATTTTGCCCATCTCCGTTGATCGTTAGTAACAGATTGTTTAGGATGTCGGCATTTGCAGACATATTTTCCACCATGAACCGGATATCCTGACCTTCATTATTGAGCGACATGAGTTCTTCATATTTTAAATTTGAAACTGCCCCTTGAATAATACCTGTTAAGGCTTTATCCTCTCCATCTTCAACAATCAGCATCCGCAACGATTTAACATTCTTAAGTAGTGGTGTAATTGTCTGCATATCCTCATCGTCTATTTTCAAATTACCCAATAGCTTGAACATCGGCGCCCCGATTTTGAGTGTTGTCACACCTTTCTTTCCTTGATATTGTTCAAAAAGTTTATCCAATTTTGAAATTTGTGCATTTGCCATACTTGCTACAAGTAGAAGGCAAGCTATTAAAAAACCTTTCATTTTATTTTAGTTAATCGTTATTGACATTTGTTTTATATTCATTGCTTTATCTACACCATTTTCCAGATTATTTGCCAGTAAGCCTAAAGATTTTAGGGTCAGTTCAACAGCTTCCTGTTCATTCGCGACAGGTTTCCCATTCAAAACAACATAATCTGCCTGATAGGGTTCACTTTCGACTGATTGCAGACTCTCAGCAACTATTTTCTTCTTTTCAGTCCATGCCTTCGCTCGTTTTTTAACTTTAGGATGTTTGACCGTTTCTGCGATCTGTAACGTCTTACCGCTTTTCACCGAACGGAAGCTATCATTAGCATTGGAAACTACCGTTTCTTCATTTTGATGTTCGATCAGCTTCTTGTCCGCGGATTTTAGCTCTTTCATTTCCTTTTCGGCAAGTACCGTTACTTGAGTTGTTGACTCCTGATTTAGGAATAACGCAATTCCAATAGCCATTAGCAACATGGCTGCCGCAGCATATTTTATCCAGCTATTATTCCACCATACAATACGTTTCTTATCCTCATTGATCTCACTTTGGAAGTCTTCAAAGGACCAGTCCATTGTTCTATTCTTTTCTTGATTCAATGATTGAAAAAAAACATCATCCGAGTTTTTCAATGCTCTTTCTTCCTCTAATGACGACTGGCCATTAAAGTACTTCTCTTCCAATTCTTTTAATTTCTTATCTTTCATCACTGTGCATCTTATTTTCAAAGACGATGAAACATTCGGGTTTATTTTTTACCTGAATAAATCCGCGTGGTTTCATAATCGAATAATTTTGTCAATTGTTCTTTTACCTTCTGTCTAGCACGCATCAGATTAACTCTGACCGCAGACTCGCCCATCTCCAATACTTCACTGATTTCATCGATATCATAATCCTCAACATCGCGCAGATGCATAACAAGCCGTTGCTTTTCGGGAAGGGAATTGATCATTTTCAGGATAATTTCTTTCGTATTCCCAACAGTATGTTCCGTCATGGTAACAACCTGATGCCGCTCAACAAAGTCTGCCCTGACCTTATCTTTTTTTAGACGATTGAGCGCTTCATTTTTCACACTCTGCATGCAGAAGGCTTCCATATTTTTATATTGAAGCAGCTGATCTTTTAATTGCCACAACCGCATCATCACATTTTGTACCGCATCGAAAGCCTCATCATCATCAACCAAGATCCGTTTCGCAAAGCGAAATAGCTTATCCTTATGGATGAAAACGGTATTTTTAAATTGCTCTTGGTTCATATTATCGTCAATATTGAGACTTACGCTATTTTAATCTTCTAATCGGCTTTTGCCCCATCTCCGTATCACCTGTGCCTTTTATATAATCAAGACATTTCAGCTTATCGATTTATTACATCTAATATGACTATTTTTTTAAAAATATTTAATTCACTGTGTATTAAACTTCAATGAGTAGCCCAAACGGCCTATTTTTCAACTTATTACAAACAAAATAGGAACATAGACTGTTACTTAAGATGCTGAATGATTAAAAAATTAAACAAAAAAATTATGAAGTATTACAGAATTACCGGTATTACTGCTGCAGTAGCGCTCATGGTAGGCGCTATTGGGTGTAACAACTCATCTACGAAAAGTACAACAGGTGGAGCTGACTCAAGCAGCAGTATCGATACAAATACTGCACAAAAAATGGACTCAATCACCGTTAGTCCTATTGCAGACTCGAAAGAATTTCCTGGAGCTGATCTGCAGATTGCCTCGATCACTGCAGAAAAGGTAGGAACAGACTCCGCAAAAGTAACTGTAAAATATGCGATTAAGAATTTCAAATTAACGGAGATGACTGATGATGCCCATGCTGCCCATATGGCAAATTCGCATGATGGACAACATATTCATTTTATTTTAGACAATAAACCTTATACGGCTCTATACAAGCCCGAGAACTCTGTAACAGTATCGTTAAATTCGGAACATTACCTGCTCTCATTTTTATCAAGATCCTATCATGAATCCATAAAAACCACTGAAGCTTCTAAATTGGTAAAATTTAAGATTGACGCAACGGGTAAATTGACGACAGATGCAACACCAAAGGAACCATCACTTTTCTATTCTCGACCAAAAGGTGAGTATAAAGGAGATGAAACAAAAAATCTCCTGTTAGATTTTTACCTAGTCAATACCAAACTTGCTCCAGATGGCAACAAGGTAATTGCAGATATCAATGGCCAGACATTTACATTGGACAAATGGGGCCCATATGAGATAAAAGGCCTGCCAATGGGCAACAATAAAGTAAAATTGACTCTAGTAGATAAGGATGGTAATGCTGTTACCGGAGATAATGTTTCGGTAGAACGTGATATCAAACTGTCTGAAAAATAAATCCAGAGCTGTACAAAACAAAAAAGAGTCGCATTGAAATGCGACTCTTTTTTGTTTAGGATAAACTTTGAGCAACAATAAGGCATTGTCTTTATTCCTTTTTGATTAAGGCAGTTTGTCAAAATCAATTTCTGGTGCATTATTTTTATTCCGGAATTCAAACTTACTTCCTGGCTTAACAACGTCATTAAAGAAACCACCATTTTTAAGGAAGTATCCGTTTTTGGTAATGCCGCCGATTGCATCAATGCGTTGATTTGCACGATAGGTATTATCGACACTGAAAGAAGCCTCCTGTACAGCTTTCCATTGTCCATCATAGACCCATTGATTGCCAAACTCAACCTTTCTACCCAGGTAGCCTTGATTAGGACTAAAGTTCTCTAAGAAACTATGAAATCGTTTCAGGTAGGTGTTTGTCTGCGGACGTTTGAAGCTCGCGATCACATTCCATGCATTCTCTTCAGGTACAAAAAACCAGGCCGTATAGTCGGTATTCCCTTTTCCATCGGGCACACCTTTCAAGAGGAACTTATAGGTTATACCTGCTTTCCAAAAGTACTTACGGTAACTCTGCCCGCCTGACCCTTCATTTCCAAACTCGCCCGAATGCACATCCTTTCCTTTTTTTAGCAGATGGATTTTTTGCTCGTCTGGAATACTTTTCGGATCATCTGTATGGAATGGACTCCAGACGGAAAATAAGATACGTCGCTCCGTTTCTGAGTTAACCTGTATACCAAAGTAACCTTCGCCAAAACCATTCGCCATAAAATAGGAACCAACTTTATCTTCGCCTTGAGGGACGGTAACTTCATTATAATAGTAACTCACGTTGCCCTCCGTAGGAACGGTATAATTAAGATGACAGGAAGGTCCTCTTCGGGACCAGTAGTAATAGTCGGGGTTATCAGAGTAAATAAGTCCTTCTGACGCGGCTTCGCCGCTAACAAGTAGTTCTGTCACATTAGCAAAATTACTGCCCGATTTACCGACTCCTTTTAGGTCGACCCGAACATAACCGGGAGCCTTTATTTCAATGGACAGCGGAGCTGTTTCGGCAAGTTCAGTACCTTCAACATCTACAACGGCTTTTTTCCCTAGTGCGTCAATTTCTATTTTAGATTTCCCAGCATCATTTTTCGCTTTCAGCTTTAATGTCAATTTCCCTGCTCTCTGAGCCCGAAAATAAACCGATGCCACTTCCTGATTGCTTGACCATTTTACAAGGCCATTACGACCGGAAATTTCCGCTTCACCGGCTTGTCCTGCGGTAATGAAAGCATTCCCAGCAAGTGGTACGGCATAAGTCTTCCCTACTGTCTGCGCTATACTGCTTATCGAAAGACAGGATAAAGCTCCCAGAAAGAGATACTGGATAAAGTGTTTTCTTTTCATACTTTATTTTTTTTATCAATTTATATATCAAACCTAGGCTAGTTATACTACCTGCGGTTATTAATGCTTGCCATGAATTCGAGATGCTGCTATACTCGAATACTTCACGAAACCAAACTCCTTTAGCTATTCCGAAACTCAATTTATCAGCTACCTTTATGCTGCACTTTACTATTGAATAAAGATGGTATCGGTTTGTGAAACTGGATTATTTGATGAAGATAAGGCTTAGATTTACAGAAAAAGAAAGGAAATGTATATCAATCGATTGTGTAAAAAAACAGCAATATAATCACATTGACTCTTGTTTATTTACCCAACATGGACTTCCTCTTCTTAAGTTAATGGACTTGGGCAATCAATGCAAAATGACGCTCCTTTTTTTGAAAAACGACATATCATTGTTCATCACGGGATAATCTATGTTTTCGAAAGACCGATTCATAAAAAAAGTGAAGGGGCTACCCTTCACTTTTCCACACGATATTAATAAAATATTGAAAACCTTATTTCGCTTTCAGGACGAACCCCCAAGTTATTCACAACTTGTTGATATTGTTGTTTAATATCCTAAAAAGGGTTAAAAACCAACGCTTTTCAAGTTTAATCCTGTACGCTCGTCTAACCCGAACATTAAGTTCATATTTTGCACCGCCTGTCCAGACGCACCTTTCAACAGATTGTCTGTTGCATTTAAAATAAGCAGCTTATTTCCGTGTTTTTCGAGGTGGATAATACTCTTATTTGTATTGACAACCTGCTTAAGGTCGATATTTTTTTTGCTGACATGCGTAAAAGGGTGAGCGGCATAATAGCTCTCATACAATGCGTAGGCCTGCTCTTCAGACAAATCGGTGTCTACATAAATAGCCGAAAAAATTCCGCGGGCAAAATCTCCACGTTGTGGAATAAAATTAATTTTTGCAGCTGCGCGTTCCAACAATGATCCTCCTGAAACCGGCAAAAATCCCCCTTGCAGCTGATCCAAAGACTCTGAAATTTCCTGTAAATGCTGGTGTTCAAAAGATTTGTAAGCAGAAAGATTATTGTTACGCCAGGAAAAATGCGTGGTTGCACCCGGTTTCTGCCCCGCTCCTGTTGATCCAGTCGTTGCATTAACGTGGATTTGATCCGGTAATAAGCCTTTACTCGCTAACGGCAATAAAGCCAATTGGATATTTGTTGCAAAGCATCCTGGGTTCGCAATATACTGAGCCGTTTTGATTGCTTCTTTGTTTAGTTCTGGAAGCCCATACACAAATTTGTGCTCTTGGAAAGCTGTATTCGCACGAAGACGATAATCTTGTGAAAGGTCAATAATCTTCACGGATGCATCGATCGGATTTGCATCTAAAAATTTGCGTGCATCTCCATGGCCCACACATAAAAACAAGACATCAATCGCGGAGTGAAAGTCGGAAGAGAAGGTCAATTCAGTATCGCCAAATAAATCATTGTGTACCTCATATAACTTATTTCCTGCATTGGAAGCACTATTAGCAAATACGATTTCCACCTCAGGATGATAAATCAATACACGTAATAATTCACCACCAGTATACCCTGCCGAACCAATTATTCCTACTCTTATCATTTTTTTGAATTTAGAATTTAGGTATGTGTTGTCACCTATTATGCCCTGCATTTTTTCTTATCAATTTTACATTAAGAAAAAATACAGGGCACAAAACACAGTTTATTTTTTATTCACTTTGTGCCAAATGATGGTTTGATTTCCAAAAATTTTGGAGAAACCTTTCACATCGTCACCTGTATAGCCCTTGTTCATCTCACCATAGCTACCGAATTTATTGGACATCAAATCGTGTTCGGACTCGACACCAATGACGACAAAACGGTATGGGTGAAGTTCAACAATCACTCGGCCAGTCACTGTTTCTTGTGAAGATTGCAAGAATGCTTCAATATCACGCATAACGGGATCGTGCATTTGGCCTTCGTGCATATAATTTCCATAGAAAGCAGCGATTTGGTCTTTCCAAGACAATTGCCATTTGGTCAAGGTATGTTTTTCTAAGGCATGGTGTGCCTTAATTAAAATGACAGAAGCAGCAGCTTCAAAACCCACACGACCTTTGATACCAATGATGGTATCACCCACGTGGATATCACGGCCAATACCGTATGGTTGAGCGATTGCCTGTAATTCTTGAATCACTTTAACAGAAGCCATTTTCTCACCATTTAAAGCAATAGGCTCTCCTTTTTCAAAATCGATTGTAATTTGTTGTGGCTCTGAAGAAGTCACTGGAGTTGGCCATGCCGATTCAGGCAAATATTGGTTGGATGTCAATGTTTCCGCACCTCCAACAGAAGTACCCCAAAGTCCTTTATTGATGGAGTATTTTGCTTTTTCAGCAGAATACTCTACACCATGCTTATTCAAATACTCAATTTCGGCTTCACGCGACAATTGCAGATCACGGATTGGGGTGATAATTTCCACACCTGGAATCAAGGTCTGGAAAATCATATCGAAACGTACTTGGTCGTTTCCTGCACCGGTAGATCCATGAGCAACACATTCAGCACCGATTTTCTTTGCGTAGTTTGCAATCGCAGTGGCTTGGCATACACGTTCAGCAGACACTGACAATGGATAAGTCGAATTTTTAAGCACATTGCCAAAAATCAAAAATTTAATAGTTTCGCGGTAATAGTCTGCCGTCTCGTCTATAGCTGTATGTGATTTCACACCTAAAGCATATGCACGTTCTTCAATATTTTTTAATTCTTCATCCGAAAAACCACCTGTATTTACAACTACGGAATGAACTTCTAAACCTAAATCTTGTGTAAGATAGATACAACAAAATGAAGTATCTAAGCCGCCACTAAATGCTAAAACTACTTTTTTCATTAGAATGTTATTTTATGAGTGTTTGTTTTCAACGGCTGATTTAAGCTCGTTTCACTCGGTTTTTATTTTTATGTCGAGCGGACCATGAACAGATCGTGTTGTCACGAAGATATTCATTTGCATGCTACGTCTATTTTAATTTAATCTTTGAAGCCTTCGTTTAATATCCCTTTGCGACTTTGTTATGCTTCGGAAAATTGACGGCAATAAATTTATTGGCCGATTTCCAAAACTTCGCCTGTATGCGCTTTAGCAGAGACTGTTTTTGCGTAATTCTTTCCAAGCGCTCTTTCGCTTCATGTTTGCGTTGAATCTTCTCTCTCAATTCACGTTCTTTCTCTTCAGGGTCCCAAAGCATGGCTGTACACATACAGTTTTTACGGTCCTTACTCATCAGAATCTCATAATTCACGCAACTTTGACAGCCTTTCCAAAATTCATCGTCTGTCGTCAATTCGGAATATGGAACAGGCTCATAACCTAATTCCGAATTGATTTTCATCACGGCAAAACCGGTTGTCAAACCAAAGATCTTCGCTTTAGGGTATTTCTCACGGGAAAGCTCAAAGACTCTTTTTTTGATCGCTTTTGCCAAACCGACTTTTCTGAATTCGGGATTGACAATCAGACCTGAGTTGGCGACATAGTCACCATGCCCCCAAGTTTCTATATAACAAAAACCTGCCCATCGGCCATCTCTATGTAAAGCAATCACTGCTTTACCTTCGTTCATCTTGTTGGCAACGTATTCTGGTTTACGACGCGCAATACCAGTACCACGAGCCTTTGCAGACTCGAACATTTCGTCGCAAATAACCTCTGCATAATGTGCATGCTCAGGTTTAGCCGGGATAATTAAAAAATCTGATATAGTCATTGACTTACGACCCTAATAATAAAACAACAACTACTGTCGTGTTTTGTTACTAAATAAATTAAAATAATGGATTCAAAACCATCGGACAATCATGGTCTTGCTTGGAAAGATTCACTACCTCAAATCAAGCCCGAGGTAGTATAGGTCGTCGGAGGCGTAAAACAGGTATTTCTACAAAAATGAAAGCACAGAAGACCTTCCTCATAAACTTCTCAAAAGTTTGAGTATAAGAATAATTGTTCTTTTTGTTCTGTTTCATTTTTTAATGCGCTGTCAATTGTTTCTGACGATGCAAATGTATAAAAATATTTTTTTCTTTTCCACAATATTCTCATTGATTTTTTGCAAAAATTAAAAATTTACAATCCGCCGTCAAAACCGCCCTGTAAGCTTCATTTTCAAGCAATTAATCCACAACAACTCCGCAATATACCGCCCTCATTAGCGATATTAATTTGACAATAAAACGGATAAAGGTTTACGGCTTTATCAATTGAAATTGTTGTTTTTTATATCGGTTCTTTATTTTTAGTCAAAAACGATACTTTTGTAAGGATCATTTAATGGAGAATAGTATGTCACCGAGTTTAATATTCTATCTTATTTTTGCTGTCCCTTACATTATCTTTATGTATTGGCTCGTCAAACAGGACAAACATAAATATGCCTGGGGAATAGCAATCATTACTATTGTTGCCCTATTAGCGATCTACGTATCGCAGAAAGCCAGTAAAGTGGCCATGGACAATTATCAACAGCATCAGATCGATTCGAGAGAGATCGAACGGGAAGAACGTTTACAGAAACAGCAGGATAGCATTAATCATGCACAACAATAAAAAAGCGGCGAATGCCGCTTTTTTATTGTTCGTCTGTATAATTTGGAATAAGACCTTCTAATTTAAAGAGAAAAGCATATTCCAATGCAATTTCCTTTAAGTAGTCAAATCGACCAGAAGCCCCACCGTGGCCATAATCCATATCTGTCTTTAAAAGTAAAACCGTATCTCCGGTTTTAGTTGCTCTAAGTTTAGCCACCCATTTTGCTGGTTCAAAATACTGCACCTGACTGTCGTGAAGCCCAGTTGTGACCAATAAATTGGGGTATCCTTTTGCTTCAATGTTTTCATATGGAGAATAGGCCTTCATATAACTATAAGCTTCCTTTTCATTGGGATTGCCCCATTCATCATATTCATTTGTAGTCAACGGTATAGTATCGTCCAACATCGTATTCACAACATCCACAAACGGTACCTGAGCTATTATCCCATGATATTGCTCAGGTGCAATATTAGCGACTACGCCCATCAGCAAACCTCCGGCACTTCCCCCCTGTGCATAAAGGTGTTCGGATGTACAATATTGTCGATCAATCAGGTATTTACCACAATCCACAAAATCATAAAAGGTATTCATCTTATGCATCATTTTCCCATCTTCATACCACTGCCGCCCCATTTCCTCTCCACCTCTGATATGTGCCAAGGCGTAGATAAATCCCCGATCCAACAAACTGAGCCGATTGCTCGAAAAAGTGGGGTCCATCGATGCCCCGTAAGATCCATAGGCATATTGCAACAATGGAGCTGAACCATCAAGTTTGGTTCCTTTTTTATAAACAATAGAGATCGGCACCTGAATACCATCTCTTGCCGTTGCAAAAACACGCTCGCTGATATATGCCGCTTGGTCATATCCACCCAAAATCTCCTGTTGCTTTAACAATACTTTTTCCTGCTTAGCCATGTCATATTCATAGACTGAGCTTGGTGTCACTAAAGAAGTATAGCCATATCGCAACTTATCGCTATTGTATTCAACATTAATACCCGGATATACCGTGTAGGTAACTTCTCCAAAATCCAAATAATGCTGTTGCTGACTATTTAAATTATAAATTGCCAATTGGGTCAATCCGTTTTTTCGTTCAGCAATCGCTAGAAAATCCTTAAACTCTTCAATATCGCTGACCAATACATCCGGTCGATGATCGATGAATGTCTGCCAGTTACTGCGCTCTGTACGATCTAAGGGACATTGCATGATTTGGAAATTGATGGCCTCATCATTGGTCAGAATTAAAAAGCGATCGTCCAATGCAATGACCGAATAGAGAACATTGTGTATCCTTGGCTGGAAAACGCGAAATTCCGACCGCGGTAAATCAGCATTCAATATCCAAATTTCTGAAGACAATGTCCCTTCAGAATTGATGATGATATATTTTCCATTTTTGGATTTCCCGACAGCAATATAATTTGTATTATCTTTCTCTTCATACACAGCCGCATCCGCTTTTGTATCGCTGCCCAATGTATGTCGCATAATCCTCTCGCTAAGTAAAGTTACAGGATTTTTAGCCGTATAAAACAACGTCAGGTTATCATTTCCCCATATCGCTGCCCCCTCTGTATTCTTTATTTGATCGGGATAAATTTCTCCGGTCTCAATATTCTTGATAAATATGGTATATTCCCTCCGGGATACGGTATCCACACTAAAGGCAAGCAAACGATTATCCGGACTAACCGAAAATCCCTTTGCCGTATAATATGCATGCCCTTGGGCAAGCTGATCTACATCCAACAGCACTTCTTCTTCGCCCTCAAGCGTACCCTTTTTCCGACAGAATTTAAAATACTGTCTCCCCTCTTCCGTCCGGCTATAATAGTAGTAGCCATTTTTGTAATAAGGTACCGACTCGTCTTTTTCCTTAATACGGGACTTCAATTCGTGAAAAAGATCTTCCTGTAGGTCTACTGTATCCTGAAGCATCAAACTGGTGTAATCGTTTTCCTTTTCCAGATAGTCAATAACTTCTTGCGCTTTTTCTCCTTTTTTAAAGTAATCAATCATCCAGTAATAATCATCTCGCACAGCATCATCATGTATATTTCTTACATGAGGGTAAACTGCTGCCATTGGGGCCATTACATTAGGCCAAACTATTTTTTTATTTTGTTGCATTCGCTTTCTTATTCGCTATTTAATATAAACGCTTTCTCATTCTGCTATCCGGACCATCCCATAAAACAGGAGCCTCCTAGAAAGATTTGAATTTAAGATATTTCGTCAACAGTTTAATAAGAGATATGGATTATAACTACTTTTAATAAAAATTAACAGTTCAGAAGAAGCATTAGCATTATCTTTGCTATTCTGCTATAGTTAGGAATAAATGAATAGGCACACTCTTGAAAAAAATTTAAAACACACAGGAGAGAATAACCAGGTGAATGCGTTCATGGCAATCATTGAAAGCAGACACTTCATTAAGAATTATTTACATATGAATTTAAAAAAATCACTATATCTAATTGCTTTAGGCTCATTGCCACTTATCTCTTTCGGACAATCGGATACCATTCCAGCAAATTGGTTTAATTTGGATTATAAAACGGATGGGGTGATGGGAATCAGTACCGAAAAAACGTATAAAACTTTATTGAAAGGGAGAAAATCCACTCCAGTCATCGTTGGCGTATTGGATGGAGGTGTGGATGTTTATCACGAGGACCTCAAAGATGTCGTGTGGATCAATGTGAAGGATAGTCTTGCAAATGGTATAGATAATGATGGCAATGGCTATATCAATGATAAATATGGCTGGAACTTTATTGGAAACGCCAATGGAGAAGATGTTCAGTTCGACAACCTTGAACTGACAAGACAGCTTAGGATATTGGACGAAAAGTTTGCAAACATCACAGCGGCAACAGAACTCAATGACGCTAGTCGAAAAGCTTTCGCTAGTTATCAAAAAATGCTTGCCAAATATAAAAACAAGCTAGAAGAAGCTAAGATGGGTCAATTTTCGTACGATGCGCTCAAACGCAACATAGACGCTGTGGTACGTGAAATAGGTAAAAAGCCCGAGGATATCACACAGGAGGACATAGACAATTTCAAAGCGACCACAAATACGCAACGCATCGCACTAGGCTATGCAAAGGATGAAATCCACAACGGCGGCTTTGCCAAATTTTTTGATGATATCACCGAAGGTGCAAAATATTTCAACAATCAAGTTGATTATCATTTAAACAAAGCATACGATTCTCGACCTATTGTTGGCGATAATTATGAAGATGCTTCAGAGCGCCATTATGGCAACGCGGACGTAAAGGGGCCAGATGCATTACATGGCAGCCATGTCGCAGGAATTATCGGTGCAAAACGCAATAATAATATCGGTATCAATGGAGTAGCGGATAACGTTAAAATACTCACGGTTAGACTCGTCCCTGATGGTGATGAGCGTGACAAGGACGTCGCAAATGCTATTCGCTACGCTGCAGACAACGGAGCCAAAGTACTGAACATGAGCTTTGGGAAAAGTTATGCCCATAATAAGCAGGCCGTAGACGATGCCATCAGATATGCTGAATCCAAAGATGTATTGATGGTTCATGCTGCAGGAAATGACAGTGAAGATAACGATATAGAACCTAATTTTCCAATGAAGTATTATACGGATGGAAAAGGTGATACCACCGGAGTTGCCAATGCATGGATCACCGTAGGCGCAACCGGTCTTCATTTGGACAATGAACTATTAGCCGATTTTTCCAATTATGGTAAAAAAACGGTCGATGTTTTTGCTCCTGGCGTCCACATCAACTCAACGGTACCAGGTTCCAAGTATAAAGAAGAACAGGGCACGAGTATGGCTGCGCCCGTTGTCGCTGGTCTGGCGGCAATGATTCGATCTTATTATCCCAATTTGAGCGCGGTGGAAACCAAACAGATTATTATGGAATCGGTAGAAAAGCCGAACCAACTGGTACAGATAAAGGTTGGTGAAGATGCCACCAAAACAGTTCGGTTAGCGGACATCTCGGTCACCGGAGGAATTGTCAATGCCTATAACGCCATTATAAAAGCAGAAGAATATACCAACAAAAAGAAAAAATAAATATTTTCTCGTTTTTTATACCAAAACTATCTTTTGTCCGTTTAATTATTTAACTTACAGAGACAAAACAACAGATGCTTATGGTAGAAAACTTTACCCAATCAGAAAACGAAGTTCAAAATTTGCTAACCCAAAACGAGAAGGTAATGACAGACGAGGACATAGAAAATGAATTGAAACTTCAATTACCAAAAATGTTGCTTCATCCAAGCAAAAGAAGTGTAGAGAATATCCTGGCATATTCGAAACAACTGGAAAAAAGAAAGGCCTAATCTGGAAGATTAGGCCTTATTTTTTAACCTTAATATCGTCTTGATTTATCTATGATCCAAAACTGTTGAGACTTGCCTTCTATTTTGCACATTAAAATCAGAGTATTCACCATGTAGTAGGTTTCAAAATTTCTTTTTTGATGGAAATTTTGGCTAGTTTTGAACCGATGTTAAAACAAGAACGATACAAGGCTTTCGTAGATTATTTCTCCAAAAATAGTCCTGACGCACAGACAGAACTCAACTATAGTAATCCGTTTGAATTACTGGTCGCTGTTATTTTATCTGCACAATGTACAGATAAAAGGATCAACCAAGTCACGCCCAAATTGTTTGAACGCTACCCCGATGCACACAGTTTGGCAGCTTCTAGTGTAGACGAGGTGTTTAGCTATATACGATCCGTAAGCTATCCAAATAACAAGGCCAAACACCTTGTTGGAATGGCTCAACTACTGATTGAAAAGTTCAACAACATTGTACCCGAAAAAATTGAGGATCTTGTGAAACTTCCGGGTGTAGGTCGAAAAACTGCTAATGTCATTTCCTCTGTTGTTTATCATAATCCGGCGATGGCCGTAGATACCCATGTTTTCCGTGTTGCAAATCGTCTTGGGCTAACCTATCGTGCGACAACGCCATTGGCTGTAGAAAAACAGTTGGTAAAAAATCTACCCAAAGATACAATTGCCATTGCTCATCATTGGCTGATCTTACACGGACGTTACATATGTCTGGCCCGAAAACCAATGTGTGAGAAATGTCCGATCACTTATATGTGCAAATACTTTGAAAAAAATCACCATATAAAAAGTGTTTCAGCTATATCAGAAACAAAAAACTAATTTTTTTAGTGAAAATATTTGGTTTATGATTTTTAATTTTTAATTTTGAGAAATATATACTAAAAATATGAGCAACACAGATAAACTAAAAGCTTTACAGCTGACGTTAGATAAATTGGAAAAGAACTTTGGAAAAGGTTCAATTATGAAGTTAGGGGATACTGCTGTTGAGCCGATCGAAGCTATTTCGACAGGATCTCTAGGCTTGGATATCGCCTTAGGAATTGGCGGTGTACCAAAGGGCCGTATCATTGAAATATACGGACCTGAATCTTCAGGTAAAACTACCTTAGCAACTCACATTGTTGCCGAGGCACAAAAAAAAGGCGGTATTGCAGCAATCATTGATGCTGAGCATGCTTTTGATAAATATTACGCTCAAAAATTAGGCGTAGATGTAGAAAATTTATTGATTTCTCAACCAGATAATGGTGAGCAAGGTTTAGAAATTGCTGATAACCTAATCCGTTCTGGTGCAATCGACGTTATTGTCATTGACTCCGTTGCGGCTTTGGTACCAAAAGGCGAGATCGAAGGCGAAATGGGCGATTCTAAAATGGGGCTTCAAGCTCGTTTGATGTCTCAGGCTTTACGTAAGTTAACAGGTACAATTTCAAAAACAAACTGTTGTTGTATTTTCATCAACCAATTGCGTGAAAAAATTGGTGTCATGTTTGGTAACCCAGAAACAACAACTGGTGGTAATGCCTTAAAATTCTACGCTTCTGTACGTTTAGATATCCGTCGTACATCACAAATCAAAGATTCTGATGAAGTATCGGGTAACCGCGTAAAAGTGAAGATTGTAAAAAATAAAGTAGCCCCTCCGTTCCGCATAGCGGAATTTGATATCATCTTTGGTGAAGGTATCTCTAAAGTAGGTGAAATTATTGATCTCGGTGTTGAATATGGTATTATCAAAAAAGCAGGCTCTTGGTTTAGCTATGGTGAGACCAAATTAGGACAAGGTCGAGATGCTGTTAAAGCCTTATTATTCGACAATCCCGATTTAATGGACGAACTTGAAGCTAAAATCCGCGCTGAAGTGACAGGAGAAGATCCAATGCTTAACATCGAAGAAAACGAAGACTAGTTGCTGTAAAAATTAGTATAATGTAGGTAGCCATCCTGTTTAGGATGGCTTTTTTTTTGCGAAAGTTCAAGTGCTTAGATGATTATTTTGTTACATGTCCAAAGTTTTCAATTTGTACTAATAGATTTTATTAATTTTAGCAAGGCGAACTAAAAACGTCTGAAATCCAAATGCTAAACTTAATATAAACAATGAATCGTAAACTAATTCTATTTCTTTTAATACTGCTAGGGCCAGTATTCCATCTACATGCACAAACGATACGCGTACTCTCCTTCAATATCCACCATGGAAACCCACCGACTGAAAAAGAATCTATTATCAACCTTGACACGATTGCCAAAATTATTAAAAATTCAAAAGCTGACCTCGTAGGGCTTCAGGAAATCGATGTTAATCTCGGTAGATCATATTTTGAAAATCAAGCCAAGAAATTAGCCGAATTAACAGGTATGCACTATATATTTTCCAAAGGAATAGACCTGGATAAAGGTGAATATGGCACCGCCATCTTATCAAAAAATCCAATTGAACGTGTCGAAAAACACGTTCTACCATCCCCAGTGGAAAGCGAAACACGTAGTTTATCTGTAATCGAAGTCACTATTCACAAAAAGAAACTCTTATTTGCGAATACACACCTTGACCTGAAAGACAAAAACAAAATCGAACAGGCAAAATTCATTACCAATCGCTTCAAAAACGAAAAGTTACCCACCATCCTTGTCGGTGATTTGAACTCCGAGCCCAATGATCCAGCGATTATTGAACTTAGCAAAATATTCACAAAAAGCAGTATTGCCAATGGATTTACGTTTCCTCAAGATAAACCCACTACTGAAATCGACTATATCATGATCAATAAAACAGTTGCCGCAAGGTTTTCTAACCATCGAATTCTGGACGAGAAATACGCTAGTGATCATCGTCCATTATATGTCGAGATAAATATTAAATAACTACTTGTGACCTTTAAATATGAATTTTAACAGAAGAAGATTTTTAGAAGTCCTGGCGCTGGCTGGGATTACATTACCGAATATAAGCGTCGCGCAAGAAAAAGAAGCAAATGAGGCAGAAGGCGAGTTCAGTTTTCTCGTACCTGCCTATCTACAGAATCAAACGGAAACAGGCGTCAGTATTTTTACAATTTTGAGCAAAGAGGCTTTTGCTTGGCTCGAGATTCTCGATAACGCGGGAAATGTCCATAAAAAAATCTACCAATCCGAAGATGGGATGATCAACGCCAATACTGACTTTTTTCATTTTACAATTGAGGACGCGCCGCGCTCATTTCGCTATCGCATCAAGGCGAAGGAAGTCCAAAAATTCGATCCTTATAAAATTGTGTACGGTCAAGAAATAGAAACCTCCATTTTCGAGGCTAAATTAGCCAATAGCAATCAGGAGCAGGTTCGCTGTCTCGTATACAACGATGTCCATGAGGAAAAAAGCAGTTACCGCGACCTTATCCCAAATCAGGATATCGCGCCGTACGATTTCTTTGTGATGAATGGAGACTCGTTTCATTATGTCACCAATCAGCAAGATATCACAGAGAAATTGCTAAAGCCAATTGAATTTTTTGCGACAAGCAAACCATTCATTATGAATCGAGGAAACCATGAGACAAGGGGATCTTTCGCACGTAATTTCAAAAGATACTTTGGTTATCCGGACAACAAGTATTACCAAGCCTTTAAAAGAGGACCTATTTTTTGGATCATGCTAGACAGTGGCGAAGACAAGCCTGACAATCATGAGGTATACGCCGGAACAGTTGATTACGATAACTACAGAAAAGAACAGTCCCGATGGCTGGAACAGGTTCTCCAGTCCAAAGAAAGAAAACGTGCCCAACATACAGTTGTCATTAGCCATATTCCAATTTTTCATTCGGATGACTGGCACGGCACCCTGGATAACAGAGCATGTTTCCACCCCCTATTTCAGAAATATAAAATTGATGCCATGATCTCTGGCCACACACATCAATATGGATACTATCCAGCAGATAAAGACCACAATTACCCTGTCTTTATAGGTGGTGGTCCAAAAGCAGGGAAAAGAACCATCATCGATGTGGCCGGGAACAACAAGTCATTGAATATCCGGATGACTAGAGACGATGGTACAGAATTAGGATTATTTAAAAAATAGAAAAAGGCGCTTTATAAGCGCCTTTTTCTATTTTAACAAAGCTGTTATGCTAGCTTCTTTATTCTCCTTTTTCCAAGAAAGGATATCTATAATCTGTATCTGGATTAAATGTCTCTTTGATTGTACGTGGAGACACCCAACGAAGCAAATTGATCATTGATCCTGCTTTATCGTTTGTACCCGAACCTCTAGCACCACCAAACGGTTGTTGACCTACGACAGCACCTGTACACTTATCATTCACATAAAAGTTACCCGCAGCATGTCTCAATTTATCTGTTGCTAAATTAATGGCATAGCGATCTTGCGCAATGATTGATCCTGTCAAGGCGTAAATAGATGTTGTATCAACAATAGCTAACGTCTCCTCAAACTCAGCATCCTCGTAAACATATACGGTCAAGACGGGTCCGAACAATTCCTCAACCATAGTCTCGTAATCTGGTTTTGAAGCCTCAATGATTGTTGGATGGATGAAATATCCTTTAGATTTATCGTATGTACCACCAACTACAATTTCTGCTTCATTAGATTCTTTAGCTCTGTCGATATACTTCGCTAATTTATCAAACGACTTCTCATCAATGACAGCATTGAAAAAGTTCGTGAAATCCTCTGTTCCGCCGATTGTAAAAGATTTTACGTCATTCGTCATAGATTCTTTCAATGCTGGCCACAATGATTTAGGAATATATGCACGTGAGGCAGCAGAACATTTCTGGCCTTGGTATTCAAAAGCACCACGAACTAAAGCTGTATTCGCAACCTTCAAATCAGCCGAAGGGTGTACAACGATAAAATCCTTACCACCTGTCTCACCAACAATACGCGGATATGTTTTATAACGGTGGATATTGTTACCGATCGTTTTCCAAATATCTTGGAATACTCCTGTTGAACCTGTGAAGTGGATACCAGCGAAATCTGGGTGTTGGAAAATCACATCACCTGCATCAGGACCTGAAACATACACCAAGTTGATTACACCATCCGGAAGACCAGCTTCACGGAAAATTTTCATCAATACATTTGCTGAATAGATTTGGGTATTGGATGGCTTCCATACAACAACATTACCCATCATTGCAACACACGACGGTAAATTACCCGCAATAGCTGTAAAATTGAATGGAGTCAATGCAAATACAAAACCTTCAAGAGGGCGTTGTTCTACACGGTTCCAAACACCTTTACCTGATATAGGAGGTTGTTGTTTATAGATTTCGCTCATGTACTGTACGTTGAAACGCAAGAAATCCACAATCTCACATGCCGAATCAATTTCTGCCTGATAGGGGTTCTTCGATTGCCCCAACATTGTAGCAGCATTCAACTCATAACGGTATTTTCCCGAAATCAATTCAGCAGCTTTTAGGAAAATCGCAGCACGATCCTCCCAAGTAAGATTTTCCCAATCTTTTTTTGCCGCCAAAGCTGCATTGATTGCATCTGTTACGTGAGATTTATCGCCTTGATTGTATTGACCTAAAATATGTTGGTGGTCATGTGGAGGAGCTAGGTTTACTTTTTTAGAAGTAGTGATTTCTTTACCACCAATATACATTGGGATATCGATTTGTTTCGAACGTGCCTCATCAATTGCTGCTTTCAACAATTTACGTTCTTTCGTTCCGACAGCGTAAGTGTACACTGGTTCATTGGTAGGAACAGGAACTGTAAAAAATCCTTTAGACATATTACAATTATTAATTATTCATCCAAAAAATGCTATTTATGAATCATAAAGCTATCAAGTTTGTTCATTCCATTATTTGTATGAGAAACCATGGTTTCAACTTGTTAGCATGATACTAAATAGCGTTAATAGAAGTAAAATTACCTCAAATTTTATGAATACCCAAAGTTACTGTCCCTCTTTGAGCACCTTGGAAAAGATACGTTTAAATTTTTCCAATTTCGGTTTAATCACCAATTGGCAGTATGGTTCTTTTCCATTTAATCTGTAATAATCTTGATGATAGTCCTCTGCAGGATAAAAGACTGTTGCCGGAACTACTTCGGTTACAATAGGTTTATTGAAAACATGCTCTTTTTCTAACGCCGAAAGATAATACTGCGTCTTGTCAAGCTGCTCTTTATTATGCACAAAAATAGCTGAGCGATATTGGGTGCCGACATCATTCCCCTGGCGATTGAGCTCTGTTGGATCATGTGCCACAAAAAAGGCCTCCAATAATTTGTCGTAGCTGATCACTTTTGGATCAAAAATAATATTGGTTGCTTCCGCATGCCCTGTACTCCCGGTACAAACCTGCGCGTAACTTGGATTTGCTACCCATCCGCCACTATATCCTGAAACAACATGTATAACCCCCTTTAACTCTTTAAATTGTGCCTCAGTACACCAAAAACAACCTGCCGCAAATGTCGCTGTATCCAAACTTGCCGTATTTTTTGCTGGCAACTTCGAGAAATCAGTTTTTTCTGCCTGCTGCCCCTGTCCCTGGCAGGAGCCCAAAATAAAAAGTGCTGCTAATAGTATCAGAATATTTTTCATCAGTAGGCGGGTATGATCGTGGAGTTAACTATTACACTGTAGTGTTCTACTGTAGCCTTATAAACATATACAAATGAGGTTTTGTTTATAAAATAGAAAAGCGACAATAAATTAGTATTGTCGCTTTTCTATTGTTCTATCAAATGTTCAATTATTTTGCTGCGGCATAGTTTTGTGCTACGGCATTCCAATTGATAACATTAAAAATTTCTTCTAAATACGCCGGACGCTTATTTTGGAATTTCAAGTAATAAGCGTGCTCCCAAACGTCGATTCCTAAAATAGGAGTTCCTTTTACTTCAGCAACATCCATCAATGGATTGTCTTGATTTGGTGTAGAAGTTACGGCTAACTTACCGTCAGCACCAACGATTAACCAAGCCCATCCTGAGCCAAAACGAGTTGCCCCAGCTGCTTGAAGTTGTTTTTTCAACTCATCAAATGAACCAAATGTCGCATTGATTGCTTCCGCTAACTCACCTGTTGGAGCACCGCCAGCATTTGGACCTAAAACTTTCCAAAACAAAGAGTGATTGTAATGTCCACCACCATTGTTACGTACTGCTGCACTGTATTTACTTACATTTTTAATGATATCCAATAGCGATAAGTTCTCTGCGTCTGTACCTGCGATTGCTTTATTTAAGTTATCCACATATGCCTGATGGTGTCTGTCATGGTGGATTTCCATTGTAGTTTTGTCAATATGTGGTTCCAATGCGTCGGCTGCGTATGGTAACGCTTCTAATTCAAATGCCATATCTATTTTAATTTAAATGTTTATTACTTCGTTTATACATACAAATATAACACAATATACACGGTTATGTTTTTATGTGTTACAATAAATCCTTTTTTTCCCTACCGTTTTTGACGAAAAAATGATTTTACCAAATCAGCGCATTCTTCCTGCAAAACGCCATGTGTAATGACGGTTTTGGGGTGTAATATTTTATCGTGAAAATGAGAATAACCACGCTTTTCATCTTTTGCTCCATAGACTATTTTACCAATATGGGTCCAATAGGCCGCTCCGGCACACATAATACAAGGTTCTATGGTAACATATAATGTACATTCGTCCAGGTATTTGCCTCCAAGGTAATTTGCAGCTGCTGTAAAAGCCTGCATCTCAGCATGAGCTGTCACATCATTCAATCGCTGCGTCAAATTATGACCTTTCCCTATAACACGTCCTCGATGAACAATAACTGCTCCAATAGGTACCTCCCCCTCTTCGTATGCAACCTTAGCTTCGTTCAATGCCATACGCATGAACGACTCGTCACTATCGATGAGTTGTGTTCCTTCAAAATCTATAAATGTCATGGTACAAACTTAACTAAGTTTAGATCCATTTGGTAATTTTTTGTCGACGGATGTCAAAATAATATCGCCATTTTCGTCAGCGAATCCGGTCACAAGACACTCCGAAAAGAAATTAGCGATCTGCTTTTTGGGAAAGTTCACAACGGCGACCACCTGCTTTCCAATCAACTCTTCTTTGTTATAGTGTACTGTAATCTGGGCACTGCTTTGCAATACACCAATTTCATCTCCAAAATCAAGTCGCAATTGATAGGCTGGCTTTTTAGCTTTCGGAAAATCTTTTGCTTCCAAAATAGTTCCTACCCGTAAATCCACTTTCTCAAAATCGGTCCAACTAATGGCATCACTCATAATCGGTTGCTACTAATATCCTGAATCTCTTTACCTATCGTAAATAAAACATAGGAAGGCTTCCGTCCCAAACGAGAAGACAATCGATTAATCAATTTATCCTCCTCGCCAGCTTGAAAAGCTAAATCTTCATCACTTAAGTGGTTGTACTTGCGACGGAGTTTTTCTTTGGCTACTTGCCACTGTTCTTCGTTAATTTTCAACATAACTCAGATTTAGGTATAAAATTTGTATATCTTTACTGAACTGTAAAAGTTTGTTTAAAGATACAATATATACATAAATAAAAGATTATGAAAAAGATTTTACCAGCATTACTTTTGATTTGTGGTAGCGTAGCAACGGCACAGGCGCAGCTCTTGCCCGGTTTTGAGGTGGGTGTAAAAGGAGGTCTAAACTTCTCCAAACTTAAAAGCGATGGCAAATATTTCAATTCCGACACGAAAGCAGGCTACCAAGCAGGTCTTTATGGACGTGTTGGTGTATTGGGATTCCATATTCAACCCGAGGTGTACTTAACAGGTAAAAACACGACGGTGAAAGCGGAAAATGGCGAATCAACAGATGTTAAATTTACAACGGTCGATGTTCCGGTATTATTAGGCAAACGTTTTGGTTTAGGACCGATTGGAGCAAGGATTCAAACAGGTCCGATATTTTCATTTAAAGTAGATGACAAGCAAGATAAAGTCATTGACCAATTGAACCCAAATAACTATAAAAAAAGTGGCACAGCTTGGGCTTTTGGCGTAGGTGCTGACATTTCAAGCTTACGTGTCGATGTTAGATACGAAATGGGTTTAAACAAAGTCAACAATGAGAGTCAGGCAAATCCTAAAATCAACATGTGGAGTATTGGTTTGGGTTATAGATTATTCAGTATTCTATAGTTCCTTAAGCCTTGTTCATATACCGTTTAAAAGTCCGTTTTTATTCAAAACGGACTTTTTATTTCAATAAACTTTAGAACCGTTCTAAATTATTGCTTTTTCTTGTCAAAATGGTATCATATTTAATAGCAAATAGTAGATTTGCCTAATTCAAATTAAATTACAAGGATAATGAGTAAATCAAAGCCAGTTTTCAGTTCTTCGATTGGGAAGAAGCTAATCATGAGCTTAACAGGAATCTTCCTATGTTTATTCCTAGTTGTTCACTTGGTTGGTAACTTGCAATTATTTAAAGATGATGCGGGTCTAGCGTTCAACAAGTACGCCTATTTTATGACTCACTTTACACCAATCAAAGTTGTTTCTTACTTATTGTATGCTTCGGTAATTGTTCACGTCATCTACGCTATTACATTGTCGATGAAAAACAAGGCCGCTCGTCCTATTGGTTATGCCAAATATGATGGTCAAGCAAATAGTAAGTGGAATTCACGCAACATGGGTATCTTAGGTACTGTCATTTTAGTATTCTTAGCTACGCACATGTCTAATTTTTGGTGGAAGTTTCACAATGATGAAGTGCCTTACATCGAATACCGTACTGATTTGGCAACTGGACAAACTACAGCGAGAGAACTTCAAGCTTCTGAATTCCACGACTACCAAGAAACGGTAGAAAACAATGTTCAAATCTTAAAAGCAAGAGATTTGTACAAGCAAGTTGACTTTGCATTCAAAAATGTTGCATTGGTAGCTTTATATGTTATTGCGATGGCAGCTTTGGCATTCCACTTAATTCATGGTTTCCAATCTGCATTCCAAACTTTAGGTTTTAACCACAGAAGATATATTGGAATCATCAGAGCAATCGGTGTTTGGGTATTTGGGGTATTAATTCCAATTGGCTTTGCAATAATGCCATTGTTTTTCTTCTTTAAATAATTCAGAATCTTTTAAGAGAAAGCTCAGGCTTTCTCGATCAATATAAAATTAAGAGATATGTTAGATTCAAAAGTACCAGCGGGTCCATTAGCCCAAAAGTGGTCAAATCATAAATTTAATCTTAAGTTGGTTAACCCTGCTAACAAACGTAAATTTACCGTTATTGTTGTTGGTACAGGTCTTGCTGGTGCATCTGCAGCAGCGTCTTTAGCTGAATTAGGATATAATGTAATTACATTCTGTTATCAAGATTCACCTCGTCGCGCGCACTCTATTGCAGCACAAGGTGGTATCAATGCAGCAAAGAGCTACCAAAATGACGGTGACTCTGTTTTCCGTTTATTCTACGATACAATCAAAGGTGGTGACTACCGCTCACGTGAGGCAAACGTTTACCGTTTGGCTGAAGTATCTGTCAACATTATTGACCAATGTGTTGCTCAAGGTGTTCCTTTTGCGCGTGAATACGGAGGTCTATTAGACAACCGTTCTTTCGGTGGTGCACAAGTTAGCCGTACGTTCTATGCACGTGGTCAAACAGGACAACAATTGCTGTTGGGCGCTTATTCAGCGTTAAACCGTCAAATCAAAAAAGGAAAAGTAAAATCGTACACACGTCATGAGATGCTAGACCTAGTAATGATCGATGGTCATGCTAAAGGTATCGTAACTCGTGACCTGGTTTCAGGTAAAATCGAAACGCATGCTGCACATGCAGTATTAATGTGTACTGGTGGTTACGGTAACGTGTTCTTCTTGTCTACCAATGCAATGGGATGTAACGTTACAGCAGCTTGGAGAGCACACAAACGTGGTGCTTACTTCGCGAACCCTTGTTATACTCAAATTCACCCAACTTGTATCCCGGTAACAGGAGATCACCAGTCTAAGTTGACATTGATGTCAGAGTCTTTACGTAATGATGGTCGTGTATGGGTTCCTAAAACCCAAGAAATGGCTGAAAGATTACGTAAAGGAGAGATCAAAGCCAATGACATTAAGGAAGACGACAGAGACTATTTCTTGGAGCGTAAATACCCTTCATTCGGTAACTTGGTACCACGTGACGTGGCATCTCGTAATGCAAAAGAAGCTGTTGATGATGGTCGTGGTGTTGGTAAAACTGGTTTCGCGGTATTCTTGGATTTTAAAGAGGCTATCGGTCGTCTAGGTGAAGATGCTGTACGTGCTAAATACGGTAACTTATTTGACATGTACTACCAAATCACGGACGAGAACCCTTATAAACAACCAATGCGTATCTACCCAGCTGTTCACTACACAATGGGTGGTGTATGGGTTGATTACAACTTGATGACTACAATTCCTGGATTGTATGCATTGGGTGAGTGTAACTTCTCTGACCACGGCGCAAACCGCTTAGGTGCTTCGGCGTTGATGCAAGGTCTTGCCGATGGTTATTTCGTAATTCCTTACACTGTAGGTGATTACTTAGCTAAATTAGGTTCATTTGCGCCAGTAGATCATAGCCACCCAGCTTTCGAGTCTACACGTAAAGAAGTTGAAGAGAAAATCAACAAATTGTTGTCTTTAAATGGTACACAAACTGTTGATGATATCCACAAAAAATTAGGTCTCATCATGTGGGAATACTGTGGTATGGCTCGTACAGCTGAAGGACTACAAAAGGCACAAGGTTTGATCCAAGAGTTGAAAAAAGAATTCTGGACAAACGTTAGAGTACTTGGAGAGAACGAAGAATTAAATCTTTCTTTAGAAAAAGCTGGTCGCGTGGCTGACTTCTTAGAATTAGGTGAGTTAATGGTTGTGGATGCATTGCAACGCGCTGAGTCTTGTGGTGGTCACTTCCGTTTGGAAAGCCAAACTGAAGAAGGTGAAGCAAAACGTAACGATGATGAATTCGCCTATGTATCTGCTTGGGAATACAAAGGAGACAATGTACCTGAGGAATTACACAAGGAAGACTTGGTATTCGAGAACGTTCAGTTAACACAAAGAAGTTATAAATAAGAAGGAAAATTATCATGGCACAACATATGAATTTAACGCTGAAAGTTTGGCGTCAAAAAAATGATAAAGATAAAGGTCAATTTGTAACTTATCAGGCAAACGATATCGCTGATGATATGTCTTTCTTAGAGATGCTTGATATTGTCAATGAAGAATTGACTCGTAAAGGAGAAGATCCTGTATATTTCGATCACGACTGTCGTGAAGGTATCTGCGGGATGTGTTCATTAGTCATCAACGGTCGCCCTCACGGTCCTAAAGAAGGTACTACAACATGTCAATTGCACATGCGTAGCTTCCACGATGGACAGACTATCGTGATCGAGCCCTGGAGAGCCGCTGCATTCCCCGTATTGAAAGACCTTGCAGTCGACCGTACTGCTTTTGATCGCATTCAACAGGCAGGAGGATATGTAAATATCAATACAGGCGGTGTTCCTGATGCAAACGTGATTCCTATTCCTAAACGTATTGCTGACGAAGCTTTCGAATCGGCAACATGTATCGGCTGTGGTGCTTGTGTTGCAGCATGTAAAAATGCTTCTGCAATGTTATTCGTATCTGCAAAGGTATCTCAATTTGCTCTGTTACCTCAAGGTCAAACTGAGCGTTACGAACGTGCTCAGGCAATGGTAGATCAAATGGATGCTGAAGGTTTCGGTAACTGTACCAACACGGGTGCTTGTGAAGCTGAATGTCCTGTAGGTATCAAGTTAACAAACATTGCTCGCTTAAATCGTGAGTACTTGACTGCTAAAATCTTCAGACAAGAAGAACCGCACGCTTAATAAGCAATTAAAATCCTTCGTGTTTTCGATAGCATTAACAAATGCTTAAGAAACCGATTGAAGATTCTTTCTAGCCCATTAAAATAGGCTATTCAGAAAATAATATAAAAGTCCTTGCCCTAAGAAAGCAAGGACTTTTTTTTATATTTACAATAATGTAAATTGACGAACGTGAATTCTGGTATAAAAATTCGATTACTCCTACTTATCTTGACTTTATGCTTTATAGGAACAGCTATCACCATTAAAGAATCTGTTACCAATAGGGAAATACTGGACATTGATACAAAATCACTCAATGATTATATCGCTCAACAAGAGAAAAAGGTCGACCGAATTTTCAATGATTCTCTTCTACTCAAAACATTTAAAAACTACGACCAATATCCTATTGCAGTTTATCAGGCGTTCGAAAAGTTTAAAACCAATGAGAAGGTTTATTTATTTCTCTTTAAGGACCATGAACCGAAGATGTGGAGCACACATCTATTTGTGCCAATTACAGATCAGGGATTCCCAGAAAAATCCAATTTTATTCAGGATGATAACCGTTCTTACGTTGTTCGAAAAAAAACAATTGGTAATATCAGTATACTCGCCTATATTATTGTAAAAGGCTATACAAATAACAATAACCCCTATTTAAATAGCTCATTGCGAAGGAACTTCTTCGACTCTCGAAATATCGACATTGCCTCCTATACAGACACGGTCACCATTAAAAATATCTATAGCAATGAAGGGTCTTATCTATTCTCTGTTAAGCTAAAAGACGGAGAGCATGAAAATGCCTATACGATTTTGCAATTCTTCTGTTGGCTACTTGCCTGGATCGCATTACTGATCTTCTTCAATAGTCTCTGCCTACATATGGCCAAGACAGGAAGGGCCTGGTGGTCTGCATTACTGCTATTATCGGTATTTAGCCTCGTCAAATTTGCCGATCTTAAATGGAATCTGCTGTCCGAAAACGCGACATTTTCAATTTTCGATTCGCGCAATTACGCTTACAATCGCTTCTTCCCCAATATATGGTCCGTGATGTCCACCACCATATTGGTGTTATGGTTGATTCTATTTATCTATTCAATTCGCAAAGAGCTCAATTTCGACAAGATAAAGAACATCCGACTCTTCAGAATTCCTATCGCAATCGGATTTATTCTAAGTATATACCTGTCGTTCGGTCTATTGTATGACATCGCTGGTACCCTGATTACACACTCCAACAACATCTATTTTGATTTCACAAAACTTGTCGATTTACATTTCCTAAGTTGGGTAGATTTAGGCATTGTTGGCATGGGTATTTTGGCCTTGAGCATCTACATTGATCTTGTCCTATTTTTTCTTAAAAAATTAGAATTAAAACCAACGCAGCTACTCAACATTCAACTGGCATGTGTCATTTTTGTCATCCTGATCATATCCTTCTATATAGAGAAAAATAGCCTGGTCAATTTGTTACTTGCATTGATCATCCTTATTAAATCCTTTGGCGAAAAGTATTTCGATCGACATATATTAACAAATTATATTGCCGTACTGATACTTTGGGCAATCATAAGTGCGATCACGCACGCTCGTTTCTATCAGGAACGGAACTTAATTGACATGAAAATCTTATTGAGTAATTTACAATCAGAAGATGATGTCAATGCTGTTTCATTGTTTTCCGATATTGAAAGTAGTATAGCAAACGATCAAGAATTAAAACACCTATTTAATATCAGCCTTCCCTATACCAATACCGAGGGGATCAACGATTTCATCAAGAAAAAGTACTTTAGTGGCTATCTCTCCAAATATGAGTTCAAAGCATATTATTATGATCAGAATAATGTTCCGCTCAATCCGGCCAGTCAGAATAAGATCAATGAATATCGAGAAAAGGTAATCAATAAGTCGATAAAAGTCACACAGAACTTCTACCGTGCCAGCGCGGAATTAGGCACGCATGAATACTTCTCCATCATTCCTGTCACCATTGACCAAAATAGGATCGTCAATGTTATCATCAATCTTTCCAATAAAGACTTTAGTTATACGGTTCCCTATCCTGAAATCCTCACCGATATGCGGATCAACAATTCGCAATATTATAACAAAGGGGATTATTCAATAGCCCTTTATAAAGGAGGTTCTTTAATAACACAGTTTGGAAAGTATACCTACGAAAACAATTTGAGGGGGCTGAAAGGTGTTCCAGGAGAATATATTCAGGTGCTGGATCGCGATGCATATTTACATATGGCTTATGTTGCCAATAAATTCTCCACCTATGTGATCAGTAAACAAAAGCCTTCTTTTTGGGATTATCTAGCGACGACTTCATTTCTGTTCTTGGTATTTTTTATGATTTTCATGTTTTTCCATTTCATAAAATCCTTCTATATCTTTCTTAAGAACACCAAGCTAACTTTCCGTAATTTAAAATATCAGTTCTACAAAATAGTTAATAAAATACAGTATTCTACACGTATTCAGACCTCCATTATCTCATCGGTAATACTGGCAATCCTCATATCGGCAGTAATTTCGTATATAAGTATCAACAAGCAGCTTTATAATAACAATAAAGCAAGTAAGGAACGTTTTATTATCGAACTAGGCAAACGGATGGAAAATATGTTGACCTACACAGATGAAACATCCACCGAGACGCAGCTTATCAGTATTCTCAAGACATTATCCGAAACTATTTCCAAAGACTTCAATCTTTATTCCAAATCAGGCAGGTTACTCTATAGCTCGCAGCGCAGAATCTACGATCTGGAGCTTTTTTCCACTTTTATTAATCCGGCTGCACTGAAGAATCTTTCCATCTTAAAAAAATCGGAGACGATTGAAGATGAGCGTATAGGTACTTTCCAATTTGAGACCAGCTACGCCACCATCAGGGATAAAAACTATAATACACTGGCTTATATAGGTATACCAAACTTCTCACTTCAGAAGGAAGAAAATATCAATAAGAATCTTCTTTTAAATACCATAGTGAACATTTATTCGCTGATCATCATAGGCTTTGGTTTTTATGCGACGTTTGTGGCCAACAGTGTCACCAATCCATTGAGTATCATCAGTAAGAAAATCTCACAACTTCGCCTGGGACAGCCTAACGAGCCTCTGTTTTGGCAACGAAATGATGAAATAGGTACATTGATCAAAGAATATAATCTCATGATCATAAAGCTGGAGGACTATGCTAATAAAATCAAAGATACCGAGCGAGAATCCACCTGGCGCGAGATGGCTCAACAGATCGCCCATGAAATCAAAAATCCGCTGACACCGATGAAACTAGGTATTCAGCAACTCCGTAGATCGTACAAAGATGAAGACCCTAAATTTCCGGATCGCTTCAATAAATTCTCCACTTCATTCATCGAACAAATCGATGCATTGACGCATATTGCCTCGGAATTTTCACATTTTGCGAAATTCCCAAATACGGTAATGGAAAATATCAATATTGTAGAGAAAGTAGCAAAGTCTATTTCCTTGTACAACAACACACCAAATGTCAGTATTCGTCTGATTAACAATGCTGATCACAAAACTCTTATTGTAAAAGCCGACGGTAATGAGCTATTGAGAACCTTCAATAACTTAATAAAAAATGCAATTGAAGGCGGTTATGGACGAAAAAACATGAAAATCGAGATTTCTATTGAACGCTACTCAGACAAATTTGTCAAGATAGATATCAAAGACAACGGTTATGGGATTCCCAAAGAGATGCAGGATAAAATTTTCCAGATTAATTTCACGACGAAGAGTTCCGGAAACGGTTTAGGGCTAGTTCTTGTCAAAAAGACAATTGAAGCCAGTAATGGACAAATCTATTTTGAGACTGTTGAAGGCGACGGTACAACGTTTCATATACTGCTTCCTTTGCAACAGATAGAATCTTAATAGGTGTAGCTAGGTAATCAACAAAAATAAGACCTGGAAGAAAGCTTATATACGGCCTATCTCCAGCGTATATATAAGGACTTGCTGCTCCAATTCAATGAGCACCTCATAATTCAAACACTGATAGCATATAACTTATCAAGTTAATGGATAGCCTTATCCTTCTGGTTTAAGGATCAGTATAACAAGTCAGCATACACTATTAAACAAAAAAGCTCTTTGCATGACTGCAAAGAGCTTTTTTGTTTAATAGTGTATCTATTTTTAACGCAATACAACAGTAGATCGTCCCATGATTGCATTATCTTCATATAACAGAACCGTATAGGCGCCCTTAGAGAATCCTTCTTCAGCTGCCCAATAGACGATATAATCTTCACCTTTGTTGGTAAATAAAATATTGTGTTTAAAAGTATATTGTAATTTCTCGCCATGTACATAGAAAATATTATCACCTTGCACGACCAGATTTCCCGGCGGATCAATAATTCTGACATATATATCACGTTCTCCACTTTTAGCCAACGGATTATCAGCAACGGTAAAGTTGATTTTCAGCTTATCGATTTTTTTAGCACGTTCTTCTACAAATTCTTTTCCATTCTTTTTGACTTCAAGGCCATTTATACTGATGCTTGAAACTTTTAGTGCCGAAGCAGTCGCAACCTTCTCTTTCAGGTCCGAATTTGATGTAACTAACGAAGTAATCTGTTTTTCTTTTTCAACTACAGATTCGCTCAAATTGGAGTTTTGCTTCGATAAAATTTGATTTTCCTGGATCAGCCGTTGCACATTTACACGATACGTATCCACCTGCTTCTTAAGCTGATTGATCTTGTGCTGTGCATCATCAATATCTTTTGGAGTAATACTTTTATTTTCAAGCTTTTTACGAAGCACTGCTATCTCCGCCCTAGAATCATCCTTCTGCACGGTCATCTCTGGCGTCAATTGGACATTTTCTACATCAATTTTATCCAATTCAGCTTCAATACGATCGATTTGTACCTGCAGATTTTCTTTTTCTACTGTAAGTGTGTAGACCTTTTCACCATTGGACTTAAACTTGACATAAAAATATATGTTTGTTGCAAGTAATGCTGCTATCGCAATGATAAAGAAGTAAATCTTCGAAGAATCTTTCTTCTTTTCTTCTTCTTTCTTACTCGAAACAACTTCTGAATTTATCATAATATACTGTCATTTTCATAGGTATAAATCTATAAATTTATACTATTGAATGTTTAAACAAAAATTATTCCAGTTTTATTTTTTTTACCAATTATGAATTATTCAAAATAATTCAAGGTTTCAAATCCGCCTTGTTTTAAGTATTCTTCCTTTCTCATCAGATGAAGATCGGATTGTACCATGTCTGTTACCAACATCTGAAGATCATATTTTGGCGTCCATCCAAGTTTTGTATTCGCTTTTGTCGGATCACCAATAAGTAAATCGACTTCAGTTGGCCTATAATATGCCGGATCAACTTTGACAACAGTCTGACCGAATTTAATCAACGACTTATCAATATTTAATTGGGCCAGGCGTTCTTCGTCGATATCGATAATTACCCCCTTCTCCTGCTCTCCCTTTCCACTGAACTCAATCTCAATTCCCAATTCTGCAAAAGCCATGCGAACAAAGTCTCTAACAGTTGTTGTCACACCTGTAGCAATCACAAAGTCTTCTGCGGTTTCTTGTTGCAGAATCAACCACATTGCTTCTACATAATCTTTGGCATGCCCCCAGTCACGTTGTGCAGACAGATTACCAAGATATAATTTATCCTGCAACCCTAGTGCGATTTTTGCCACAGCCCTGGTAATTTTACGTGTCACAAAAGTTTCTCCTCTTACAGGGCTCTCGTGATTAAATAAAATACCATTACAGGCATACATCTTATAAGCTTCCCGATAATTTACAGTAATCCAATACCCGTACATTTTTGCTACAGCATACGGACTTCGGGGATAAAAGGGTGTTGTTTCACTTTGTGGAACCGCTTGCACCAATCCATACAATTCGGAAGTGGAAGCCTGATAAATCCGGGTTTTTTCGATCATTCCCAATAATCTGACCGCCTCAAGAATCCGCAAGGTACCGATACCATCTGCATTCGCAGTATATTCTGGCGTATCAAAACTAACCTTTACGTGAGATTGTGCCGCAAGGTTGTAAATCTCGTCAGGCTGTGTTTCTTGTATAATACGAATCAAATTGGTTGAATCCGTTAAATCACCAAAATGCAACGTGAAATTTCGGTTGTCAAGATGAGGATCTTGATAAAGATGGTCAATACGATCCGTATTGAATAAAGAACTACGGCGTTTTAAACCGTGTACTTTATATCCTTTCTTCAATAGGAATTCTGCTAGATAGGCACCATCTTGTCCTGTTATACCTGTTATTAAAGCAGTTTTCGTGTTTTGTTCAGCCATGTTTCTCTCTAGATTAAGCAATACCTGACGAAATCGTTAGATATTTATCCCATACCCATACTTACAATTAGTTTATCCGCGATTAATTTAGCCACGCACAAGATTATCATACAATACCTGCCGTCCACCGTATTCGTCAACTCATCCGTCTACAGTGCAAATAAATCATAATGAATTGGGAGTGTAAAAGTATTAAATTTTAAACAAAAAAAGCTATAGGAATTCCTATAGCTTTCTGTTATTCTTTTTTTATCGTTTATGTTTAATTTGAGCGCGTAAAGTTAAAAACTAAATAAGCTTCTCCATTAGCAACTGTCAACGGCATACGCATAACTAATTTATTTCCATCAGAATAAGATAAATCTAATCGGTAACCTGTTGTTACGTTCTTCGCCTTATCGCCCGCATAAATCTTTTTAAATTGAAACTGAGGTTCTCCTAAGCCTTTTCCAGGATTATAGATAGACCAAAAAATCTCACGTGATGCTCCTGGAGCACACAAAGTTCCTTGCGCATTAAATGTAATTGATCCTTTCCCATTTCCAATAAAATTCCATGTGCTACCTACGAAACATTCTGCCGGAGCTTCTTCAAATACACTTTTGATCGTGAATGAAGAAGGTAAATTCTCTCTATCGATTGTATTCAATGTCCACGTTCCTTTTACAGCGGATTTCCAATCCGAAGCGCTAGGACCAGAAGCTGCACTCGTATTGGAAGAAGGATTTCCAGTTGATGTACCTTGCTTTTGTGCTCCACAAGAAAATAAGGTCACCGTAGCAAAAACAGTTGCTAATGATAAAACGAATCGATTCATATGTATAAATTTTAATTTCAAATTGTATTTTTGGGTTTAATTAATCCACAAATCATGAAGATTACAGCCAAAAATCATACCATAAGCAAAATAATCGCAAAAACACTGTTAAGGTTATTTATCATTTTATTGGCCTTTGCCTCTTATCCGCTCTTTTTAGGACAGGAAGCAAAAAGCAAATTGAATCAAATCAGCCTTGCTTTTACCAATAAGATAGCTCTTATAGCTCCTATCCTGTTATTTTGCTTCATTATTGGATTAATGATCGCTGTGCTCAAGCACAAATATAACAGAATTGACCTAAATTGGCTATTTTCTCTCGCCACTATCTTTGGTATTTTATATTTGATATTATTGTATTCAAGAATTTACCCAACGATTGCTTAATCGCAATTGCACAATTCGCCAAAGTTTCTAACTTTGGATTCTCCAAAACGCTAATTACAGCCGAACAAGATTGGATGTATAATTTATATGGATAAAAAAAAGGGGCTCAAAATAGCCAAAAATATAGCAAAGATTGTCGTTACTGTGGGGGCCTTATATTGGGTATTCAGCAAGGTATCGCTAAAGGATCTGAAAGAAGCCATCATCAATTCCAATCCACTTTATCTATTCTTTGCTTTAGTTGCTTATAGCACCTCTATTTTTATTTCCTCCTCGCGTTTATTGACCTTTTTAAAGGCAATTGGTTTGGATGTTACTGAAAAATATAATTTAAAACTGTATCAACTTGGCCTATTTTACAACCTCATTTTACCAGGCGGTGTTGGCGGAGATGGTTATAAAATATTCTTCCTCAGAAAACGATTCAATATTAAAGGACGAAAATTATTTACAGCCTTATTTTTAGATAGATTAAGTGGATTATGGGCACTTTGCCTGATCATTGCAGCGCTAATTACTTATATGCCACAGCTGGGAATCCCGAACTATCTGACCGTTATTCTATTTATAATAGGGAGCGTTCTCTATTACTTTATCGTAACCAAGTTCTTTAAAGAATACAAGGCTACATTTCTAAAAGCTCATTTAAAAGCAATCGGTGTACAATCCATGCAAGTTATTGCAGCAATTCTTATCCTTTATGCGCTAGGATTTAGCGGCAAATTTTCTCCTTACCTATTTTTATTCCTTGCATCTTCTCTGGTTTCAATCATTCCCTTTTCAGTCGGTGGATTAGGCATGCGCGAACTTGTGATTATGTGGGGAGCGGGCATATTTCACGTCGACTCACACAATGCGGTTTTAATCACCTTGTTATTTTATATTATTTCCGCTCTCGTCGCGCTTTCAGGAATTTATTTTATCTTTCATCCGCAAGCAATTGGAGAGGACAAATTACCTTCCGCAGAAGAAGTTGAACAAAGTCAAAAACTAGAAGAATAAACATGGCAAATATTATTATTACAGGTGCAAGTAGTGGTGTTGGATTTGAAGCGGTGTTGGATTTGACCTCTAAAAAGGACAACAAAGTCATTGCTTTGGCTAGATCAGCAGACAAACTGAGAAAACTTCATGAAATTGCAGGTCAGCTCAACTATGATGGCGGCACCTTATACCCCGCTCAATTTGATATTGTCTACGATGACTATACTACACTTGTTCCCTTCATCCAATCAAAATTTGATAAGGTTGATATCTTGATAAACAATGCTGGAGCACTGATCAATAAGCCATTTATGGAAACTGATGGAAAGGATTTTGCAGAAATGCTACAAACTAATGTAATGGGACATGTCAATATGATACAACACGTTGTTCCCATGATGCCATCAGGCTCACATATTGTCAATATTGGCAGTATGGGCGGATTCCAGGGATCATTGAAGTTTCCCGGACTTTCGGCATATTCAACCAGCAAAGCCGCATTAGCAGTGCTTACAGAATGCTTAGCGGAGGAGTTTAAGGAAAAAGGAATCAAAGTGAACTGTCTAGCCTTAGGATCTGCTCAGACTGAAATGTTCGAGGCTGCTTTTCCGGGTGTTGAAGCGGGTACTTTAGCCTTTGAAATGGGTCGTTATATCGCAGAGTTCGCTCAAAATGGACATCACTATTTCAATGGGAAAATACTTCCTGTAGCCAATACAACACCTTAATTGGAAAATCAACCTTTCAAAGAGATATATCCCTTGATCTAATATAGTCAGGTTGATCTAATATAGTCAGGACCATTTAATAGAACATTAAATGGCCCTGATCTTTTACCCCTATTTGATCCGGAAAGAAATACTAAAACTCGCGGCCTTCAGTTCATTACATCAATTTGTCTTCAATTTAAGCCATTTTGTAAGATCGTCCATCAATTGCTCATTAAAACTCTCTGAGTTTTCAAAATATTCTTCAATTTTTCCAGTTTGCGCGTGCTGAAAAAGGTGATTCAAATTAGGATAATCCTTAATGGTGATGTCGGTAGTCTTTAAGTGCAGATGTTGGAGACAATAAATGTTTTCATTTGCAGGAACTTGGACGTCCTTTCCGCCAAATGAAGCAAAAACCGGTACTTTCAGCTGCTTCAGATAATAAGCCGGATCGATACGAAGAAACGTTCTAAACCAGGGGCTCATCATTGGACTAAGCTTAATCTTCATATCAGGCGTTAGTGGATTACCATTATTTTGCTGAATAAGTTCCTTTTCCAACGATTCGGCCAACACCTTGGGTGGCTCGTCTTCCAATAGAATAGTATACAATTTTCGATTATTTGCCTTATTGGTCTGTAATGCTACTTCAGATAATCCGCCCGCTTTTCCTAAAGCATAACTCTGTAAGATCAGTAAAGAATCTCCTTTGATCACAGGTCCAGACAAAAGTGCAATATACTTTACCTTACTGTTCTCGGATGCCACTATTTCGGCAATTAGGGCTCCCTCACTATGCCCGATCATTCCGATTTTATCCACATCTACTATAGCTTTCTTGCTGAGAAAATCAACTGCAGCATTGGCATCAGAGGCAAAATCAATTGTTGTCGCTAAATTAACTTCTCCTTTAGAGCCGCCTACCCCTCGATCATCGTAACGTAATACAGCAAAACCATTTTTGGTAAGATGATCTGCAAGCACCTTAAATGGCCTGTGGCCAAACACTTCAGAATCCCTATTCTGCTGACCGCTACCGTTGACCAACACCAACGCGGGGAATGGTCCACCATTTTTAGGATAAGTCAGAGAGCCCGTAAGAACTGCATTGCCGGCACTATTTTTAAACGAAACTTCCTCTTCCGTATAGCTATAAGGAGGAAAAACATCCTGCTTACGAGAAAGCCCACTCTGTTCATTCTCGCTTCGTACTAAAATCATAGCAGATTCAAAGGGGCCTTGTTTCATCACCCCTTTCATAACATCTTTATCCCGATCCAAAAAGCCCGCATACAGAAGACCTATATTCTTAACATCCATCCAAATGGAATCGTGTTGAATACGTATTTGATTGATTGGAAATTTCTGCGCTGTTTGCATCGGACTCTCAAAGGTACCATTCCACTTCCCTGCACTATCTTTTTGAATATTGAATACCAATAGCAGCTTCTGCCCTGAAACCTCAACCTCGCCCTTCCATGAGCCATCAAATGTCTGCGCATGGGTACATGAAAAATGAAAACAAATGATAAATAGATATAAAATTTTTCTCATTGTCGTTTTTTACTAGAAATTAAACTGTATGCATAAATCCAATATAAAATATAATGCCACAAATACCATACTGATCCCAATTTTCTTATTATTAACGGCTACATTCATACCCTTAACCAATAAATAGAATTGATAGCATAGCAATAACAAACTGACCATTCCAAACATACCGAATAAAAGCAGCTGGTTTCTATCAACTCCAGCCAATGTATGATCACCGTTTTGCACTGCTTTTAATACTTGAGCCGTGAATTTATCCTGGTTTAACAATTTCCCTAAAAATAAGGCAAGATAAAGCGGAAATGGCATAATCAGAACGACATTCATGACATCGATGATTCTGGTCTTTCTGTTCAATAACATCCCAGTACCGTAAAGAAGTGTAAAAGGAGCCAAAACCATACAGGCATGAACGCCCAATACAGCCCATATCGAAATCACCCTATCCGGTTGATAGAAATGCATAAAACCATTGAACTGCTGGCCCGATAAATAAATAACATAGCTTGATAACAAAAATCCGATAACACCTGCAAAGAATAACTTCCACTCTGGGAATTCCGCAAATGGATTCTGAAAAATCTGTTTAACTTTCATTTTTTAAGAATTGAGATAAGTTCAGCTGTTCAATCACAGCCGGATTTTGGGTTCCAATAAGTAATATCTTACCAGTTTCCAATGTAAGTTGTAACCCCATATTACCACGAGCTGAAAAAGCCAGACCTCTCACCCCCCTCCGCAATCCCCATCCACCAAACTCACCGATCGGGTTATAGTTTCGTACCTGAATAGCACGGATATCTGCCCAAAGCGTCCTTTTACGATAGAAATTAAATGGGAAAAAATAGACTTCAATTCCATCTTCACGAATAGTAGTTTTTAATCGTAGTATGCCAAATAACCCCCACAATACCAAATTGATCCAAAATCCTGGTAATTGAAATAATGGAACAAAATCCAACTGCAAGATATCATGCCAGTGCACAGAAAAACTGGCTACACTGACCGTTAAAAGGATCAAACATAATAACCAGCTAAAAAAAGATTGGCTTTCGGTAAAAAGCGTATTATTTTTCATCATGACATCATTCTATGTTCATCAATCATTCGATTTCCCTCGCCACTAAATATTTCTATTTCTGCCAACACTATTTTTATTCGTAAGAGCTTTCACTTTTTGAATCAGATCATCCAGGATATTACGAACTGTCGGATAGGATTTTCCCATTTGGTTTGCCATTTCCTTTAAACTTCCTGAGTGTATCAAAAAATTCAGAACAAATTCTTGCTCCTCAACAGTAAGTTGCATTAACACGGGTAATGAAAACTTTCCAACAACTTCGGTTTCACAGGAGTCACACACCAATTTAGCGACTTTTAACTTCGCTTCACAACAAGGGCAATCAACCGGTATTTTTTTCATTAAATAATAACTATATTAATATTATTAAATATAACATTAATAATATTAAAACAAAACACTATAAAATCAATATTTTTTAAAAACCACTGCTTAATGATATATTTGTATCATTAAATAACATTTATGAAGAAGTTTTTAGGCTATTTCCTATCTATAATATTTTGGTTTTGTTTTGGTTTATCCTTGATTATCTTTCACCCTATACAGTGGTTATGTTTAAAGCTGGGTGGATATAATGCACACAAAAAGAGTGTGGATATATTAAATGCCTGTCTCGTTGCCTGCTATTACACACTATTTAATCGGGTGACGTTTATCGACAATAAAAATATTCCAACAGGGCAACCCATTGTCTTTGTAGCCAATCACCAAAGCACCTTTGATATTCCGCCAATGATCTATTTTTTACGCAGGTTTCATGGAAAATTTATTTCTAAAATTGAACTTGCCAGCGGTATACCTAGCATCTCCTTTAACTTAAAACATGGTGGTGCCGCAAATATAGATCGCAATGACCCCAAACAGTCTATTGCTGAGATATTGAAGCTTGCCAATAATATGAAAACCAAAAACTGGTCCGCGTTTATTTTTCCAGAGGGAACAAGATCGAAAACCGGAAAAATGAAGGCCTTTCATGTTGGCGGAATTGCCACATTACTAAAGAAGAATCCGAACGCACTCGTTGTTCCTATCGCCATCACAGGATCATATGAAATGGTACAATATGGGATGTATCCATTAACCCCATTTCTTCATATGACCTGGGAGGTTCTAAATCCTTTGGATACGGAGGGCAAGAATATTGAAGAGATCGTTAAATTAGCTGAGGAAGCTATAAAACTAAAGGTCGAAAAATTGCAGTAAGCTACTTGACCTGCCTTCCTTTCCAGTCATACTTCCCAACATTACCCAATATGCCGATATAAGCTAGATAAAGGATATGAGCCAGGCTTAATAAAGGAAGATACCATAAGAGTTCATTTCTGCTTGCGAACCTGGTTAAAGGTTGAATAAAAAGAAATTCGACAGTCATCTTCAATAACAACGCGAACAGTACTACCCAAGCAACAAATTTCACACCACAGAGCGCAAGAACTGCAGCAACCAATATCAATAAGTTGAAAAACCAAATGGAAATCCCCAATGCGATGACACCTTTATTTTTATATTTGGTACTTTTTGAAGCCCAGCGTCTACGCTGACTAATGAATGATTTCAAATCTGGTTTTGCATCTGTATAAACAACGGCATCTTGTGATTTACAAAAGGTTATACGATCGGGATATTGTTCTGCTACCTTATGTAAAAAAAGTTCATCATCTCCGGATGCAAGCTCATCAATCCCTTTAAATCCGCCCATTTGTTTAAAAATATCCTTTCGATAGGCCAAATTCGCACCATTACATGTCGTTGGTTTTTTATTACCAATACCTGCAGCACCCAAACCTATCAAATACAAAAATTCCAAGGTCTGCAGTCGTTCAAAAAAACTCTTTTCTTCTGAATACACTACTGGAGAAGATTGTAGATAGGCACCTTCTTTCTCAAATGTACTGATAACTGTCGTTAGCCAGTTCGACCCCATGCGGCAGTCTGCATCTGTAGTGATAATAATTTCGCCATGACAGCAATCTATCGCTCTTGAAATCGCTAATTTCTTGTAGGAATTCAAACGGCCATTTTCGTTCAATTGAATCAGCTTGACACCTTTTTCTTCATATTCTTTCACAATCAAAGACGTACTATCGTCCGAATGGTCATCGATAATAATTAACTCCAGGAGCTCTCTAGGATAATTTTGCCCTAGTATCGATTCAATGGTGCGCCTAATATTTAACTCCTCATTCCGCGCTGCGATAATGACAGATACGGTCATTGTTGGCCTAACAGTATTGTTAGGCTCCGAAAGCAAGAACCAGCCTCTGCGCATCCATAAAACTAGAATTACATATACGCAGGCAAAAATGATCAATAAATAGTTAAGAATTTGTATCACCGAAAAAATTTATCTTAAAAACAAAAATAGAACCAAATATAGCTGGAAGAATCAAATTGACGAACCAAATGCAGGAAACAATAGCCATTACAGCAATTTCCTGTGTGGTAATATAACTATATAGATTGCTTGCAACGAAACTTCTAACACTGAAATCAAAAATATCCAATGTAGGTAGCGCTGCCTGCACAAAAAACAGGATAAAAATCATCAGAACCATGGATAAAAGCGGTAACTCAGGTAGCGTTAGCTTCATCAAGATGATATACTGAGAAGTAAAAATGACAAATCGCGCCAAAGAATTTAAAAGAACAATACGGAGCTCGCGCATTGAATAATGTTCCAATACTTCAAAGAAAGGCTTAATCCGTTTCAAAAACTTAATTCTGCCGACCAATAAATCGATCCATTTTACATTGAAATATAAGATGACAAATCCTCCGGCATAAATAATTGCAAGTAGCCATACACCAAATTGTACGGTTAAAGGAGTTGAGAGAAATTTACAGATAAACCAAGCGATACTTAATGATCCCGCAACGCTTGTGAGCACCAATTGTGCAAACAATCCAACGCCCATCGCCACGGCTCCTTTTGCGCGATGTTGAGGCTGTAAAAAAAGAACGCGTCCACCATACTCTCCAATCCTATTGGGAGTAAAAATAGCCCAGGTAAGTCCGCAAAAAACGGATTGGAAGGCCCGCCAAAATGAAATACGCTCCAGTTTAGAGGCAAGATACTGCCATTTAACGACTTCAAGCAACCAATTTACAAGCATTAACACCACGATCAGAACCAGGGTCCAAACAACAGAATGTTGTTCTAAACCTGCTACTAGGGTTTTAAACTTCTCAATATTACTTTTATCAGATACTTTCACGGCAATATACCAGGTCGCCAGAGCGAAAACCAATATCTTCAATAAAAGACTGATGTATTTTTTTTGTCTTCCTGTCAACTTTCGATAATTAGAGAGCAATGTTACTAAATTTTAGCCAAATGATTAAGTTTTGTCGAATGCAATCCGCGAATAAAACGCAAAATTTGTAATATTGTATATGCAGAAGGAAAAGGCGAAAGAAAGAATAATTTTAGGGATCGACCCCGGTACCGTTGTGCTCGGATATGGTATCATCAAAGAAGTCGGCAATAACATATCCTTGATCTCAATGGGGGTCATCAAAATGGGACATTTAGACGATCATGCCCTAAAACTACAACGTATTTTCAAAAAAACTTCGGCTTTAATGCAGGAATATAATCCCGACTGCGTAGCCCTTGAATCACCATTTTATGGCAAAAACATACAGGTCATGCTCAAATTAGGACGAGCGCAAGGTGTTGCGATGGCGGCGGCATTAGCACAAGATATTCCAATCTTCGAATATTCTCCAAGAAAGATAAAACAATCCGTTACAGGAAATGGAAATGCGACAAAGGAGCAGGTTTCCGCTATGCTAAAAAATCTATTAAAATTTGAGGAAACACCACAATTTTTAGATGCCACCGACGGATTGGCAATTGCTGTCTGCCACTCGTTTCAGAAAAACGCAGTATCAGGCAACAGTAAATCGTACACGGGATGGTCCGCCTTTATCAAAGACAACAAGGATCGAATCAAGTAATTACATTTGAACCTGACGAATCACATTCTTCACATTCAATTCCACAATATCCGTCATCGTTTTACACTTGAGATAAGAGTTGTTCTGATAAAATTCAGCATAGCCCTCACGTAACTGTTTGATATTCTCTTGGGTCGAGAGCACCTGCGTTTGCGAGGCATCCCTCAGATCAGCGATCCGATGTCTTTCGCTCCGAACTCTATGCACAATAGAGGAACGCTCCTCTTGTTGGTATTGCAGTACTGTTTTTTCATTGAGATGTTCCATCGCTAGTTTGACATAGGGAAGATTCTCCTTAAAAAATTGCGGCATATATACCTTCGGATTTCCCTCATAAAACTGCTGGTCAAAATCTATTGCCCGAATTCGAAACTGGAAATCATCAAAATCTGGTGTAATCTGCATCACGAAATTGTATGCCCGCATATCCCCCAACAACGTAATAATACATCGCTCATTAAACTTGACAAATTCCTTAGAAATCCGGGTCAGATTATAATCAGGCGAGAACATACGTGTTTTCGAAAAAGTGTCTCCTGGAATTCCAACAATATGTTCCTCAACCAAGGTATCATGGTCTACCATATAATTCACCTGATTGGGCGACAATATTTCTTCCAACTCCAGTCCATATATTCTTGATGCATCGGCCTGCTTGATGTAAAAATAATCATACACATCATTTAAACGGTTCACGATACGAATACGAAAGGGTTTCGTATTGCCAAAGCCGCAGTACTCGACACGATCAATATATTTGTGCTGGACGATTCGCGTATTACCTGATGCTTTCAATTTAGCATAAATCACCTTCAACCCGTCATACAATTGGTCAATAAGATATTGCGGATACAGTGGAGTCTCCCAAAAAGTATCGTTGCCAAATTTATCCATAACAGGCACTGTCTCCGTAAAATTCAATAGATCCTTATATCCTATAGGCAACTTTTCGTCTCGCTGATACAGCTTAAGGTATTTATGAAGTCCTTCCCCTACTTCAAAAATCGGCTTCTTTTTCGAAATCTTTACATCTTGAACTTCTTCCATCGCTATTCCGTATTTGATTTTTCGTTTACTCAAACATCACACGGTTGGCTACATTTTTAACCTATCAACCGCTAAATACGAACTGATTAGATTGTTAATAGGCCAACTGCATTTCCTACTTCTAAAAAAGGCAATACTAAATTAATTTATCATAATTCTGATATCAAACATGAAAACAATCACTTAACCTATAATAAGATCACCATGAAACAATTATAATCACTTTCAATCAAAAACATATAACATTATCAATATGAATAAGTATTTTTTATTAAATTTACATCTATAAACCGAAAATTCTTAGTAATTTTGAAATAAATTTAATTATTTTAGCTATTGGTCCGATTTTGATGCAACGGCCAATTAATGAACACAAAAACCATTGTTAATGGAAAATCAATATGCAAACTATGATCTAGACAATTTGGATATCCAAATCTTGTCTATTCTAATGAACGATGCCTCTATTCCTTATACAGAAATAGCAAAAAAGCTAATTGTATCAGGTGGTACAATTCACGTTAGAATGAAGAAGATGGAAGAATTAGGTATCATTAGAGGGTCAAATCTAATTATCAATCCTCAAAAAGTCGGATTTGATATCACCGCCTTTTTGGGTATCTATCTTGAAAAAGGTTCACAATATGCAGATGCGGTAGATAAATTGAAAGAAATCAAAGAAGTGGTCGAATTACATTATTGTACTGGCCAATACAGTATTTTTGCAAAAATCATCTGTAGAGATACAGTTCACCTCAGAAAAGTATTGAATGAAGACATTCAATCCGTACCTGGGATTCAACGTACCGAGACGATCATCTCTCTCGAGGAGAGTATCAAACGTCAAATCAGCTTAGTCTAGTATAAAAAAGCTTCCATAAAAATGGAAGCTTTTTTTATACTATCTTTTCCAACATGGCGATATAGAGATCAATCCCTGCTCTAATTTCATCAATATAGATAAACTCATCCGCCATATGCGACCGCGCACTATCACCTGGCCCCAACTTAAGGGAAGGGACAGGAATAAGAGCCTGATCACTCATTGTCGGCGATCCATATACCTTACGCCCCAGTGCAACACCTGCTTTGACAATTGGATGCGTTTCAGGAATAGAAGAAGACTTCAGACGCGTCGATCTCGCTGTGACCTCTGATTTTACATGAGACTTGATAATATCCAACGTCTCTTCATTCGAATAAGCATCTGTGGTTCTGACATCGACAACAAAGTTACAAGTAGCCGGCACCACATTATGTTGCGATCCCGCCTGAATTACTGTCACCGACATCTTAATGGGACCTAAGGTTGACGAAGTCCTTTCAAATGTATAATTTTGAAACCATTCAATATCCTTGATCGCTTTGTAGATTGCATTATCGCCCTCATTACGTGCGGCATGTCCAGCCGTCCCTAATGCTGTACAATCCAACACCATCAGTCCCTTTTCTGCAATTGCCAAATCCAATAATGTAGGTTCACCCACAATTGCAAAATCAATTGAACCGATATCATCCAAAACAGATTCTACACCGTTCTTACCTGAGATCTCTTCTTCGGCACTAGCGACAAGACAGAAATTATACTTCAAGTCCGTCTGCTGGTAAAAATACAAAAACGTGGCGATCAGTGAAACCAAACAGCCTCCAGCATCATTGCTCCCCAATCCGTACAATTTACCTTCCTCTACAGTCGCCGCCAAAGGATCTCTTGTATAACCTGTATTTGGTTTTACTGTATCGTGATGGGAGTTGAGTAATATCGTAGGTTTGGTGCTATCATAATGAGCGTTATATACCCAGACATTATTACCTTTTCGATGTGTTTTGATGTCACGCTCCTGAAAGAAGCGATCAATTAAATCCGCTGTGAACTCTTCCTCTTTACTTAAAGACGACAGTCCAATTAATTGTTTTAAAAGGGCCAGAGCATCTTCAAATAAGCCCTGTTTATCCTTCATGGTATAGTCCTCCTGCTTTATCCGCAGACAGTTTAATTCCTTTTATAAAAGCAGAACTAAAACCATTATGTTCCATTTCGTTCAGTCCCGCTATTGTACAGCCCTTTGGTGATGTTACCTTATCAATCTCTCCTTCTGGATGAGCATTGGTATGCAATAACAAATCAGCAGCGCCTTTTGCAGTTTGAACCGCCATCTTTAATGCATCATGCGCATGAAACCCGATTTCAACCCCACCTTGTGAAGCAGCACGGATCGCACGTAGAAAGAATGCGATACCGCAAGCACACAATGCCGTCGCCGATGTCATTAGGTCCTCATTAATAACAACGACTGAACCAACAGTTTCAAACATTTTCTCAACGTCCTTCAAACTGTCGTCTGAAGCATTGTCGCTGGCGATACACGTCATTGATTGCGCTATTGCAATTGCCGTATTGGGCATTGCTCGTATCACTGTGGCATCTGCACCCAACTCTGCTTTTAAATCGGCACAAGAAACTCCCGACACAATAGAGACAAAAATCTGATTGGTCTTTTCAATTACAGGAGCCACTTCCACCAATACCTTTTTTAGTTGTTGAGGTAAGATTGCGAAAACAACAATATCAGCCCCCTTTACAGCGAGCTTATTATCATTACTTATTGAGAAGCCTTGGCGCGCCTCTTCGGCCAGTGCATTCAAATTTCTCCTCGTCAAGGTAATATCGGAAGCATGGGCAAATTCACTTTTTACAAGTCCTTTTGCCAAGGAAAGACCGATATTACCGCTTCCGATAATGGTGACCTTTTTCATAGCGATCGTTGGGTTTAGGTTAGATTTTTATTTTAATGTCAAGCAAGTGCCAAATTGTCCTTGTTGAAACAAATGCAAATTATTAGCATTTCCAATATAGACCTCTTGAACACCTTTATTTATAGCATTGAATGCATTTTGCAACTTAGGGATCATCCCGTCGTTCACTACGCCGGATTCCTTAAGATGTTCAAACTCTTCTGACTTAATCGTTGGGATTACCGAATTCTCATCTGTTACATCCCGTAAAACGCCGTTCTTCTCGAAACAATAAACCAAAGAAGTTTCATATAATGAAGCCAAAGACACCGCCAATGAAGAAGCTATTGTATCCGCGTTGGTATTGAGCAATTGTCCAAGGCCATTATGTGTAATAGCTGAAAACACAGGAACAAAACCTGCTTCCAAAAACTTTTTGATGGCCAAGGTATTTACAGAGTCATGTAACAAATCACCTACAAAACCATAATCGATGTCCTTTACAGGACGCTTTATCGCTTTAATGACATCCCCATCAGCTCCGGTTAATCCGACAGCGTCGCATTTCAAGTTTTGCAACTTAGCGACGATTGTCTTGTTTGTCAATCCGGCGTATACCATTGTTACAATGCGTAACATTTCCTCATTTGTCACACGGCGCCCTTCAACCATTTGGGCTTCAATGCCCAGTTCACTAGCCAAACGAGTTGCAATTTTACCCCCGCCATGTACAAGAATCTTTTTCCCCGATAATGCGGAGAACTTTTCTAAAAAAGAATCCAATTGGCGTTCATCATCAATAATATTCCCGCCAATTTTAATAATATTTAATACACTATTAGCCATTACGCAACTTTTCCCAATAAAAATAGTTTTTCAAAAATCAATAGGATTGTACTATACCAAATCCTCTAACATACGTTTCAAAACAACCTGAGCAGCCCATACACGGTTGCTGGCTTCTTTAATCACGAGTGAGTTTGGCCCATCCAAAATTTCAGAAGATAGTTCGAGATCTCTTCGTACTGGCAAACAGTGCATGACTTTGGCATCGTTTGTCAGCTTGAGCTTTTTGTTATCCATCATCCAATCTTCATCAACACCATATACTTCGCCATATTCCTGATAAGAAGACCAGTTTTTCACATAGACAAAATCAGCATCTTTTAAACTTTCCTCGAGATTATTGGATATGGTTGCACCAGCTGTGAACTCTTCACTTAATTCATATCCCATAGGCTGAGCTATCGTAAAATCCACCAATCCCTCCTCTTGTGCTTTGCACATCCATTCCGCAAAAGAATTAGGCACTGCCTGAGGTAATGCCTTCACATGCGGAGCCCAAGCCAATACCACTTTCGGCTTTTCAATTTTCTTGTACTCAGTGATGGTAATTATATCTGTCAAACTCTGCAATGGATGGCGTGTTGCACTCTCCAAGGAAACAACGGGAACACCACAGTACTTAATGAATTTGTTGAACAGGTCCTCACTATAATCTTCTTCACGATCCTTCAATTTTGGAAAAGAACGTAGTCCCAAAATATCACAATACTCGCCCATAACAGCAGCGGCTTCACGAATATGTTCAACAGTTGTCCCGTTCATCACAACACCATCCTGTGTTTCAAGAGCCCAACCATCTTTATCCATATTCATAACCATCACATTCATGCCCAGATTCATCGCCGCTTTTTGTGTGCTCAAACGTGTACGTAAACTGGGATTCAAAAATACAAGTCCCAGCGTTTTGTGTTGACCAAGGTCCTGATTGTCATATGGTGCAGCTTTCAAATTTAACGCTTCTTGAACAACGTCCGCTACACTGGAAACATCCTTAACAGAGAAAAACTTTTTCATCTATATCTATTTATTCGAGTGCATCTTCAACGGCAATAAATAAGCGCGTCACACTCAGTATATATTTTAACTAATACAGCGCAATCAAATTTCAACAAGCTGAAACAGCCATTGGCCAATTTGACAGCCTTTAGGGGTTTACGCAACCGTTACGGCCTTTACATGCTCCTTTAATGCAGATAAAAACTGATCCGCATGCTCTTTCGTCATATTCAGGGCAGGTAATAAGCGAATCACAAATGGCTTAGCCTCTCCCGTAAAGATACGGTTCTTTAGTAAGAGATCTTTCTTCACATGCGCCAAAGATTCGGGCAGTTCTATACCGATCATTAATCCCCTGCCCCTAACTTCAATAATTTCCTCTATTTGCTTCAACTCATTGATAAGATAGGTGCCGACTTGTGCAGCATTTTCCATAAGCTGATCTTGTTGGATGACCTCCAAAACAGCCAAAGCTGCCGCACATGCAAGATGATTCCCCCCGAAGGTAGTACCCAAACTGCCGTAGGTAGCTTTAAATTTGGGCGATATGCTGATTGCTCCGATTGGAAATCCATTGCCCATACCTTTTGCCATGGTATAAATATCAGCTTCAACACCGGAATAATCCTGGGCGTAGAACAAGCCCGTTCTGCCGTAGCCACATTGTACTTCGTCTGCAATGAAAACTGCATTATATTGATCACAAAGAGACCGAATCAAACGAAGAAAAGAAACCGAAGCCTCCCTAATACCGCCAACTCCCTGAATGCTCTCTACAATAACGGATGAAATTTCCTCACCATAAGATGCGAAAGCGCTGGTTAAAGCCTCTTCATCATTAAAAGGAAGAAAAACAATGTTGTCCGTCTCGTTTACAGGAGCCACGATACTCGGATTGTCTGTTGCGGCAACAGCTAATGATGTGCGTCCATGAAATGCTTTTGAAAATGCAATAACCTTCTTTCTTTTGTTATAAAAGGAAGCTAATTTCAATGCATTTTCATTCGCTTCTGCACCCGAATTACAAAGAAATAAGTCATAATCAACCTTTCCCGACACTTCCCCCAACAATCGGGCAAGTTCACGCTGAATTGGAATTTCAACAGAATTAGAATAGAACCCAATGCGGTTCAATTGCTCTGTTATACGTTGTACATAATGTGGGTGCGTGTGTCCGATCGATATCACAGCATGACCACCATACAAGTCCAAGTAAGCATTTCCTTCGGCATCCCACACCGTTGATCCATTAGCTTTTACTATGTTAATGGGATTAATGGGATAAACATCAAATGGTTTCATCTTAATGAATTATAGATTGATAAACGAAATAGCTAGTAATAGAAAAAGCTATCAGATTTTAGCATTACAAATATATTAGTTATAACGGTAGGAATGGTCATAAAATAAAAAAAGTCCTCTTAAAAAGAGGACTTTTTTTATGCTAGATCAGAAGAGTACTATTCTCCGTCTACTTTTTCTTCACCTTCTACTTCAGCTTTAACTTCTGCAGGAGCTTCAGTTTCGGCAGCAGCAGCTTTCTTAGCACCACCACGACGACGCGTCGCTTTTTTCTCAGCAGCAGCAGCTTTTTTACCGTAGATTTCGTTGTAGTCAACTAGTTCGATGAAAGCCATTTCCGCGTTATCACCTAAACGGTTTTCCATTTTGATGATACGCGTATAACCACCTGGACGGTTAGCTACTTTTTCAGAAATTTCGCGGAATAAGATAGAAACTGCGTCTTTATCTTTCAAATAAGCGAATACTGTACGACGAGAGTGTGTTGTGTCGTTTTTAGATTTAGTAATCAAAGGCTCAACATACGTACGTAACGCTTTAGCTTTAGCCAAAGTAGTTGTAATACGTTTGTGTAGGATTAATGATGTTGCCATGTTAGCCAACATTGCTTTTCTATGGCTATCCGTACGGCCTAAGTGATTTACTTTTTTTCCGTGTCTCATTTTGATTTTATTATACTAACCGTACCGTTTTTGTATAGTTCAAATAGGTGATGTTCACCTATTCAGACAGCCAAAAGGAATTACGACTAGTGGTCGCTTAATAAATTATTATTCTTCGTCTAATTTGTATTTCGCCAAGTTCATTCCGAATGATAAACCTTTCGATTTAACCAACTCTTGGATTTCACTTAACGATTTTTTACCGAAGTTTCTGAATTTCAACATATCAGCTACGTCGTAAGTTACTAACTCAGCCAATGTGCGAATATCTGCAGCTTTCAAACAGTTCAATGCACGAACTGAAAGATCAAGATCTACTAATTCTGTTTTCAGAATCTTACGCATATGTAAGATTTCTTCATCAACAACTTTAGTTTCTTCTTTCGTTTGAGACTCAAGAAGCATATTCTCATCAGAGAATAGAATAAAGTGTTGAATTAAGATCTTAGCAGCTTCTTTCAAAGCTTCTTCGGGGTGAATTGAGCCATCAGTAGAGATATCCAACAACAATTTCTCGTAGTCAGTCTTTTGCTCTACACGGTAATTCTCAATGGTATATTTAACATTCTTGATCGGAGTAAAGATCGAATCGATTGCGATAACACCTACTGGAGCATCCACAACTTTATTCTCATCAGCATTTACGTATCCACGACCTTTGGCAATACTCAATTCCAATTCAATTGTCACTGAATTATCCATGTTACAGATTACCATGTCTGGGTTTAAGACCGTAAAGTTATTAGAGAATTTTGTGATATCACCAGCTAAGAATTGTTCTTGACCATTGATTACTACAAATACCTTTTCGTTGTCGCCAATCTCACCTGTTTTTTTGAAACGAATTTGTTTCAAGTTCAAGATAATTTCAGTTACGTCTTCAACAACACCTTTGATCGTTGAAAATTCGTGCGAAACGCCAGAAAACCTTATCGACGTAATTGCATATCCTTCTAAAGAGGACAATAGAATACGGCGCAAAGCATTACCAATGGTTACACCAAAACCAGGCTCCAATGGACGAAATTCAAACGTACCATCAAAATCCGTAGATTTTTGCATGATAACTTTATCCGGTCTTTGAAATGCTAAAATTGCCATTTATTTTCTTTTAATGTTTTATTTGTAATAATAATTGTAATACAATAGAAGATGCATACCCCAAAAATTGGACTATGCATTCTTCTATTTTATTTATTATTTAGAGTATAACTCAACGATTAAGTTCTCTTTAATGTTTTCAGGAATGTCAGCTCTTTCTGGATAGCTTAAGAAAGTACCTGTCAATTCTTTCGCATTCCACTCTAACCAAGAAAATTTATTTACAGTACGACCTGCAACTGAATTTGTGATGGCTTCAAGTGTTTGAGAACGTTCACGAACTGCTACAACGTCACCTGGACGCAAGCTATATGATGGAATGTTAACAACTTCGCCGTTAACAGTAACGTGTTTGTGGGATACCAACTGACGAGCAGCGGCACGAGAAGTAGCGATACCTAAACGGTAAACTACGTTATCCAAGCGAGCTTCTAACAATTTCAAGAAGATCTCACCTGTAATACCTTGTTTAGAGGCAGCTTTAACAAATAAGTTTGAGAACTGACGCTCCAATACACCGTAAGTGTATTTTGCTTTTTGCTTTTCTAACAACTGAATAGCATATTCAGATTGTTTACCTCTGCGTTTAGAAGCTCCATGTTGTCCAGGAGGGTAATTTTTCTTTTCTAACGCTTTATCTGGGCCGAAGATCGGCTCTCTAAATTTACGGGCAATTTTGGACTTAGGTCCTGTATATCTAGCCATTTTCTTTTACAATTAAAGTATCTATCAGCCTATAGCCGATGAATCTTATCTTTAAATTAATTAAACTCTTCTGCGTTTTGGAGGACGACAACCGTTGTGAGGAAGTGGAGTGATATCTTTGATAGTAGTCACATCGATTCCTACTGTTTGCAATGTTCTGATTGCCGATTCACGACCAGCACCAGGTCCTTTAACAAACACTTCAACTTTACGTAAACCCAAATCGTGAGCAACTTTTCCACAGTCTTGTGCAGCCTGACCAGCAGCATATGGCGTGTTCTTTTTAGAACCACGGAAACCCATTTTACCAGCACTAGACCAAGAAATAGTTTGACCTTGATTATTCGTCAAAGTTACAATGATATTGTTAAACGTTGCGTTAATGTGAGCCTGACCTACAGGTTCGATAACAACGATACGCTTTTTTGCAGCTTTTTTAGTTTTAGCCATTTCTTATTTATTATTTAGTAGCTTTTTTCTTGTTTGCAACTGTCTTACGTTTACCTTTACGAGTACGTGAGTTGTTTTTAGTACGTTGACCACGAACTGGTAAGTGTTTACGGTGACGCAATCCACGGTAACAACCGATATCCATTAAACGTTTGATGTTTAATTGAATTTCAGAACGCAATGCACCTTCAACTTTCAATTCGTCGTTAATGATGGTACGAATTGCTGCCAATTGCTCATCATTCCACTCTTGTACCTTCACATCTTCGCTGATACCAGCTTTTTCCAAGATATATTCAGCTCTTGTACGACCGATACCAAAAATATAGGTAAGGCCGATCACACCTCTTTTGTTTTTAGGTAAATCAATACCTGCTATCCTTGCCATATAATATTAAGCTATTATTTTTTTAATGAATTAACCCTGACGTTGTTTAAACTTTGGGTTCTTTTTGTTGATTACAAAAACTTTACCTTTACGACGGATGATCTTACAGTCCGCGCTACGTTTTTTTATTGATGCTCTTACTTTCATGATATTTATTTTTTCAAAAGCTTGCGCTAATACAAGGACTTACGGCTATTTATAGCGATAAGTAATCCTTCCTTTAGTCAAATCATACGGAGACATTTCCAATTTAACTTTATCACCAGGTAAAATTTTGATATAGTGCATGCGCATTTTACCAGAAATATGGGCAATGATTTCATGTCCATTTTCCAACTCTACCCTAAACATAGCATTAGAAAGTGCCTCTCTAATTATACCGTCTTGTTCTATTGAGGCTTGTTTAGCCATATATTCTCGATTAAATTTAATTTAAAAGCCTGCGAACAGGAGTGCAAAGATAAATAAAAATAATTGAAAACCAACTACTTTTTGTTCAAAACTTTCTCTACATGTTCGAATGTCAGCAACACATCTGGTTCTCCTTTTCGGATTGCAACCATCTGTTCGAAGTGCGCCGATAATTTCCCATCCACTGTACTTACTGTCCAACCATCATCCCAAAAACGAACACCCGCACGCCCTGCATTGATCATCGGTTCGATACAAATAACCAAACCTTCTTCCAATTTAGGACCAGCACCTCGTTTTCCATAATTGGGAACCTCAGGTTTTTCATGTAAGTGATAACCAACTCCGTGTCCAACCAGTTCACGAACAATTCCGAATCCGAATTTGCTCACATACTCCTGAACAGCTGAAGAAATATCCCCAACACGTTTACCAGCCACCGCCTGTTCAACACCTTTGTACAATGATTCCTTTGTTACATCCAATAACAACTGTGCTTCTTCAGATATTTCACCTACACCAAAGGTGTATGCTGAATCACTGATAAAACCGTTCAGATTGACACCACCATCGACCGAAACAAGATCTCCATCTTTAATTTCATAATCACTAGGAAAGCCGTGTACAATTTGATCGTTGACAGATATACACAAAGAATATGGAAATCCTTGATAATTTAAGAACGCAGGCGTACCGCCATTATCATGAATATACTCATAAGCTAATTTATCAAGAGATATAGTCTTTACCCCAGGTTTAATCACTTTTGCGATTTCACCAAGCAATTGCGAAAGCACATCTGCTGACTTTCGCAATTGCTCTATATCTTCTGCTGACTTATAAAATACTTTAGACATCTAAAGAAATTAAATTGCCGAATGATCCATTCCCTCAACAGACGCGGCCGAACGACCTTTAATACGACCTGTTTTCATTAACCCATCGTAATGACGCATCAATAAATGAGATTCGATCTGTTGCAAAGTATCCAACACCACACCTACTAAAATCAATAATGACGTACCACCGTAGAAGTGCGCAAATTGATTATTAATACCAAACAAACTTGCAATAGCAGGTAGAATAGCAATGATCGCTAAGAAAATTGCACCTGGAAATGTAATATTTGATATTACGCGGTCTATAAAATTACTAGTTTCCAATCCCGGTTTAATACCTGGTACAAAACCTCCGTTCTTCTTCATGTCGTCCGACATCTGTTGTGGGTTCACCATAATCGCTGTATAGAAAAACGTAAATGCGATAATTAACACCGCAAATGTGACGTTGTATGCTACAGAAGTATAGTTACTCAACGAAGTCAAAAATTCCGACTGAAGATTTGGGAAGAACTGTCCTAAACTCATTGGCACAAACATGATTGCCTGTGCAAAAATGATAGGCATTACACCTGCAGCATTTACCTTTAACGGTATATACTGACGTACTCCACCGACTTGCTTGTTTCCAACGATTTTCTTCGCGTATTGTACAGGGATCTTACGAACACCTTGTACGATCAAGATCGTAAAGATCACAACAAAGAACAAAGCCACAAATTCAAGCAACAATGGAATTGGACCACCACCACCTTTCGCCATTCTAGAAACCCATTCCGCAGTGATACCACTTGGCAATTGAGCGATAATACCAGTCATGATGATCAAAGAAATACCATTACCGATACCTTTATCCGTAATTTTCTCTCCTAACCACATCACAAATAAAGTACCGCCTGTCAAAACTATAGCAGTTAGAATAGTGAATAATGGGTCAGCTATTGTCTTAGCACTTGGCTCGATTTGAGTACGTACATAAGCAAAAGCTTGAAGCAAAGTAATCCCTAAAGTTAAATAGCGAGTAATTTGATTCATTTTTTGACGACCACTTTCCCCCTCCTTCTGCATCTTTTGGAAGTAAGGAACCGCGATGCCCAGCAATTGAACAACAATGGATGCCGAGATATATGGCATTACCCCTAAAGCAAAGATAGCCGAACGAGAGAATGATCCCCCCGCAAACATATCCAGTAAGCCCAATAAACCCTCTTTTTGACCAGAAGCCAAAGCATGAGGATTTACACCTGGTAATACCACGTGACATCCAATACGGTAAATCAAAAGAAAAAGTAAGGTATTTAGAATACGCGTACGTAAATCATCGATTTTCCAAATATTGGTTAAGGTTGTGATTAGTTTCTTCATTTATTAAATTTTAACGATAGAACCGCCTGCAGCTTCAATAGCTTTTTGAGCAGAAGCAGTAAACGCGTGCGCTGTTACTTCAACTTTAGCTTTCAACTCACCGCGACCCAAGATTTTAACTTTGTCATTTTTAGACACTAAACCATGAGCTTTCAATGCGTCGAAATCTACAGCTGTTAAATTGTATTTCTCGATCAACGCTTGTAAAGTATCTAAGTTTACACCATTATACTCAACACGGTTGATGTTTTTGAAACCAAATTTAGGCACACGACGTTGCAAAGGCATTTGACCACCTTCGAAACCGATTTTCGTAGAGTGACCTGAACGAGAACCAGCACCTTTGTGACCACGTGTTGAAGTACCACCACGACCAGAACCAGTACCACGGCCAATACGTTTGCTACTTTTTACTGCACCTTTTGCAGGTTTTAAATTACTTAAGTTCATTTTTAAACTAAATTGTGCTAGCCCTTCGCTCTCACTAAACAGGTACTAGCGATTAAAAAATAATGATTATTAATAACAAGTAATGGAAGAAGCCCAAAGACCTCTTCCATATGCTAATATTAAATAGTTTCGATAGCTACTAAATGGTTTACTTTACGTACCATTCCAATAATTGATGGAGTAGCTTCAACTTCTACTGAGTGGTTGATTCTTTTCAAACCCAATGCCTCAATAGTTTTCTTTTGGCGCTCGCTTCTGTCGATAACGCTCTTTATCTGGGTGATTTTGATTTTTGCCATGATAATTAACCGTTAAATACTTTATTTAAATCGACACCGCGGTGTTGTGCTACTGTATATGCATCACGCATGTTTGCTAAAGCTGTTACAGTTGCTTTGACCACGTTGTGTGGGTTAGACGAACCTAATGACTTAGCCAATACGTCTTTGATACCAGCAGACTCCAATACTGCACGCATTGCACCACCGGCTAAAACTCCCGTACCTGCAATTGCTGGTTTAACCAAAACTGAACCACCAGAATATTTACCATATTGCTCGTGCGGAACAGTACCTTTGATAATAGGAACTTTTACCAAATTTTTCTTTGCGTCATCGATACCTTTCGTGATTGCTTCAGTTACCTCTTTAGCTTTACCTAAACCGTAACCAACGATACCGTTTTCATCACCTACTACAACAATTGCAGAGAAGCTGAAAGTACGACCACCTTTAGTAACTTTAGCTACACGTTGGATACTTACTAAGCGATCTTTTAATTCAATTTCGCTTGATTTTACTCTTTTTATATTGCTTAATGCCATTTCTTTCTATGATTAAAAGTCTAAACCGCCTTCGCGAGCACCTTCAGCCAAAGATTTGATACGGCCATGGTATAAGTACCCATTACGGTCAAAAACTACTTTATTAATACCTGCTGCTAATGCTTTTTCAGCCACCAATTTACCTACAGCTTTAGATTGATCAACCTTGTTACCAGATGCAACAAACTCTTTTGACAAACTAGATGCAGCAACTAATGTTTTACCTGCATTGTCATCAATGATTTGCGCATAGATACCTTTGTTACTTCTAAAAACCGATAAACGTGGACGTTCAGACGTTCCAGCAAGGTTTTTTCTGATTCCTTTTTTGATTCTCTCTCTACGAGATGCTTTTTGTCCTGCCATGATTATTATTTTTTAGCTGATTTACCTGCTTTTCTTCTCAATACTTCACCTGCAAACTTGACACCTTTTCCTTTGTAAGGTTCTGGTTTACGGAAGCCACGGATTTTAGCCGCTACCTGACCGATCAATTGTTTGTCAGCACACTCTAAAGTGATTGTAGGGTTTTTACCTTTGTCAGCAGTAGTTGATACTTTAACCTCGTTTGGCAATACAAAAACAATCTGGTGAGAGAAACCTAAAGTTAACTCTAATACATTACCAGTACTTGAAGCACGGTAACCTACACCGACTAACTCTTGCGTAGTTTTGTAACCTTCAGTCACACCGTAAACCATGTTAGCCAACAGGGAACGGTATAGACCGTGTAATGCTTTGTGTTTCTTTTGATCAGTTGGACGTGTTACAACGATATTACCCTCTTCTTGAGCAATCGTGATGTCACGGTCAACTTGTTGTGTTAATTCGCCTTTAGGACCTTTTACTGAAACTAAGTTTTTGTCCGAAATAGTAACAGTTACCCCAGCAGGGATAGCGATAGGCGCTTTTCCAATTCTTGACATTTCTTTGTGCTTTTACCTAGATTAATAAACGTAACATAAAACTTCACCACCAACATTTTGAAGTCTAGCTTCCTTATCTGTCATTACACCTTTCGATGTTGACAAGATAGCAATACCTAAACCGTTCAAAACACGAGGCATAGTATCAACGCTTGCATACTTTCTTAAACCAGGTTTACTCACACGTGTCAACGTACGAATAGCCGGAATTTTGCTAATTGGATTATATTTCAATGCGATTTTGATCGTACCCTGTACGCCATTCTCATCGAATTTGTAATTAGCAATGTAACCTTTGTCAAAAAGAACTTTAGTGATCTCTTTTTTTAGGTTCGATGCAGGAATTTCAACAACCCTGTGGTTGGCCTTGATGGCATTCCTTACTCGTGTAAGGTAATCCGCAATTGGATCTGTAGTCATTATATATGAAAATTTGTGACAGCGGTTTCCCTCCCAACCATTGGTATGGGACCTTCTATCTGTTAAACAATTTTAAAATGCAAAAACCCCGGCAATCCTCAGTTGAATTGCCCGGGCAAAATTAAGTATTTTTTTTTAATTACCAAGAAGCTTTTTTCACCCCTGGGATTTTGCCATCTAAAGCCATCTCACGGAATGTTACACGAGAGATACCGAATTGACGCATATATCCTTTAGGACGGCCAGTCAATTTACAACGATTGTGTAAACGTACTGGAGAAGCATTTTTAGGCAATTTATCTAATGCAACGTAATCGCCAGCAGCTTTTAATTCTGCACGTTTTGCCGCATATTTAGCTACCAATTTAGCGCGTTTTACTTCGCGTGCTTTTAATCCTTCTTTAGCCATTGTTATTAGTATTTTGATTTTTAAATGGTAAACCGAATTGTTTCAACAATTCTAAAGCCTCAACATCATTTTGAGCAGAAGTCACGAAAGTGATGTCCATACCTTGGATCTTGTTGATTTTATCAATGTTGATCTCAGGGAAAATGATTTGCTCAGTGATACCTAAGTTATAGTTACCACGTCCGTCAAAGCCTTTATCGTTGATACCGCGGAAGTCACGAATACGTGGAAGCGATACTGCTACCAAACGATCCAAGAATTCAAACATATTGTTGTCACGCAAAGTAACACGTGCCCCTACAGGCATACCTTTACGTAATTTAAAGTTTGAAATATCTTTTTTCGATTTTGTAGCAACGGCTTGTTGACCTGTGATTAAAGTCAACTCAGCGATAGCGTTATCGATTAATTTTTTGTCAGCTGTTGCAGCTCCTACGCCTTGTGAAACAACGATTTTCTCAAGTTTAGGAACCTGCATAATACTTTTATACTGAAATTTTTCTTGAAGTGCTTTACGGATTTCCTCCGCATATTTCACTTTTAATCTTGGTACGTAAGTCATTATTTAATTTCCTCCCCTGATTTTTTAGCGTAACGAACTAATTTACCATCTGTATTTAACTTACGACCTACACGTGTAGTTGCACCTGTTTTAGGATCGATAACAGCTAAATTAGAGATGTGAATACCAGCTTCTTTCTCAATGATACCACCATTAGGATTAGCTGCACTTGGTTTAGTGTGTTTTTTTACGATGTTAGCGCCCTCAACGATAGCTCTATTTTTATCCACTAAAACAGTTAATACTTTTCCTTGAACACCTTTAGAGTTACCAGCGATAACTTTCACTAAATCACCTTTTTTAATTTTGATTTTGTGCGTAGTTGTTTTTGTTTTCTGTGCCATAATTATAAAACCTCCGGTGCTAATGATACAATTTTCATGAACTGTTTCTCACGCAACTCTCTAGCAACAGGGCCAAAGATACGTGTACCACGTGGTTCATCATTATTATTTAATAATACAGCTGCGTTATCATCGAAGCGGATGTATGAACCATCTTTACGACGGATTTCCTTTTTCGTTCTAACAACTACTGCTTTAGAAACGGAACCTTTTTTCACGTTTCCTGAAGGCATAGCGCTTTTCACCGATACAACAATCTTATCTCCGATTGATGCATAACGCTTACGCGTACCGCCCAATACACGGATTACTAAAACTTGTTTAGCACCGCTATTGTCAGCTACATTAAGTCTTGATTCTTGTTGTACCATGTTATTTAGCTCTTTCTATAATTTCTACTAATCTCCAGTTTTTTGTTTTACTCAGCGGACGAGTTTCCATAATTAATACCGTATCGCCGATACCGCAGGTATTAGTTTCGTCATGAGCTTTAAATTTAGTAGTTTTTTTAACGAACTTACCATAGATCGGGTGTTTCACTTTACGTTCCACTGATACCACGATAGACTTGTCCATCTTGTTGCTAACTACTAAGCCGATTCTTGTTTTTCTTAAATTTCTTTCCATTTCGACTTTAAATTTTACGCCTCAGAGGCTGTTTCATTTTTAGCTGCAGCTTTGCGTGCACTGATCTCTGTACTGATACGAGCGATAGTTTTGCGTGCTGCTTTGATCACGTTAGGGTTCTCAATAGCTGAAACAGCATGTGCAAATTTCAATTTTGTAAGGGCTGTTTTCTCTTCTACAAGACGAGCTTTTAAGTCCTCATTAGATAATTCTAAAATTTCTGAATTTTTCATGTTTTTTCAGTTGTTATTTGGGTTATCATCGCTTTATATATAGCGTTAGGGGTAACGGCCCTAACGCTTAAATGATGACATTACCAAGATTTTTATGCTTCAACGTAGTCTCTACGAATCACAAACTTAGTTTGAACCGGAAGTTTTTGAGCTGCAAGGCGTAAAGCTTCTTTGGCAATTTCCAAAGGCACACCTTCTGCTTCAAATAACATACGGCCTGGGCGTACTACTGCTACCCAGTATTCTGGAGCACCCTTACCTTTACCCATACGTACCTCTGCAGGTTTTTTCGTAACAGGTTTGTCAGGGAAAATACGAATCCAAACTTGACCTTCACGTTTCATATAACGTGTAACCGCAATACGAGCTGCCTCGATTTGACGACTAGTGATCCATGCTTGCTCCATTGTTTTGATACCGAAAGAACCGAAAGCTAACTCCGCTCCACGAGAAGCGTTACCTTTCATGCGGCCTTTCTGCATCTTTCTGAACTTCGTTCTTTTTGGCTGTAACATGTTCGTATACTTTTTAAATCTGCTTTTTCAGCAGGTTTTTGTTGTAATCTAAATAACTATTAATCTTTTTTCGGACCACGGTTGCTTCCACCACGGTTGTTTCCACCACGGTTGTTTCCACCGCGACCACCTTTGTTGTTACGGTTGTCACGACGTTCGCCACCACCTTCGTGGTTGCCACGTGATTTTACACCAGATGCTTGACCAATGTTTGGAGATAAGTCACGTTTACCGTAAACCTCACCTTTACAGATCCAAACTTTGATACCAATTTTACCGTATGTAGTCAATGCTTCAGCTAAAGCGTAGTCGATATCAGCACGCAATGTGTGTAAAGGAGTTCTTCCTTCTTTGTATTGTTCAGTACGCGCCATTTCAGCACCGCCTAAACGACCAGAACACATGATTTTGATACCTTCTGCACCCATACGCATGGTAGAAGCGATTGAAGTTTTCATTGCACGACGGAATGAAATACGCGCCTCTAATTGTTTAGCGACACCTTCAGCTACTAACTTAGCATCTAACTCAGGGCGTTTGATCTCGAAAATGTTGATTTGAACATCCTTTTTAGTCAGTTTTTTCAACTCTTCTTTGATCTTGTCAACTTCTTGACCACCTTTACCGATAACGATACCTGGACGAGCAGTGTGAATTGTAACAGTGATACGTTTTAAAGTTCTTTCGATAACAACTTTAGCTACACCACCTTTTGCAATACGAACAGAAAGATATTTTCTGATTTTTTCGTCTTCAACTAATTTATCGGAATAGTTTTTACCTCCGAACCAGTTAGAATCCCAACCTTTGATGATTCCTAATCTGCTACCTATTGGATTTGCTTTTTGTCCCATTTCTCAATAAATTAGTTTTGTTCAACGTTTAATTTGCTATCAACTACCAACGTAACGTGATTTGAACGTTTACGAACTCTGTATCCGCGACCTTGAGGAGCCGGACGCAATCTTTTCAATTGACGACCACCACCTACTGATACTTCTTTTACATATAGTTCGCTTTCTTCCACTGATTTACCTTCGTTTTTGGCTTCCCAGTTTTTGATTGCAGATAATAATAATTTTTCTACACGAGCAGCAGCTTCTTTACTTGAGTGTTTCAAAATGTAAATTGCATTTTCAACACGTTGACCGCGAATTAAGTCTACCACCAAACGCATCTTACGAGGCGAAGTCGGGCAGTTCAATAATTTGGCATCCGAAGCTCCTCCTTGTTGAGCTTTCTCTTGCTCTTTACGTTGTCTAATTAAGACAGACTTTTTAAGTTTTTTTGTTGCTTCCATTACCTATTATTTTTTCTTTTCTGCGTGGCCTCTGAATGTACGCGTAGGCGCGAATTCACCAAGCTTGTGACCTACCATATTCTCTGTTACATAAACAGGGATAAATTTATTCCCGTTGTGCACTGCGAAGGTATGGCCAACAAAATCAGGTGAAATCATTGATCTACGAGACCATGTTTTGATAACTGACTTTTTGTTAGTTTCATTCATAGAAAGAACTTTTCTTTCTAAGTTGTGATCGATATAAGGACCTTTTTTAATTGAACGAGCCATTATTTTTTCCTTCTCTCAATGATGTAACGATTCGATGTTTTCTTCTTGTAACGTGTTTTGAAGCCTTTAGCTAATACACCTGTACGTGAGCGTGGGTGACCTCCTGAAGTACGGCCTTCACCACCACCCATAGGGTGATCTACTGGGTTCATCGCAACACCACGAACTCTTGGACGACGACCTAACCAACGTTTGCGACCTGCTTTACCTAACACTTGGTTAGATCTTTCATGGTTCGATACTGAACCAATTGTAGCAACACAAGTCAATAAGATCATACGTGTTTCGCTCGAAGGCAATTTGATGATGGCATATTTACCATCACGAGCAGACAATTGAGCATAAGTACCAGCCGAACGAGCAATTGAACCACCTTGACCAGGATTTAATTCAATGTTGTGGATGATAGAACCCAATGGAATGTTTGCTAATGGTAATGTATTACCAACTTCTGGGGCAACTTTATCACCTGCGATTACAGTTTGACCAACTACTAAACCAGCTGGAGCAAGGATGTAACGTTTTTCACCATCTGCGTAATGCAACAAGGCAATACGAGCAGTACGATTTGGATCGTACTCGATAGTAGCTACTTTTGCAGGGATATCTTTTTTATCGCGTTTGAAATCAATTAATCGGTATACTTTTTTATGTCCCCCACCGAGATAACGCATAGTCATTTTACCGGAGTTATTACGACCGCCTGATTTCTTGTTGATTTTTACTACTAACGATTTTTCAGGAACGTTTGTAGTAACATCAGAGTAGTCAGCGCCTACTCTAAAACGAGTACCAGGGGTTACCGGTTTGAATCTTTTAACTGCCATTTTGTATTATATAGTACTGTAAAAGTCAATAGTTTCGCCGTCTTTAATCGTAATGACAGCCTTTTTATACTTAGGAGCTCTACCAGATACGAAACCTGCTTTTGTGTAACGGCTTTTTGCTTTACCAGCTACTACTGCAGTGTTTACAGCAAGAACTGTAACACCAAACATAGCCTCAACAGCTGCTTTAATCTGGATTTTGTTTGCTCTGTGATCTACTTTGAAAGCGTAACGGTTTAATTTTTCCGTTAACAAAGAAGCTTTCTCAGTCAAGATAGGTTTTTTAATAATTTCCATATTACTTAGCTAATGCTTCCTCCAAAGTTTTAACAGAATCTGTAGTCAACAATAATTTTGTTGCGTTCAATACATCATATGTATTTAAATCAGCTGCAACAATAACTTTTGCTTTTTTCAAGTTTCTGCTTGATTTATAAACAATCTCATCGTAAGCTGGCAATACCAACAATGTTTTCTCATCAGCTACGTTCAACGCATTTATTAAAGCAACATAGTTTTTAGTTTTGATAGCATCGAATTTTACTTCATCCAATACCACAATGTTATTATCTTTTGCTTTGTAAGATAACGCTGATTTACGTGCTACTTGTTTCAATTTTTTGTTCAATTTGAACGAGTAGTCACGAGGTTGAGGACCGAATACACGACCACCACCATTAAACAATGGAGATTTGATAGAACCCGCACGAGCACCACCAGTACCTTTTTGTTTGTGTAATTTACGAGTAGAACCCGCGATTTCGTTACGTTGTTTAGATTTGTGAGTTCCTTGGCGTTGGTTCGCTAAGTATTGTTTCACATCCAAATAGATCGCATGATCGTTAGGCTCTAACCCAAATACCGACTCAGGAAGTTGCACCTTGGCACCTGTTTCTTTACCTGATAAATTTAAAACTTTAACTTCCATCTCTACTATTTGTCTACGATTACATAAGAACCTTTAGCTCCTGGAATGGAACCACTAACAACGATAAGGTTTTGCTCAGCGTAAACTTTCAACACCTGTAAGTTTTGAACTTTAACTCTGTCACCACCTGTACGACCAGCCATGCGCATACCTTTGAATACGCGTGAAGGCCATGATGAAGCACCTAATGAACCTGGAGCACGTAATCTGTTGTGCTGACCGTGAGTCGCACCACCTACACCACCAAATCCATGACGTTTCATTACACCTTGGAAACCTTTACCTTTTGAAGTACCAACTACATCTACGTACTCACCTTCTTCAAAAAGAGTAACGTCAACTACGTCACCAAGTTGTTTTGCATCTGGGAAAGTTTTAAACTCTACCAACTTACGCTTAGGCGTTGTGTTTGCTTTCGCAAAGTGCCCTTTCAAAGGAGCTGTCGTGTTTTTCTCCTTAGCTTCGTCGAAACCAAGTTGAATTGCCGAGTAGCCATCCTTTTCTTCCGTACGTATCTGCGTAACCACGCACGGCCCGGCCTGAATCACTGTACAAGGAATATTTTTCCCATCAGCGTTAAACAGGCTCGTCATTCCTACTTTTTTTCCAATAATACCTGACATGTTGTAAATTAATTAATTAAAAGTCCTTCGAAGCAGTAGGGCTTCGCTCAAGACATACTATTCCCATTAAGGGACTGCAAAGTTACAAACATTTTTATAACTGTCAAATAATTAGTGAATTATTTTTTTTTATTTTCTACTTCTTTTTAAAACCACTCCCCTATTTTTACGATTTGCCCTTTCAACATTCCTTACATCGAACAATGCCACCAAAAAAATAAAATTAGTACCCAAATCAATACTGCCATACAGCTGTCATAAGTCGCGTTAATTTTGAACTGTCATACAACACAGCAGGTGATGTATCGCTTACTAAAACTTTAAATACGAAAATCATGAAAACAGAAATCATTTCGAAGAACGAGCTACTTCAACATTGGCTAGGCCATAGAAACCTAACAAGACAGACTATTGAAAAATTTCCAGAAGAAGGATTGTTCAATTACAAGGTAGAAGGCATGCGCACTTTTGCAGATATGATTAAGGAGCTACTGGGTATTGCTGTTCCAGGTCTCCAGGAAATTGTCAATAACAAAAGCGGCGAACTCAACGAGAATCTCAGCTATTCGACCAAAGCACAATTACTGCAGGCCTGGGATGAAGCTACTCCTCAGATCAGTGAACTGTTCAATCAAATTCCAGAAGAACGCTTTGCCGAAGAGTTCAATTTATTTGGACAATACAAATCCCCCATTATCCATAGCATATTTTATTTTATTGACAACGAGATCCACCATCGTGGTCAGGCTTTTGTCTATTTACGCTTATTGGGCATCCAACCACCATTTTTTTGGGAAAGGGGTGAATAACTGATACAGACAACGGAAGTTTTCTTCTAACATGGATCAAAAACTTTTTAGTACAATTTACAGTTTAACTTGTTCGGTCCCTCCCTTTCAGCCGAACAAGTTTTTTCTTTATTATGGTAAAGAATCCTGATTCCTTCATGTACAGCTAAACTTGCTCGAAAGCAGCCGAAAGCAAACGTCTTACAACATCTTTTAGCGATTGGGGTTCAATTATGCGACCTTTATCCGCAAACATGAGATACCAGCGCGCAAACCCATTCTCCATATTTATGCAGTCAAAATGCATTTCCACATAGTTATCGGTAACAATTTCTTCTTGGAAACCAAAATAGTGACGATCCCACTCCATATACCTAGCCATTTCTTTATCCACTTGCACCACCACTTTGGTTGTCGGCACTTCATGTCGCTTACTCAGAAAGAAAGATAGTTCGGGATGCTCTTTTCCAAAATCTTCAGCAAGTATTCTAATATTGTTTATTCTATCCAAGCGGAATTGCCTATAATCTTGTCGCAATCTACAAAAAGCAAGTACATACCAAAACTTGCTCTCTACAAAAATACCCACAGCTTCGATTTCACGCCTTTCTGGAGTTTTATCGGAAGGTTTGGAATAATAGATTTCAACACATTTCTTTGCTGCGATGCTTTCGATCAGAATATTGGTGCCATGGGTTAACTTCTCATTGAATTGATGTCGCCCACCGCGCACCAGAAAGTTATCCCCAACTAAGGCTACCTGTTCTTTTTCGTTGCCCCGTAATATAGCTTTCATTTTCAGCAATGCCGTGGTAAAATGATGAGCAAGATTCCGGTCCGTATATTTTTCAACTAATTTCTCTGCTGCGACAAAACTCAATGCCTCTTCCCTTGTAAATTGCAAAGGTGGCATCTTATATCCCTCCACCAAAGAATAACCGCTTCCCGCTTCACCATAAATAGGTACGCCTGCCTGCATCAGGGAGCGAATATCTCTATAAATGGTACGCTGACTCACTTCATATCGTTCTGCCAACGCTGCAGCTGTCACAACAGGTTTGGCTTGCAGATGCATATAAATAGCGAGTATACGGTCAAATCTCTTCTGAATATCGGTCATAGGGATAAAGGTACGACAAAAAATATATTGACCTTAAAACCGAGGAGTAAAAAACGAAAAGGAAGTCATTTAAAGTACGGGAACATACACCAAAACAAACGCATAAAAGACTTGACAAAAAGTAACTTTTAAATTACCATTATGCTTCCTTTTGGATCAACCCCAAAAGGTACAGGACAAAATTTTTAAAATAATTGAGGCCATTGAAACGCTCGAACGGGTTCCGAGTAATTATTTAAAACATTTAACAGGAACCGACGGATTGTATGAAGCAAGAATTCAGCTTGCATCCAATACATAGCGTGTATTTTGCTTTTCTGACGGGGATAAACTCGTTGTCTTAATGAATGGGTTTCAAAAGAAAACACAAAAAACGCCAAAGAATCAGGTCGACAAAGCATTAAATATCATGGCTGAATATTACGAACAAAAAGGTAGAGAAAATGGAAACTAAGAATTGGAAAAATATTAAAGATGATGTTTACGGAAAAGTAGGCCCCACAGAAGAGACGAATTGGATAGAGATTTTGAATCTTTTAAAATAGGCCTGCTCCTTAAAAAAGCACGTGAAGAAAGAAATATTACCCAATCCGAACTTACCGAACTAATTGACAAAAAACGTGAATATTTATCGAAAATTGAAAATAACGGTGGTAGCATTACACTAAAAACATTATTTGATTTCGTTGAAAAAGGGTTGGGAGGCAAAGTCAACATATCATTTGAATTCTAATCCCTTCAATCGCCGATCCCTTGATTATCTCGTAAGGTAACACTTGATTATGTTATAGTGGAGACCAGCGACAAACAGAGCATCTATCCATTGCCAGATGAATATCTTCACGAAGATATTCATCTGACCAGACAAGTATGTATTGATTATATAACCCCACAATAAATAGAATTCGAAAAGTCCCCTTCGAGTGTATCCCATATGCCGACATAAACATGGTAATCACCTATTTTCTTGCTTATTCCCTCCAATTGTAATGAACAGGAGCCCTGATTTATATTGGCAATGGAGGTTCTCAAATGCGACTCGGTATCGAGGCCTATGAGTCCCAGATTGATTTTATATATACTGCTTTTATATTGATCATCTACAGTCCAGCTAAGATCAATTCGATCGCCATCCAGGCTTACTTGACAGTTGGATAACGTATTGAGCGGACCCGAAAACAGCACGAGTTTTTCAAGATTAACGAATGGCTTATTCTCGGCATCCAATTCAAGAGTCTCTTTAAAAATGTGGCGCTGTGCCAATTGGAAAGCCCCTACACGACTTTCTTTTTTCGCTAGATATTGATAGCCAAATTCAAGAATTCTCTTATTCCATGCAGCAAACTTACCAGCAATTTTCTGTTTTTCCCTATTTAACAGTTCGGCCTCACTGGGCGGGGACGTTCGTTTTCTTTTGCCGCCACGTATGATATTTTGGCCATTCAATAGATAAGCACTCACCGAACCAAATTTCCCAACAATAGGGCCGTTCGGACCATTTTTTAAAATTGCCATAAAGCTTCTCCTTCTGTTTATAATTGACGATAGCTAACTGACCACTAAGTTAATATCAAGTTACCTATTAAAAACGGGGTAACACTATTATTACAAGGATATAGCAGGGGGTTAACAGGGGTAATACCCCTGCTAACCCCCTGTTAACCCCTAGTTATTCCCCTGTAATTCCCCTGCTAATATAAGAACCGATGTTAACCAATTATTAACTTATGTAGTCGTAGAAATTAGCCTAGCGAAACGATCTAATACAGCGCAACCCTGATAAACAAAACCTTCATGACTTCGCAAACACCAACAGCAATGAAAACAAACTGAAGGCTTTTCTGGCCAATAAGATCAGACACTTAAAAAAAAGTGAAGTACAGACGCACTTCACTTTTTCCACAAAATGTTAACAACTTTGTTGAAAACCCAAGAGTCCGCTCGTTATGGTTTGATTACCTTTTCTCCACGGAGCAATCGGTCATACCGCACCAAGGCCTCTACATAATAGTAATCGGCATAGGTTAAAGGCACATCTACCTCTGTTTTATGTGGAATTGAACCCACGCTATGCTTCAAGATATATCCACCTGCTTCTTTATAGTCTGCTTTGTAGGGTTTAGCAGAAAGCGACCGCAGCATTTGTTCAGCTTTAGAAATGTACAGCTGGCTTTCACTACCTATTGTGTATTGTGCCAATTCCAGCAAAGCCGAAGCTGTCACCGAAGCTGTCGACACATCACGAAGGTCTTTTTGGCTATAATATTTACTGTCCGGTGTAAGCTTGTTTTGGTCCATATCCCAATAGGGAATTAGATCTTTTGGAAGGTTGGGATGATTCAGATAAAACTGCGCAATATGCCGCGCTTGCTCCAGATATTTCTTGTCGCCGGTCTCGCGGTACATCATCGTATAGCCATAAAGCCCCCACGACTGTCCCCTAGCCCATGCAGACTCGTCAAAAGCACCTTGGGCAGTCTTTCTCGAAATAATACGTCCATCTTTTGGATTGTAATCCACGACATGGTATGAACTGTAATCTTTTCGATAGTGATTGACCATCGTTGTATTGGCATGCGTTATAGCGATATCACGATAGCGCTTATCACCTGTCATCTTGGAAACTTCCGTCAAAAACTCCAGGTTCATCATATTGTCGATGATTACCGGATAGGTCCAAGGCTGCCCATCCCAGTTTTTTCCACCGTCCCATGAACGGATAGTTTTGGGTGCTTCGTGGAAACGTGTTGCCAACGACGCTGCTCCAGTACTTAAAATCTCCTTGTAAGCAGCCGAATCTCCCGTCAAGCGTAATGCATTACCAAAGCTGCAGTACAACATAAAGCCCAAATCATGTGTTCCCCTGTTGTTCTTTTCCTTTTCGAGTTCTTTTAATTTGCTTTTTGCTTCCGTCAAAAGTTTTTCGTCCTTGGTATACTCGTATAAGTATAACACTGTACCGGGATAAAATCCCGAACACCACCAACTTGACCCCCAATTCACATATTTACCATCTTTATACGTCGTCGGCATATCCGATTCATTGATCGATGCCGAAAGATAGGCGATTTGTTTATGTGCATCTTCCAAATTGGTACGGACAAATTCTTTGTCAAGTCCCAGTTTCAGTTTCACTGCTCTTAGGTTTCGCTGACTAGAACAGGAAATTCCCTGCATCCCTAGCCCGATCATTAAAGCTCCCGTAATATAGTGCTGTATCTTCATTTTATCCAATCCTTAATCTTTGCTTTTTATTCTTTTTCGTTTAATAACTTACATAATAATCTTTGGGAAATTGCTCGGCATTCCAGCATTTTTGGGAGGTCCATGGTTGTGGAGCGCAGGTCCAGAACTCATCGTTTGCTGGTAGTCCCAATGGCAAAAACGACAAGGAGGCCACATACATAGACCCTGCATTTGTATAGTAATCTGCAAGATTGGATTGTTTATCACCCACCACGCCCATACGCAGCCATCCAGATGGCGCAAAGGTTTTGTCAATATAAATATGTCGAAGTATAGTGGTCAACGCAGCCCTGACCTGACCCTTCGAGATATCTTCGGGCAACTTATTTTCTAGAGCTACTGTTGCTAGTGGCTGAAAAGCGGCATTCTTATAGGTTGAGGAACGGCCAACAACGACATAATGACCTTCCGGCGAAATCATGCGCTCTAAATGGTGCGCATAGCGCTGCATCCGTTTGTATGCCCGTTCATACATCTCTTTGTATTTTCCACCTGCTGGGATATTATGACGCAGCGACTCAACCTGCATACAATGGATCACATACCCGTTGTAGTGATCAAAACTAAAATGGGCGCCATCACTATACCAACCGTCTCCTACATACCATTCCTGATCAAATTTATTGACCGCGTAATCGATCTTTTCCCGTGCACATTCCTCCCCTATGCTGTAAAGAAATGTTTCTGTCATTGCAGCAAACAACAACCAATTACTTTCATTCGGCTTAATCCTGCGCAGTAGTTTAAACTCTTCAATGACTCTTTGCTTAGTGGTTTGGTCCAAAGGTTGCCATAAAGCTTGGGGGGCCCTCAAAAAGGCCAGTGCAAGATGCGCTGCGTCCACGAGTGTTTGAGACGAAGGACCTCGCCAGGTAAAATAATCCGGTGATTTAGGATCTACACCATACTGTATACCGAGTAATGCTTGATCGCGTAATTTTTTTCGCAATTTTCCTTCCTCAGTAACGTCATCCGGCAGTGCCAACCAAGGTGCCATTCCCGCCAACAAGCGACCAAAAGCTTCTAGGTATCCGACTCCAGGATCCCTATTATCAAAAGTCGGACTTACCTCCATCGGCATATTTTTACGCCATTGTTGCTTGCTGATATTACTTAATATTGGAGCAGCCATCTTATGTAAGACAGATACCCAATAGGCGCGATCGTTTTCGTTAACGCTTGTCTTATTGTCCAAACTGCTTGCCTCTGCTTCTATTGGTAGAGACGCAGTTAATGCGCCAACTCCAGCTCCGCCTAACAGTTTTAATAGGAATCTTCTCTTCATTCGATAATGGTTTATAAATTAATGTGAGCTTGATAATGCTGCACAAAAACATTAAAAATCTTTAATTTAACCTAAAAAAACAAACCTAAATAAATCAATCGCTCTAGCAAACGATTGCATGAGCGATTGATAACAACTTTTTTACGTGAAATAAAAAATTACACTTATTTTTTAATCATCCCAGCCACTATTTTGTGTCAGACCAGTATTCTGTTCTCTTTCAATTTGAGGAATAGGCCAAGTATATAATTGATCTCCTCGCCAATCATAGCCTGAAATAACTCCTCCCCATACCTCTTTAATACCATTTCCAGTATAAAAAGATGTTTCTTTCAACGTTTTCCAGCGCAACTCGTCAAAATAAATAACACCTTCACACATCAATTCGCGTCTGCGTTCTTCACGGATTTCCTTCCTGAGATCCTGTTCACCTAACCCTAAAGCTAACTCGCCAACCCCTGCACGCTTTCTTACTTCATTTACTTTTAGCACAGCATCACCAGGTTTCTTTGATTCATTTAGTGCCTCTGCCCATAACAAAAGGATATCCGCATACCGTATGACAATGTAATCATATGCTCCAGCTTCTCTGTTTGGGATACCCGGATTGGCTCCTTCGTAGACAAACTTACGGGGGTAGTAATAAAAATTAGGTACAATGTCTGTGCGTAAATCAAATACTCCTCCGAATTCCTGTCTATAAGGCCACCTCGAGGTAAACGTTTGATCTGTAGCTCCATTTGCTCCAATAAATGTTGAATATGGCAGAATTACATTACTAGCTAACCTCGGATCACGATCTGTATATGCCTTCAAAATGCGTTGCTCGTTGCCTGTTGGTAAATACAATGACATATCGAGCCCTTTTTTCTCCATATTTGTAATTTCCGTTGCAGTCAAATTATTCCGCAAGAAAAATACCTCTCTTTTTTTAGGAGCCATTGAATTATACCCAGGTATGTAGTCATCCCAGTTAAATTTAGCACCATCTTTTCTTTGATATCTATCTACCGCATCTGGATGCACGAGATAAGTATTCCAATTTGATCCAAAAGCAGACCTCGAGCCAAATCTAAATTGATAGTCAGAACCATATCCGGCAAGGGCAATATTCTGAATACTAAATATAATCTCGGGACTTTGTTCATTACTCCCTTTAAAAAGATCGGAATAACTGTTGAATAAAGTATGACCTAAATTTTTGACCTGTTCAAAATCGGCAATCGCTTTAGCCCATTCTTGGGTATACATATAGACTTTACCGCGCAAAGCATAAGCTGCCGACTTAGATATCTTACCAAAATTTGAATTCCCTCTTTCATAGCGTCCAGGCAACTGTGGCTCATTGATACAATCTGTAAGGTCTTTGATAACAAGGCTCCAAACTTCTTGTTCTGAGCTCCTTTGTTTATCAACTTTATTCCACTCAATTGGCTCTGTATATATAGGAACTCCTTTATAAAGCTGATTTAAACGATAATAATAAAACGCTCGTAAGAATTTCACCTCAGCAAGCAATCTTGCTTTTTTCTCTGCACCAACAGGCGAAACGTTAGTGATCCCGTAGATCGCATTGTTACTCCGGTGAACACCTTCATAAAGACTTTGCCAAGTGGAGGAGAAAATACCCGAAGAACTGGTTGCTGTTGCGTTCATCAAAGTTGAATTATCACGACCTTGAAGTGTAACATAGGAATCATAAACATATAGCGTCTGACCAAGACGCAAGGCTTGGTACACTCCATTAACCCCTTGGTCGGTAAGGTTCTCGGTTAACCACATATTATTTGTTAACACTTGCGTTTTAGGAACTGTATCCAATAAATCCTTCTGGCAAGAAGAAAGCAAAGCTGTTGTACCAAGAGTAATTACCAACATTAGTTTCTTACTCCACAAATTATATTTTCTTTTATTATTTTCCATGATGTATCTATTTTAGAATCCAATATTCAAACCAAATGCAAATTGCTTCATTGTTGGATACTTAGCGCCTGCGCCAACTTCGGGATCCAAACCTGGGAAATCTGTAAACATCAATAGATTTTCACCAGTGAAAAACACTCTTAAACTGCGCACTTTGAACTTTTCTGTCATACTCTTCTTAAATGTATAGCCAACTTGAAGATTTCTAAGCTTCAGAAAATTTGCGTTGTACAACCAATAGTCGCTTGCCTGATTATTTATATTTTCGGCATTTGTTCCGTATTTTAACCTAGGGAAATAACCATTTTGATTGGTACGTGGATCATCTGGTACAGCGGGATTATAGAAATAGTGATTGTCATATATCCTTGTTGTGACTTGATTGCCTAATATCAACACATTGTTGTTATAACCAATATCTGACCAATAATATTGCCCGCCTGCTTCTCCGGCCCAGATCATAGACATATCAAAACCCTTATAGGAGAAACCTAAATTAAAACCATAGATATATTTTGGACTTGTTGAGGTTCCGGTAAAATATTGGTCGGCAGTGTTACCATATACACCATCTCCATTTAAATCTGCATAAATTAGGTCCCCATAGTACATCTTTGTCGTACCGTAACTATCTCCTATTTGCTGAGATGAATTCAAGAACGAATACCCGCCGGCTTTCATTGCTTTTACCCATTCATAGTCCTTATCGGTACGGATCATTCCTGTAGTAGGTCCCCCATTGATGTTTACTGATCCATCGGCATTGAAATAGCTACCATCGCCTTTATAAACTTGACGTAGGTAGAATTCGTCAAGGCGATAACCTTCTAACCTCCGATTGACTCCCCCTGTGGATACATCCCCCAAATTAGTCTGCCAAACCATTTTACCGGATCCATCATCCACCATCCCTTGTACCAGCTTACCTTCAAATTTGGTGACCTCATTTTTATTGTATGCAAAATTTCCACCAATATTATAGTGAAAATCACCAATTTTGTCTCTCCAATTTAGATTAAACTCAATACCTCTATTACGCATTGAAGCTTGATTGAAAAATGGTGGACTTGCTGTTCCCGCAGTAAGAGGCATCTTCGCCGTACGAATAATATTGGAGGTTTTACGATCGTAAACATTCATCTCGATGAACGCCCGGCGATTTAATGTCGCGAATTCTAACCCCAACTCTTTATTCTCAGAATCTTCCCACTGTAATAAATCATTACCAAAACGTGATAGTCTTAATCCATTAGCCTGAGCTCCATTAAATGAATAACCCACCGAGCCATATACACCTTGCCAACCATAGACATTCAGATCATCTCCACCATCATTCCCTAATTTACCCCATGATCCGCGAATTTTAATATCCTGCACATAAGGATTCACGGCTTCCATAAATGGCTCCTTGGACAATACGTACCCGACAGAAACAGAAGGGAACGTACCATACTTTTTACCAAGGCCAAATTTTGAGGCTCCGTCACGGCGTAAGCTGAACTCCGCTAAATATTTTGCGTCATAATCATAACTTACACGACCAAAAAAAGAACGCATTGAATTGTCTGATTCAAATCCACCAATACTATTCATTTCAGTGCCAGTACCAATATTGGTTATCGTAGCATCTATCAAACCTTTTGTAGATGCATTAAACCCAGAATCGTTATAATAAAATTCATTATGACCAACTAATGCACTAATCGAATGCTTATCAATTACAGTATTATAACGTAAAACATTATCAAACGATTTTCTATAAATTTTCCTATAAGATTGTCCCGTGGTCATTTGAGCGAGATTGATAGGCGATGTTACAAGAGTCATTGTAGAAAAATCCCAGCGATCAGAAGGGGTTGACCAACTTTTTACTTCATCAAAACGACTCTGGTAATTAAACTTAGTCTCAAAGGTTAACCCTTTCAAAAGTTTAATATTAGCGAATAAAGTTGAGTTCAATTGAGTGCGTTCATTACTCCCTTTATTATCGTAGAGATACAACATCAAGTTGTTCAATTGAGAAGATTCCCCAGAGCTAAGCACTGCACCTCCGAATTTCCCATCATACATGGGGTATATCCCTGGAGTGGTTTGTCTCAAAAAATTATAAAGATTCTCATCCGAAGCCATTGAGCGTTCCTCTTTAACGACAAATGTCTGGGTGCCGACTGTCAAGAAATTAGTAATATCAGTCTCGAGATTCACCCTCCCTTCGTAACGTTTCATACCAGTATTATGCATAATACCAGGATTATCTTGAATTCTTCCGGACAGATTATATCGAATTTTTTCGCTTCCTCCTAGGACCCCGATATTATGATTTTTAAGCCAACCATTATCGTAGATCCAATCGCCCCAATTGGTATTTGGAAAGGCTACATAGTTTGGAATCCCAGCTGCTGTCATTCCATTTGGGTCTGCATTAGCAGCAGTCCATGCATCAATTGCACTCTGTGTATAGGGACTTTTATCACCGATATTTTCCGCAGCTTCTTGAAATAACTTCATATGTTTCAAATAATCACTTTGAAAAACTGGCTTCACACTCGGCGTAGTTCTAGAAAATAAACCAGAATAAGTTATCTGAGGAGCCTGTCCAGATCTCCCTTTTTTTGTTGTTATTAGAATAACTCCATTTGCTGCACGAGCCCCATATATCGCTGCTGAGGAAGCATCCTTTAATACTGATATATTTTCAATATCCTCCGGATTTACAGCGTCCATAGTTCCTTGGATACCATCTATGATAACGAGTGCATCATTATTGTTCATCGTACCTGTTCCTCGGACACGTATTGTTGCACCATCACTACCAGGCTTGCCATTACCAACCTTAACTTGAACACCTGCCGCTAGACCTGAAAGAGCGGAAGAAACATTAGTAACCGCCCTACTTTCGAGTTGTTTTGAATCAATTGTAGCAACCGAACCGAGCAATTTAGCCTTCTTTTGTTGTCCATACCCCACAACAACAACCTCGTCAATAACCGAACTCGTTCCATCCATAGTCACATTGACAACATTCCGCCCATTGACACTAACTTCTTGGTTTTGATAGCCGATATAGGAAATAACAATTGTCGCACTAGAACTCACGGACAATGAATAGGTACCAGTAGCGTTTGTAGAAGTAGAAGCACTTCCACCCTTTTCTCGAATCGTTACACCCGCTAAAGGTGCACCTTGACTGTCTGTAATCCGCCCCGTAATCGAAATTTTCTGCTGTGCCATACTCGCACCCACAGTAAACATCATCATAGCAGACAGTCCAACTTTGTAAAACTTTGCCATACTTTAGGAAAATTAGTTTTCTAATAAAAATTGGTTGTTTAATAAGCCAAAGATGGGTCTATACGCAAATTAAGGGGGGTGAAATTCATAAATATTTGGGGGTAAAATCTTAAATTTGATCCAAATACCCTATAACCATGAACATACTGCCTATTTTATTGCGACAATTTCTGCTGTTGATATCCATCATTTCCCTTTGTCATGCCCAGGATCTTAAGTTTGAGACGCTAAGCCAGGAGAACGTATTGGATAAACAGGCGGTATTAACAATTGCGCAGGATAAACAGGGTAAACTTTGGTTCGGCGGTGGCGCCAACCTATTTGTATATGACTCCCAGAATATCACCAATATTTTGGTACAGGATACCGTCTTTAAAAAGGTAGATTATATTAATAAGATTGGCATCAACGCAAAAAATCATCTTTTCATCGCTACGGCAACCCAACTATTCATCTTCGACATCAACAAACGTAAAGCTGTATTTAAACAAGGAAAACCTTTTCAGGAAAAAATTGTCATCACCGACATCCAATTTTTATCAAACCAGATATTTCTATGCACTGACAAGGGGCTTTATCAGGCCATCCCGACTGCTGGAACCTACAATCTCAAAAAAATTCTTGACCGCCCCCGGGTGCAATCGATCATCCAAACCAGCCCCAATACCTATACAATAGCAAGTTACAAGGGCATCGAGTCTTTTTCATGGCAAAATAATCAGATGTCCCATATCCAAAATCTGATGTTTCCTCCGCTTCCATTAAAGGAGCGTATTTTCAGTGCTCTTTATCTCCATAAAGGTATCTTGTGGGTTGGCACAAAATTGCATGGAATATTCCAATACAACTTCATTGATAAAAAATGGAATAACTTAACAGAATCAAACAGCAACCTACTCAGCAATAACATCAGAAAAATAGTCCCAACCAAACAAGGAGACCTCTTGATCGGTACACTAAAAGGACTCTCCATCTTTAACGGCTCGTCACATTTCCTAAACTATAAACACAATACCTCCGTCAAAAACTCATTGAGTCAAAATTCCATCTATGATATCTTCATAGATCGACAACAGATCACTTGGATAGGAACCTATTTTGGAGGAATCAATGCCATCTACCCCGATCTCATCCCCATACAGCATTACTCAACACGTTCGCGTACTGCTCTCAGCCTCAGTAGCGATATCACCGGCAGTTTCGCCGAGTCAGAAAATGCGTTTTGGATCGGAACAGAAGAAGAAGGAATCAACAAAATTGACAAAATATCTGGAGTAACTTCACCTTTATCAAACTTAACCCAGTCAAACCTGATCAAGGACCTCTATGTTCGCGATAATAAAATCTACGCGGCGCAATATGGCGGCGGCTATTCCATTATCGATGCGCAATCTGGAAATGCACAGCATTTTTACCTCGAAAAAGAACTCCTAAATCTCAAAAACAACATCTACAGCATTTACGTCGATCCGACACACCGTATTTACCTTGGAACCAACAAAGGGCTCTATATCGTGGAGCCTGGAAAACCTGCAACGTATCATGCTGCATTAAAAACAGGTACAATTGATGATATCCAGGCCGATCATAAACAGCAGACCTATTTTCTTAGAGGCGGGACACTTTTTCGCAAAAAACCGAATGAATCAGACATACAGCCAATTAAACAGCTCGATACATTAGCCCTGGGTGGATTTTATGTGCATCCGAATGGGGACATCTGGCTGACGTCAAAAGAATACCTCTATCATCTTGATCAGCGCGATAAGCTTACCAAAGTATCACGTTTTCCAAACAATTCCTTAGGCTGGCCCATCATTGTGAACAATCAGGTATGGCTTACCAGTAAAAATGGATTAATATGCTACAATCCCAAAACAAAACAGCGTTACCTCCTGAATCAATATGACGGTTTACCGGTCAAAAATCTACTTGGTGCCAAAGTCTTTGCCAGCAAAGCAGGAACACTATTCGTCACGACACTAAATGGTGTAGTTGCCCTGAATACCCAAAAAATAATTTTCAATCAGACTATCCCCGAGGTACTCTTCCGAAATATATTTCTCGAAGAGGCCCCATTAAACTACGGACGAATTCAGAAAACGATAGATCCCAACAGTTATCAGCTCAAACTCCGACATGACGAAAACTTTGTTACGATCAATTTTTCCAGTTCCAATTTCATCAAACCGCAAAAGAATAAATACCGATACAAGCTTGAAGGTTTTGACAAAGATTGGATTGAAACTAGTACTCCTTCAATACGATATACCAATATTCCTACAGGTATGCATACCTTGACCATATTTGCCAGTAACAACGATGGTATCTGGAGCAGCATACCCCTGCGGATCAATATCGATATTAAACCTCCCTTTTGGAGGACCTGGTGCGCCTATCTATTCTATGCAGTTTTGTTTACCCTGGGTGTACATCTGGTCATTAAATTTGTCGTCGAACGTGAGATGCTGATTAATTCAGAACGGGAACAGGAAAAGAAAATAAAGTTCTTCACACAGATATCCCACGAAATTCGCACACCGCTGACCTTGATAACAGCTCCATTGGATGAAATTATTTCCGAAACAGCCAATCTTTCCGCCACCCAAAACAAAGTAAAACGAATAAAAAAGAATGCCAGTAAACTCCTAGGTGTCATAAACGAACTGCTCGACTTCAAAAAGTTCGATGACAAGCACTTCGTTCTGAAGAAAACAGACATCTCTTTTCGGGAATATATAGAAGATACATTTTACCTATTAAATGACCTTGCCAAAGCAAAACACCTCAATTACTATATCCGGCAGCTGGATGCCGTAGGGCTACAATCCATAGATACTGTACAATTTGATAAAGTCATGTTTAACCTCTTGTCAAATGCGGTCAAGTACACACCAGAACATGGTACAGTTTACCTGGAGCTGATCGAAAGCGATGACTCATTTTCCATAAACATAGTTGATAACGGCATCGGTATTGCCACAGACAATCAGTTCAAAATATTTGAAGAATACTATCGTGAAGAGCAAGGTAATGATGCCATCGGCACAGGCATTGGATTGGCACTGACCAAACAAATTGTACAGCAGCACAAGGGAGATATTCGTTGTTTCTCACAGGAAGATGAAAAAGGGAAATGGACGGTATTTACGGTAACCTTACCGAAAAAAGCTGGCGAGAAAATAGAGCCGCAAGCGATAGATCTCCTTGCAAAGGAAATAGAAGACATTAACATACAAGGCTCCAGCACATTCGACACCTCCTTGCAACAAACTATCTTAATTGTAGAAGACAATAAAGAATTATTAGCAGCCGTTGTTAGCCTATTTGGGGAGAGCTTCAGCATTATTACTGCTGTCAATGGTGAGGAAGCCCTTTCTAAAGCATTGGAATATATCCCTGATCTGATTATTTCAGATCTGATGATGCCTTACATGGACGGTGCTCAGCTATGCCAAGCCATTAAAACAAATATGACGACCAGCCATATACCATTCATCTTGCTGACTGCTGTAACCGATAGCGATTCCCAAACGTTGGCCTTAGAGCATGGCGCAAACATCTATTTAACAAAACCCTTCGATAATAAACAGCTCTTCCTTTCTGCTCAAAATCTCTTGGCTATCAGCCAGAAAAAGAGTAAAGGATTTCAAGTCAAAACAACTTCATTCGACAATGAACTTGATGCGCAATTCATCTCATCCCTAAATCAGTTGATCGAAGAAAATATCCAGTCAGATGGCTTTGATGTTAATTTTATAGCCCGTACAATGGGAATGAGTGCTCCAATTCTCTATCGCAAGCTGAAGGCCATATCCAATTTATCGCTCAATAATTATGTAAAAACGTATAGGTTAAACAAAGCAAAAGAACTACTGAATTCTGACATGAACATCAGTGAAATCGCCTATGCTGTGGGATTTTCCGATAGAAAATATTTTAGTAAGGAATTTAAAAAACAATTCGGATACAATCCGTCAGAACAAACGGCGAATGCTAGCCAGACCACTGAAACTTAGCGATATTTGAAGATAACCCACATCCTGTTCCATAAAAAAAAAGAGATGTCCATAACATCTCTTTTTTTTGATCCGTGCCTGTGTACTTAAATCGAGTTAATTTATCATCGACACCCTTTTTCTTTGATGGTCCTATTTCGCGATCTCTTTGATCATAGGCTCTCCTGACAATAGGCGTTGATAACGCACCAGGGCTTCAACATAGTAATAATCTGCATAAGTCAAAGGCACATCGATTTCGGAATTCAATGGCAACGCTCCAACACTATGTTGTAAAATGTAACCGCCATTCTGACCATAAGGAGCAAGATAAGGCGCCTTCGACAGGTTTTTAAGAATAATTTCTGCTTTGTTAAAATAGTTCACAGCCTCACTTCCTTTTGTGTATTGCGAAAGTTCTAATAAGGCCGATGCATACAATGCCGCCGCCGACACATCCCGCAGGTCCTTATTTGGATACATTTTGTCCGACTGCGCAATTTTATCTTTATCAAAATCCCAGTAAGGAACCAGATCAGCAGGCATATTTGGGTTACTTAAGATATATTTTGCGATTTGCTGTGCCTGCTTCAAAAATTCTTTCTTCTTGGTTTCACGATACATCATGGTATAACCATAGAGTGCCCATCCCTGCCCTCTTGACCATGCTGATTCATCAAATGCACCCTGATGTGTTTTTTTTCCAATAGCCTTACCTGTGTTCTTATCATAATCGATCACATGGTAAGAACTATAATCTTTTCTGAAGTGGTTTTTCAAGGTTGTTTCGGCATGAGCTACCGCAATATTATAGAATTTTTTATCTCCAGTCATTTTAGATACCTGTGTCAAAAATTCCAAATTCATCATGTTATCAATGATTACGGGATACTGCCATGATCCGTGATCCCAAGAACGGATCGTTTTAGTAACGGGACTATAGCGAGATGCTAGAGAATTTGCACCGGTGCTGAGTATTGGCTCATACTTTTGCGTATCGCCCGTGAGACGAAGCGCGTTTCCAAAACTACAGAATAACATAAACCCTAAATCATGCGTACCCTTGTTGTTCTTTTCTTTCTCGAGATACGTCAATTTCTCGGTTGCTTTCTTTAATAATCCCTCATCCTTGGTGCCTTCATATAAATACAGCAATGTCCCCGGATAGAAGCCCGAACACCACCAGCTCGATGAAGAAAAGACCTCTTTTCCATTTTCGAAAGTTTTTGGAAACTTTTCTGCCGGCGTTTCATTCGCCAGGACTTTTATTTGCTTCGCTGCAGCATCTAACTGTTGCTGAATAAACTCTTTGGATAGATTCGGTTTTGCTGTTTGGGCCTGAACGGCAGTCGAAGTGCCCAAAACGGCCAATAATAACACAGAAAGTTGTTTTAATTTCATTATTTTTTATTCGTTTATTTTTATTTGGTCAGCACATAAGCGCGTCAATTCTATCGTTAAATAATCAGCTCTTTTCTCCATTTTAATATGGAGCGTTGGTTCACAGCATCTGCCTATCCAGCTTTTCCTGCCTTCCTCTCTTTAATCTCGGTTATTAATGTGTGTTGATCAAAGCGACTGCTCCCTTATCGAGCTGCAGATCAATCATTCCGTCTTGCGCTATATCAAATGTGCCTTTTCCCTGTATCTTCACCTCTGGTGCCCCAATGCCAGCTTTTAATCGTAGACGACCGCCATATTGACTTTTGATCTGGATGCTGATCGTTTTTCCATTTTTCCGCTGTGCCGATACGAGATTTCCACCATCCGCCAAAAAATTGGAAAAGGACACATTCTCCCATTTATGAGGAATAGCAGGAAACACGCGTAATACGCCATTCCAATACTGCATACACAATTCTTGAATACTCGCCATCGCTGCGAGCGGGGTTTCTATCACCGGACCGCTTTCGGCATATAGCGTATTGGGTTTAATATATTTCTGTAATAAAACATCCAGCGATGCCAAAGCCGCATCTCCTCTCCCCATCATGGCATACATCGAGGCAGCACCCGTAAATGAATAGCCCTGCAACCATTGCTTTTTGCTCTGCCAATGTGCAATAGAACGTTCAATAAGCGCTTGGTTATTTGCCTGATCCCAGTTTATGTCGTAAAACGGATAAATCATCATGAGATGCGAATAGTGACGATGCGACTCGCCGTAAGGAAGGTCTTTTGCGATCATAAAGCCATCGGTATCTTGCGGATAATCGATCAAGTTGGCCAATACGTCTTTCCATACAGCATGAAGTTTATCCTTACCGCCTCCTTCTTGATCCAGCTCAATAAGTGTCTTGAGCCCCCATCTTAAAATGGAAAGGTCATAGTTTGTATCATAAGCGTAGCCCTTAGGATACTCTGGTGAATAGGTTTTTACCCCGATATGGTATTTCCCCTGTTGATCCTTTTCCAATAAGTGCAAATGATAATTTATCGCTTCCTTCAGCAGCGGGAACAAGCGATTATATATGTCTTGCGACAGGGTCGCTCGGTAATACTGATAATAGCTATGCAAGAGCCAGACTAGATTTCCCAATTCTTTTTCACCATCGGAAGCTCCTTCAAGTGATACATTCTTAGCCAAAAGAACGGGGCTCCATAAAGATGGTCCCGAGGAGCGGCCTACAGCCAAACTATTGTAACGATAAGGTTCCGGAACATTTTGTTTTAGCTTATCTTTATTTCGATCAATCATCTGGATGAAAGAATTTGCGATACCGAGTTGGTTAGCTTTGAATACTGGTGAATAGGCAAGTTGCATATTAAGATTAAGCCAGTAAGCTGGCCAAGGAGTTGGACTCGTCCATGGCCCCTGTAAATCCATAGCGGGTTTACCTGACCTTGTTGCACTGGCAAGCTTATACAACTGCATATCATAAAACTGCTGGTAAACCGTATCTGGCAATTCTAGGGTCGATGCCTTAAAATAATTGGTCCACCATTTGCGATGGGATGCCAATCCTTTCGTTAACTTTCGCTTATTAAAGTTCTGAACATAATTGATCGCCTTTTTGACATAAGCGGTCCCATGCTGGCTATAATCTACAGTAATTAAATAGGTATCCACGTCTTTATCAGATTTGCTCCAATAAGCCGTTACATACCCTCCCCCGGCTAGAAGAGGCTGGTCAAAATATTTTGTTCCGCCCTGTGTCCCAAAACTGCCTTTTGGGTTCGCTGGATAATTTTTCGGTTTTTGCGCATAGCTGAATCCCATCCTTGGACTGATGGCTTCGTCGGGTTTCCAAGTAAGCTGGTAATTTCCCTTAAAATCTTTTTTAAATACCTCTAGCAAGATAATATTGTCATTCGATAAGGTAGTCGTCCGAATTCTCATCATGCCCTTATCCGTGCTGACTTTCGCCTCTGCATAAGCATCTTTTAAATAAATTTCTCCTTGTGCCTGTACAATCGGGCTTTCAAATTCCATTTCAAAATGACCTAACGACATACGCGCCTGATCAAACAATTTGTCGGTCGAATTCGCGCGATGATCATACACATCAGTTCGTCCAATATCAACACGCATGGAATTCTTATCGGCTAAATAAGTCATTGTTCCCAATAGACCATTTCCGGTAAATACACCTTCATAAATGGTATGACCCAGTGTGGGAATTCTAAATTGTGCTGATCCAGAAATTGACTGGAATAGCGCGCAAATGAGAAAAAATAGTATTCTTAGATTCATCTTTAGGATTAAATGCTATCAGAGCGACCATAAAGATGCTGGATTATTCGACTGAAATCAAGCACCTTTTACGAAAACGATTGAGAAAAATCTAGATTCAAGCTCTTATCTGTCCATCACATCGAATAGCTACACTACTGAAATGTAACAATTTAGCAGATAAAACAACAAAGCATAGGTAATAATGGGGTGGCTATATATGAAAGAAATGAATTCAACAGTATTCTTTTGTTATTTTTTAATAAAACACAAATAAACAATACGTAAAATTTTAGTTATCAGTTTACATTTATCAGTTTTTTATCTATTTTTAAGATTAAATATCCAATGCCGTTATTTTTAACAGCCTAATAGTGGATCAATTATAAAACAACTAATCCAACCAAAATGAAAGAACAGAATTCATCAAGGCGTGATTTCATAAAAAAATCCGTGGTCGGTGCTGCGGCATTTTCTATTGTACCACGCTTTGTACTCGGAGGACAGGGCTATCTTGCTCCGAGCGACCATCTAACCAAAGGTGTAATTGGTGTCGGCAATATGGGCCGTGGGCACTTTGGCTACGCCGGAACTAAAACAGTAGCTATTTGTGATGTGGACAAAACCCATCTGGCGGCAGCACAAGCAGACTTAGGCGGTGGTGTGAAGGAATACCATGACTTTAGGGAGTTGATTAAATCTCCGGAAGTAGATATCGTACATATTGCTACTCCCCCACATTGGCATGGACTGATGTCCATTGAAGCGGCAAAAGCAGGAAAAGATATCTGGTGTGAAAAACCGATGACACGCACTATCGGTGAAGGTAAAAAAGTGAAAGAAGCCATTGCACAGCATGGTAATATCTTTCGTTTAAATACCTGGTTTCGTTTTAAGGATGATTTTTATGGAATGAATGTTCCCGTAAGCAAAATCAAAAAATTGGTTGATACAGGGATGTTGGGTTGGCCGTTGAAAGTGACAATAAGCAAACATACGGGCTTTGACTGGAAATTCTATTGGGTAGGAAAGGAAAACTTACCAGAAGAGAAAGTACCAGCGGAACTTGACTACGATTTTTGGTTAGGTCCAGCACCATACAAACCTTATAATAAGCACCGTGTACATACGACCTTTAGAGGATATTGGGATTATGATGGCGGCGGCTTAGGAGATATGGGACAACACTATATGGATCCTGTTCAATACTTCTTAGGTAAAGACAACGAAAGTCCTGTTACTGTCGACGTGGATGCTCCGCAGCAACATCCGGATGCTGTGGGCACATGGAGACGAATTACATTTACCTATGCCGATGGTTGTCAGATCATTCTAGACGGTGAAGCGAAAGATGAAAAGGCAGCTTATATTGAAGGTCCAAAAGGTAAATTATATCGAGGGTTTCAATCAGATATACCAGATTTGGAAAGGAAACTTGCACAGTACCCTGAACCAGCACCACAGATTACTGACTTCCTGGAATCCGTGCGCACAAGAGAAAAGTTTGCACTGAATGAAATCAATGGACACCGTTCTTGTACTTTGGTCAACATGGGATTAGCAGCATTGCGACTAAACAGATCATTAAAATACGACTCTCAAAACGAGCTATTTATTAATGATGACGCCGCAAATAGATTGATTCACCAACCAATGAGAGGCCCTTGGTCTATTTAAAAAGAAATCCCAATGAAAAGAATATTCAATTCGCTGACTGTATTGCTTCTTATATCTAGTGCAACTTACGCGCAGCAACCACAAAATAGAACGACTGCAACCAAAATAGCAGACGTATTGGCACAGCAGCCTGCCGAAGAAAAAGAAAAATTTTTGCTTGCCATGCATGAGTTGGAAGGTTTTTCGTCTGACGACGTTGTCACTTTCCTCAAGGGACTTAAAGCACCGGGAAGCAATAATGCTCCGATAGAATTTGCAGCAAACAGCTATTCATTCTATGTAAATCAACCAGGTAAAGAACAGCAAAAAAGAGTTTTTGTTGAAGGTTTGGCAAAATCCATCTCGCAATTGAGTGAACCAACAAATCAGGTCTTTGCCCTACGCCTATTACGTCAATGTGCAGATAATACCGCTATACCCGCTGTCGCAACTTGCTTGGCAAACGATTATCTTGCCGATGCTGCAGCGAGAACTCTGGTATCTATTCGTACCCCTGAGTCGACAGCAGCATTAGAAAAAGCTTTAGCTGCGTCAACGACAGAGAAAACTGCTATTGCCTTAGTTACTGCACTCGGAGATTTAAAGGATAAAAATGCTGAAAATGCTATTTTGGGATTGACCAAAAAATATAATTCGGACGGTTTTCAACGGACAGCATTAATCGCATTAAGCAAAATAGGTGGCACAGCTTCTGAATCGCTATTCCAAGAAAAACTAACTGCTGCAGGTTACAGCTACGACAAATTTGATGCGGTTGGTCTTGGTATCGACTATGCCCAAGCATTGATCGACAATAAGCATGATCAAGATGCAATCAAGTTTCTGAACAAATTTTTCCAAGAATCCCAAAAAGCCAAATCAATCAACGGTCAAATTGCATCGCTTAAATTATTGACAACTCTTGACCCGGCGAAACAACAAAAGAACTTATTAGCAGCAGTTAAGAGCGATAATGGTGCTTACCGTAACATTGCTTTACAATTACTCGGAAAATACGGAAAGGGCAGCGACGCAAAAAGCTTGCTTGCTTTAGCAAGCAAGGGTACGCCTGAAGTTCAAGAAAGTGTATTGAACTACTTAGCCCACAATGGTTCGGCAAGCAGTTTAAAACTAATCCAGGCGTTAGTAAATAAAACACAATCTCCAGTAACTAAATTAGCTGGATTAAGTGCACTAAATACACTATCACAGGGAAAAGAAACCAATACTTTAATCCAGGCTCTCAACACAGATCAACAGTTCAACAATTCGGTAAAGGCGTTGATCCTATCATCTAAAGATGCAAATGTTGTTACCGATGTCAACAATGCGCTCGCCACGGTAGATGACGACAAAAAGATTCAATTACTGGATATTTTAAGTAAACGTTCCAACAATGCATCATCCAAAGCTGTATTAGCAATAAAGAGTTCAAATCCTGCTGTCGAAGAAGCGATCAACAAAGCACTTCCCAATGTTGCCCAGGAGTCGGATTTAGAAGAACTATTCAATAGGCTAAACAATACGACAGATAATAAATCTGCCGTTCTATTGCAGCGTGCCATTGTCAATGTGATTCAGTCAAGCACAAATTCAAAAGGATTAACAGAAAAACTAGCAGCTAATATAGCGAAATCAGCAGCGCCTAATACCGCTAAATATTTCCCTATTTTTGCTGGGCTTGGTGACGCACAGTCATTGAAAGCTGTAACTGCATACCTTAACAATAATAATACAAGTCTACGGTCAGCAGCAATTGAATCTTTGGCTGGCTGGTCTTCCTCCAACGCACTTCCAGAATTGGTATCTCTTTCCCGAACAGAAAAAGACGATAATCTGTTCAATACGGTATACCGGGGATTAATTAAATCAATTTCTTCTTCTTCGAATACGCCTGAACAGAAAACGTTGTTATTAAGAGATGCATTCAGCGTTGCCAAAACAGCAGATCAGAAAAAAGCAGCATTATCGGCGTTACAACCTACAGGAACATACCAGTCTTTAGTTTTTGCCGCCGACTTAATGAACGATGCACAACTGGGCGGAACTGCTGCCAATGTAGCAATGAACATTGCAATGGACAACAAGTTCTATGGAAAAAAGGTCAGAGAGGTTCTTGAACAGGTAATCGGTAAATTGTCGGGTAGTGAAAGTGGATACCTTAAAGAAGCCGTTGTTCGCTATCTCGCTGAAATGCCCATCAAAGAGGGTTACGTTTCGATGTTCAATGGTAAAGACCTAAGTGGCTGGAAAGGTTTGGTAGCGGATCCGATCAAACGTAGTAAGATGAACGAGAAAACTTTAGCAGCAGAACAAGCTAAAGCCGATGACATCATGCGCAAAGGCTGGACAGCATCCAATGGCGAAATTACCTTCAGTGGTAAAGGAGATAACCTGGCTACCGTAAAAAAATATGGCGATTTTGAAATGCTTGTAGATTGGAAATTGGAGAACTATGGTGGTATAGAAGGTGATGCCGGTATTTACTTGAGAGGTACTCCACAAGTACAGATTTGGGATATTGCGAATACAAGAGTCGGTGCCCAAGTTGGCTCTGGTGGATTATATAACAACCAGAAAAATGAAAGCAAACCATTGAAGGTTGCCGACAATGCTACCGGCGAATGGAATACGTTTAAAATCAAAATGGTAGACGATAAAGTCACGGTTTGGTTAAATGGACAGTTAGTAACTGATAATATTCCTCTTGAAAACTATTGGGATAGAAACCAATCCATTTTCCCTACCGAACAAATTGAGTTACAAGCGCATGGTTCAGTTGTTTATTATAGAGATCTTTTTATCAAGGAATTCCCAAGAAAGCAAATCTTTAAATTGAGCGATCAAGAGAAAAAAGAAGGTTTTGAAGTACTTTTTGATGGAACAAACCTCGACAAGTGGACAGAAAACCAAGCCTATGTCATCAATGACGAAGGTTATATCTGGGTGTATCCAAATGCAAAATTTGGTGGAAACCTCTACACAAAAGAAGAATACGCAGACTTCATTTATCGCTTCGACTTCAAATTGACCCCTGGTGCCAACAATGGTGTGGGAATAAGGGCTCCTCTAGAGGGGGACGCCGCATATGAGGCAATGGAAATCCAGGTACTTGATGATGGCGCAGATGTTTATAAAGACTTGAAGCAATACCAATATCACGGTTCGATTTATGGTGTTGTTCCTGCCAAAAAAGGTCATTTAAAACCTGTAGGTGAATGGAACTCCGAGGAAATAGTCGTGAAAGGAAATCGTATCAAAGTTACACTAAATGGCGCTGTTATTGTTGATGCGGATATCGCCGAGGCAAGCAAAAACGGAACCTTGGATGGCAAACAACATCCTGGACTTAAACGAACCTCTGGTCATATCGGGTTCCTTGGACACGGTACCGAAGTATTCTTTAAAGATATTCGAGTAAAAAAACTCAAATAGTCTTAACTTATACGTAGAAAGGGGATAAGGAATCTTATCCCCTTTTTGCTAATTAGCCCACTTGTTTGTCAAGTGAGAAAAATAACCAAATGATTCCAAAACTTTTGCTAAATTAAAGCCCTGAGGATTCTATTTCAAAATATGATGTTTTATGACTAAAGCCGTAAACTTACTGATTAACAAAAAATTGGAGAGTAAACCTGAAAAGAAAAATCTGTTCAATAAAATCTCCATTATAAAATTAATAGCCGAATTAGGATCTGTATCGGTAAATGACATTGTAAAAAACCTCTATTTAAGCCTGCCTACGGTGAATAGCCTCATTGCAGAGTTGCTGGAAGATGATTTTATCCGTCAATTTGACAAAGGAGAATCTATTGGCGGACGTAAACCCAATTTATATAAGCTATGTGATGGATTGTTTCAGGTGCTTTCGATTGAGCTCCAACGTTTCTCTATCACGATGAGCATAATGGACAACAACCAGAACATTATTGCTGAAACTGTTGAGCTGGATAATGAATTATCTCGCAATGGAGAAAATCTAGCCGCTATCACACAAATCGTTGATCAATATCTTATCGATAAATCAGTTGATATCGAGAACCTAACAGGGATTATCATTGGTATGCCTGGGCTAATCAACGCTGAAGAAGGTACCAACGAGACTTTTTTACATGACGACAATCAATCCATAACAAATTATTTTGAGCGCATATATAAAAAACCAGTCTTCATTCTCAATGACGTCAAAGGCGCTGCTTATGCTGAATTGAAATTTGGATTGGCAAAAAACACAAAAAACAGTTTAATTATCCTAATGGATTGGGGGATTGGTTTAGGAATCGTGTCCAATGGCGAAGTCTATCTGGGACGTGATGGCTACTCCGGCGAAGTGGGACATATGCCCTTTATCGATAATGGCGAACTATGCTACTGTGGGAAAAGAGGTTGTTTGGAAACCGTAGCTTCCGGAATTGCTTTAGTCAACAATGCGAAACAGGAAATCCAGAAAGGAGAGCTGACTAAATTAAACGAATTGCAACCCGATGAATTACAACATTTAACACCAACGCATATTATTGAAGCTGCAAACAAAGGTGATCAATTTGCAATAAACCAGATTTCAAAACTAGGGACAAATCTAGGGAAAGCATTTGCATCCTTGATACAGCTCCTCAACCCCGAATTGATCGTATTGGGGGGGAAAATTGCAAAAGCAAATGAACTGATCACGATTCCGATACAGCAAGCCATCAATTCTTATACCATGGCAATATTGAAGGAACATTGTGACATAAAAGTGTCAAGCCTAAATCTTGACAGCAATACCGTGGGACTTACAAATTATTTTATCACGAAGTATCTGTCGGTTGAGTTGCTTCATAAATCCAAAATCTAAAACTGCCCTGTACTCAACAAAACAAGAGTGCAGGCTCTTTCTGTCTTAATACCATGCTCCATCGCGAGCTGTTCCAATGCTGAATTCTCTGCCCCTGGATTAAATATTATTCTTTTTGGCTTCGTCGCTAATATATAATCGTAATATTCTTTCTGATTAGGCTCGCTAAGATACATTGTCACCGTATCAATATCTGTATAGATCTCACCTTTCTTTTCAATGGCAACTCCAGCGGCTTCTCCTCCACTCAAGCCAATATTGACGATTGCATGCCCATGTTTATGAAGCATATTTGCCGCTTTATTCGAATAACGTGATGGATTGGTGCTAGCACCCAAAATCAATGTTTTTTTCATCCCTTTATATATCTTTTGTATTTACTTATTACACGCTCACTCAAGGCATTTAGATTATCTTCTCTGCATTCTAGTTTACGATAAAAAAGATAATCTAAATGCTCCGGGTAGCATCGCTCAGAAATTACTCATCGATGATAAAATCACCATGGGTGCTATAGGCATTTTTACGCAATACGGGCATTCCCATGATTTTATAAAGCTCATCCAATTTGACCAAGCTTCCATTGGTCATATTAGAAAGTAAAACAATAACAATGTTTCTTTTTAAATCTCTTACATAAATATGTCTAAAACCGTGCCACCAGCCTGTATGGTATACGATATGATCATTACCATGCTCAAAGGTACGCCAACCATAACCATAGCTAAAAATTCCCTTTTTGGCATCGGGATATCCTCGGTATGCTGAATCCAATGTTGACTGCTTTAACAATCGTCCATCTCTCAAAGCCAGATCAAAACGATAAAGGTCACGCACTGTACTATAAATTCCTTTGTCACCAAGCGGTCCATCCTGAAAATTTTGCACCACCGATCTTCGCCATACCTTATCATGCCCGATAACGTTGGTCGGAATTTTATCATACACGGCCTTAGAGAGTGCGGCTGTATTTGTCATTCCGGCAACATTGAATACGCTATCTTTCATATACGTCGCATAATCTTGCTTTGATATCTTTTCAATAATGGCCCCTAAGACCATAAAGTTCGAATTATTGTAAAAGAAACGGCCTCCTGGCGCACCATAGCGATTAGGCTTAAATTCGGTCAGCATTTTCATCACATCCTGATTTGTCATTCCTTTCTTGCGATCAGGCCAATGTTCCTCCGAAAAATAAACGTAATTAGGTAATCCCGAGCGGTGTGTCAATAACATTTTTATGGTAATACCAGGATAAGGAAAATCCGGATAGAAGTCATTGATCGTTTGATCGAGACGTAGCTTTCCTGCCTCCACTAACTTCAAAATTCCGACAGCTGTTAACGGTTTAGAAACTGAAGCGAGTTCAAATTTGTCATCTATTTTTAGACTATCCCGTTTTAAGTAATTGGCCCAGCCGAATGTATTCTGATATAAGATTTTCCCATCTTTAGCAACAAGAACGTTCCCATTGAATGCAGCTTTTGAATGAAGGTTTTTCATAAAAGCATCGATTTTCTGATCTGCATTATTTGGATTATAGACGAGTCTCGTGCTATCTACTTTTGCCTGCGCTATTGCTGCTTCCTTCTGTTTTTTCTCTTTTGAACTACAAGCCACTGTAGATACCATCAAAAGAGCGACCATTCCCTTTAAAAAAAATAATTTCACTATACTAAGTCTCCCGGATTTTTGTGTTTTATGTATTGTTTATCAATAAATACCTCCTATTTCCTTTGTTCTAAACAACATCAAATTATTGAAGCTCGTAATAGAAGGACCAGCCTACTGATAATAATGCTAAAATGAAGATTTTAGTATAAAAAAACGAATTTTTTATCACAATAATTGATATTCATCGGATATGTTACCTTTTTTATGTGCGCAGTCTCTTTCACTCTAGCAACGGACAACCTGGGCTTACTTCAAACAAATGGATAACGATGGAAAACTATAGGTAAAAAAACTTTTCCCTATCATAAGATTAACCAATTAAGGCCATAAAAAAAGCCACCTTATTACTAAAGTGGCTTTTAATTCCTCAAATAAAGGATTATGCTAATAATCTTACTGGATTTTCAACCAAAGATTTTAATGTTTGCAAAAATGCAGCTCCAGTTGCACCATCGACCACGCGGTGATCACAACCCAATGTCACTTTCATTACATTACCAGGAACTACAGCACCGTTTTTAACAACAGGAACTGCTTGAATAGCACCAACAGAAAGGATTGCTCCATCTGGTGAGTTGATAATGGATGTAAATTCGTCAATTCCAAACATACCTAAGTTGGACACTGTAAATGTAGATCCTTCCCAATCGGCAGGCTGTAATTTTTTAGCCTTCGCTTTTTGAGCGAAGTCTTTCACCTCTGCAGAGATATGCGACAATGATTTACCATCTGCAAAACGCACAACAGGAACTAATAAACCATCTTCAACAGCCATTGCAACACCAATGTTGGTATGTTCATTGAAACGGATTTTATCGCCTTGCCATGAAGAGTTTACAGCAGGATGTTTTTTCAAGGCAACAGCAACAGCTTTTACAACGATATCATTGAAAGAAACTTTTACTGGAGCAACCTCATTGATCTGCGCACGAGCAGCCATTGCATTGTCCATGTCAATTGATACAGTCAAATAGAAGTGTGGAGCTGTAAACAATGACTCTGCTAGACGACGCGCAATAGTTTTACGCATTTGGTTAACTGGTTTTTCAGTATAACGCTCTTCACCAACAAATGTAGGTAAAGTGATTGCTTTTGCTTCTGTTGCAGGAGCGGCTGCAGCTTTTGTTTCCGCAGATTGTGCAGCAACAGGAACAAATGATTCTACGTCTTTCTTCACAATACGGCCACCATCTGCAGAACCTTTGATATCACTTAAGTTGATACCTTTCTCCTGCGCAATTTTACGTGCTAAAGGAGAAGCTTTCACACGAGAATCATCGCTTGAAGTCGATGCTACCGGTGCGGCAGTTACAGCAGCAGCTGAGTCAGCTTTAGGAGCTTCAGCAGTTTCTGCCTTTGCAGGTGCAGATTTTTGATTTAACAAAGGTGTAATATCAGTTCCTGCAGGACCAACGATCGCGATGATGTCGTTAACCTTTGCCGCTTGTCCAGCTTCAAGACCAACATATAATAAAGTACCATCAGCATACGCTGTAACTTCCATTGTCGCTTTATCAGTTTCTACATCAGCAATAGCATCGTCAGATTTAATCGTATCACCAACTTTGAAGTTCCATTGCGCAATGACACCCTCTTTCATCGTATCACTTAACAAAGGCATTGTAATTACCGTACATCCCAATTCCTCAGGAGTTACAGTACTAGCCGAAGATTCTGGACCAGAAACTTCTTCTGCTTTTTTTTCTTCTGTTTTTTCCGGTGCTTTTTCAGCAGCAGGCGCATCACCGCTCAACAATGCTTGAAAATCTTCACCTGGCTCACCTAAAACAGCAATAACAGCATCAATAGCTACTGCTTCGCCTTCTTTAGGACCAATATATAAAAGAGTTCCTTCTTGGTAAGACTCAAAGTCCATTGTAGCTTTATCTGTTTCAATCTCAGCTACTAAATCACCAGAATTTACTTTATCACCAACTTTTTTGTGCCATTTCGCGATGACCCCTTCGGTCATTGTATCGCTCATTTTCGGCATTCTTACTACTTCAGCCATTCTTTATTATATTATCAAGTTAAAGAGTATTAATCTAAAATAAATGGATAGTCTTGTTGTACATATACATCTTTGTACAATTCATCTGCAGTTGGATAAGGTGATTCCTCTGCAAATTTTACAGACTCTTCAACGACCTTTTTCACATCAGCCTCAACCTCTGCAAACCAAGCGTCATCCGCATAGTTGTTTTCTAAAATAGCATGTTTAGTCGACAACAATGGGTCACGGTCTTTATATGCTTCTAGCTCTTCTTTCGTACGATATTTAGCCGGGTCAGACATCGAGTGGCCTTTGTAACGGTATGTACGAATTTCTAAGAATGTTGGACCTTCACCCGCACGAGCACGTTGAACCGCTTCGTCCATCGCATTGTGTACAGCAACCACATCCATTCCATCAACCGGAGCAGAAGGCATATCGAAACCTAAGCCCATTTTGTAAATATCCTGCATGTTCGTTGTACGTTGTACAGAAGTACCCATGGCATAACCGTTGTTTTCACATACAAAGATAACCGGGAGTTTCCACAACATCGCCATGTTCAATGTCTCATTGAATGCACCTTGACGCACAGCTCCATCACCCATATAACAGATATTTACATTATCTGTACCAAGATATTTTTCAGCAAATGCGATACCAGCACCTAAAGGAATCTGACCACCAACAATACCATGGCCACCCATGAATTTGTGCTCTTTAGAGAAGAAGTGCATAGAACCTCCTTTACCTTTTGAACAACCAGTGATCTTTCCATATAATTCAGCCATACAAGCATTTGCAGAAACGCCTTTAGCCAAAGCGTGGGCGTGATCACGATAAGCAGTGATTAGAGAATCCTCAGGTTTGATTACTGACATCGTTCCAGCGACTACAGCCTCTTGTCCTATGTACAAGTGACAGAAACCACGAATCTTTTGCTGTCCGTAAAGTTGACCTGCTTTTTCTTCAAACTTACGCATAAGTAACATAGACTTATACCACTCCAAATATGTCTCTTTTGTTATAGGTGTTGAACTCATTTCAAAGTTTTGATTTTCTTACTATTCTAGACTACAAATCTAATAATTTTGGACGAATTTCCTTGCCCAAAAATCAATTTTATTTATACTTTAAGACACTTCTAAGACATTTGATTTAAAGTATATAGCATTTGATTACAAATAAATGAACGGCACAATCAAATAAATCAAAAACTTATGAAAATAAAAAAGCCAAAGGACTTAATAATCATTTGGCTTAATCTATTTTATGCAAACTGTTTGCTATCGAAGTTTTTGGATCAGCTCACTTTCAGTTACCTTTACCTGCTCCCCGCTTTCCATGTCCTTTAATGACAATTGCCCCGATGCAGCCTCCTCTTCACCGACTAATAATACATAGGGAATACCTTTCCCATCCGCATAGCCCATTTGCTTTTTCAATTTTACAGGAGAAGCATAGAGTTCCGAAGCGATATTTTCCTTGCGAAGTTTGTTGAGTAAGCTCAGGGTATAACTTTCCAGCTGTTTGTCAAAATTGATGATCAGGAGCTTGGTAGAATCAGCTTTCCCAGCAGGAAATAAGTTCAGCTCTTCCAGCACATCATAAATGCGGTCCGCACCAAAGGAAACCCCGACCCCGGTCAGTCCCTTCAAACCAAACATACCTGTAAGATCATCGTAGCGACCACCTCCACCAATACTTCCCATGGCAACTTCATTCGTCTTGACCTCAAAGATACAGCCCGTATAATAATTGAGACCTCGAGCCAATGTAATATCCAGATCTATGATTTGATGAAGCAACTTTTCTTCAGCACCTAATTTGGCCACATAGTCAAACACGTCCTCAATCTCTGCAATACCATTTAAGCCGACAGCAGAAGTTGCTAAGATCGTTTTTAAGGAAGCAAGTTTCTCATCATTTGAGCCTTCCAATAAAATTATAGGTTTCAAAATAGCAAGATCTGCTTCTGTAAAACCTCTTTCCAACAACTCTTTGTTGACACCTTCCAACCCGATTTTATCCAATTTATCGATCGCGACAGTCATGTCCACAATCAGCTGCGGTTTGCCGATGATTTCAGCAATACCCGAAAGAATTTTTCGGTTGTTGATTTTGATATTAAAATCTTTCAGTCCAAACCGTTCGAAGGCTTCTTGATAAATCAAAATAAACTCAGCTTCATTCAATAAACTTTCTGACCCGACCACGTCGACATCACATTGATAAAACTCGCGGTATCTTCCGCGCTGCGGACGATCTGCACGCCACACAGGTTGCACCTGAAAGCGCTTAAACGGTAAAGTAATATCATTTTGGTGCATCACAACATAGCGTGCAAAGGGCACTGTAAGATCATATCTTAGTGCTTTCTCTGTTATATGCGGAATGAGCTTATTGGAATTTTTATCGTGAAGCAGGCTGTCGGGCGCTTTTGTCAGGTAGTCACCCGAATTAAGAATCTTAAAGATCAATTTATCGCCCTCGTCGCCGTATTTACCGGTAAGGGTCGTCAAATTCTCAAATGAAGGGGTCTGTATTTCATTATAGCCATATTTTCTGAATACCGTTTTCAGTGTATCGAAAATATAGTTGCGTTTGATCATTTCGGAAGGCGAAAAATCACGCGTTCCTTTTGCCAAAGAAGGTTTTACTACTGCCATATTTGGCAAAGTTAATAAAATCCTTTATTCTACTTCCAGAATTTTAAGGAATTCACAGGCTTTTTCGGCGGCAGATTTCTCGGCAGACTTCTTATTAAAATCACGGCCAAGTCCACAAACAATACCATCCACGACCGCTTCAATACTAAACATCTTAGAAGATTCCCCTTCTGGGTTGTCTGTTTGCCTAAATACGATCTCTTTGCCAGTATGTTGACACCACTCAATCAACCGACTTTTAAAGTTTGTTTCCGTCTGTTCCAATAGGTGAATATCGACGTGCGGTTTAATAATTCGATTCAACAAAAAGCTCTTGGTAAAAACATAGCCCCTATCCAGATAAACTGCCCCAATCAATGCCTCAAAAGCATCACCCAATAAAGATCCTTGTTTATTCGGAAAACTGATCATTCGCGCATCAAACTGGATAAGCTCATTAAACCCCAATTTTCTGGAAAGCTGGTTTAGGTTTGCTCTACTGACAATTTTTGAGCGCATTTCTGTCAGGAACCCTTCATCTTTATAAGGATATTTCTTAAATAACAGTTCGGCCACAACCGAACCCAAAACAGCATCACCTAAGAATTCTAAACGTTCGTTGCTATTTTTTGCGCCCTCTTTAATTGTAACGGCGACAGACTTGTGTCTAAACGCCATCTTGTACAGATGTACATTTCCGGGAACAAATCCAAGCAGGTTTTTTAGTTTTCTAACGTATTCCCGATCTGGCGAAAAATATAATTTATATATCCTTGCAAAAGGCATCTCTTCTAAAAATAAGGCGACAAGTCCTAGTTAAAGAACCTGTCGCTAGCTCATATTATCAAACCATGTTTGAAGGATCAAACATTAAGCTTTATATTTTTTCACAATAACGGTAGCATTATGCCCACCGAAACCGAATGTGTTGCTCAAAGCGGCATTAACGATACGTTTTTGCGCTTTGTTGAATGTAAAATTCAAGTTGTTATCAATTTCCGGATCGTCTGTAAAGTGATTGATTGTCGGAGGGACAATATCATTTTGAACAGCCAATATAGAAGCGATAGTTTCAATAGCCCCTGCAGCACCCAAAAGGTGCCCTGTCATTGATTTAGTTGAACTGATATTCAATTTATAAGCGTGTTCACCAAACAGGTCAACAATAGCCTTCGTTTCACTAATATCACCGACCGGTGTAGATGTTCCATGAACATTGATATAATCAATATCTGAAAAATCCATCTCTGCATCATTTACAGCCATTGTCATAGCCAGTTTTGCGCCCAATCCTTCAGGATGCGAGGCTGTGATGTGATGTGCATCTGCACTCATTCCACCCCCTGCAATCTCTGCATAGATTTTTGCCCCACGTGCTAAGGCGTGCTCCAAACTTTCTAAGATCAATGCACCCGAACCTTCTCCCGAAACAAAACCATCTCTATCTTTATCAAAAGGACGTGAGGCTGTTTTAGGGTCGTCATTCCGGGTTGACAACGCATGCATAGCATTGAACCCACCAATTCCAGCTTCATTGACTGTCGCTTCTGATCCACCTGTAACAATCACATCAGCTTTGCCCATACGAATATAGTTAAAAGCATCTATCATTGCATTGGTAGCCGAGGCACAAGCCGATACGGCAGAAAAGTTAGGGCCACGTAGACCATGACGCATTGAAATATGTCCTGGAGCAATATCAACGAGCATCTTAGGAATGAAGAAAGGATTGAAACGAGGTGTTCCATCTCCCTTTGCAAAGTTTGCAACCTCTTCAGTGAAAGTTGTTAAACCTCCAATTCCTGATCCCCAAATTACTCCGATACGATTTGTATCTAATTTTTCAAAATCTAAGCCAGCATCTTTAATTGCCTCATCTGTTGACGCAATTGCATACTGGACAAAAGGATCGACTTTACGAGCTTCCTTACGATCCATAAATTCATGCGGATCAAACCCCTTTACCTCACATGCAAACTGAGTCTTGAATTTTGACGCATCAAAATGCGTAATAGGAGCAGCTCCGCTTACACCATTTATTAACGCCTCCCAGTAAGCTGAGACGGTATTACCAATTGGTGTAAGGGCGCCTAATCCTGTTACTACTACTCTTTTAAGCTCCATTTATTACGATTAGCCTAATTAAATTAGTTAGTTAACGTTTTTTTCTAAATAAGCGATTGCTTGACCAACAGTACCAATAGTCTCTGCTTGATCATCAGGAATAGCAACGTTGAATTCTTTTTCAAACTCCATGATCAACTCAACAGTGTCAAGTGAATCAGCACCTAAATCATTAGTGAATGAAGCTTCTGGTGTTACTTCGTTTTCGTCAACACCTAATTTTTCAACGATAATTGCTTTTACTCTTGAAGCGATATCTGACATGATTTTATAGTTTAATTGTTTAATAAATCTGTGCAAAGAAAAATAAATTTCATCAAAATTCAAACCTAAATTGATATTTAGATGAAAGTCACCATGTTAGGCGACCGAACTTATTCGCGTCTTATACTAGCTAACCCACTCTATATTAACTTAGTTCAAGTATAACAAAAAATATTTTGTATTCCAAACGCTCAGCTAATTAACTCAAATTTTACACAAAAAGTATATTCCTACCTCAAAATTATTAGTACCTTCGTTAGCAGAGGGACATATATTTAAACAATAAAGTGGTCAATAAGTTAGTAGCAAGATTGGATATGGACATGAATGAAGAGTTGGATTTTACCCTACTCGCCATCACCTGTTCGTTGAAAGATTACCGACTCTGCCATTTCATCAACAAGGAGACTAACCTGAATTTTTCCAGAGGAAAAGAAAGCAAATACGACCATGATGGTCGACAAAAAAACAAAACCGAAGAAGAGCTTGAATATCACATTGTCTTTGATCCAAAGAAAAAAACAAGCTACCACTTCACTGCTTTTCATTACCTTATCCCCGATGCCGACACCGAATATTTTCTGATCAATAATAAGAGCATCGAAGGCACTTATTTAATCCCGGAAAACCCCCACTTCGATTTTTTTATCATCATCAAAAACTACATCTGTGAGGATGACGTGGAACATATTATCAAAAGGATCAACAAATTACCCGAAGTCGTCATTGCAAAAGAAATATCACCAAAAATATTGAAATCTAAAGAAAATCTCATATTTTAGCAAACTGTAGGTTAGTGTAGCAAATACACCCCAACTTAGATCTAAATTAATTCGATTTAGTTTTGACAAAACACAACAATATAGCAGGCTATTTGTTGTGATTAATGAAGAACATTTAAAATACAAAATAACAGATGGAAAAAGTTCAAAAAAGGACTAAAATTGTCGCAACATTAGGCCCTGCCTCGGCAGACAAACAAGTTTTGACCAACATGATTGCCAAAGGGGTTGATGTGTGCCGGTTGAATTTCTCTCATGGCAGCCAGGAAGATCACCTTAAGGTAATCGAAACTATAAATGCAATAAATAATGAAACAGGATTCAATGTTGCCATCTTAGCCGATTTACAAGGTCCAAAAATTAGGATCGGAAAAATGAAAGAAGGTGGCGCTATTCTCGTGAATGGTTCAAAAGTTGAAATTACAACACAAGAACTCATCGGAGACGAAAACAGAATCTACATTACATACGAAAACTTTCCAAACGATGTTGAAGCCAACGAAATCATTTTACTTGATGACGGAAAACTTCAACTTCGTGTTTTAGAGACCAATCATAAAGATACTGTTACCTGTGAAGTTGTACACGGAGGTGTCCTTACTTCACGTAAAGGCGTTAACTTACCGAATACCAAAGTTTCTATCCCATCGTTGACGGAAGAAGATTTAGACAACTTGAATTTTGCCCTGGATCATGGTGCAGACTGGATCGCGATGTCTTTCGTACGTTCGGCAGATGATATTTTTCAATGTAAAAAAATCATCGAGGCAAAAGGAAGCCATGCACGTGTCATCGCAAAGGTTGAAAAACCAGAAGCGATTGAAAATATTGATGCCATTATAGAAGCTACAGACGCTGTTATGGTTGCTCGTGGTGACCTGGGTGTTGAACTTCCAATGGAAGAAGTACCAGGACTTCAAAAGATCATCGTACAGAAATGTAGAGATCTTTCAAAACCAGTGATCATTGCGACACAAATGTTGGAAAGTATGATTACTACACCGCGTCCTACACGCGCTGAAGTAAACGACGTAGCCAACTCCGTATTGGATGGAGCGGATGCTGTGATGTTAAGTGGCGAGACTTCAGTTGGTGAATTTCCTGAAATCGTTATCGAAACAATGAGTAAAATCATTATCCACGTGGAACAAACTTCTTATCCTTATTATAATGAGAAAGTTAGTGAAATCCACGACGGAACACTTATTCCGGACGCGATTTGTGCATCTTCGGTTTATCTTGCTCAAAAAACAAATGCTTCAGCAATTGCGGTATTAACATCATCTGGAGCAACGGCTTTTGAAATTACAAGTTATAGACCAAATGTAGATATCTTAGTTTTCACAGGAACACAAAAATTGCTAAAACAACTCAGCTTACTTTGGGGTGTAAAAACATTTATTTACGACAAGTTCGAAAGCACGGATGGATCTATCCATGATGTTAACAAATTTATTGTAAAAAATAACTACGTTAAACCTGGATCTATCATTATCAATACAGCGTCGACACCGTTGATCGAAAAAGGTAAAACAAATACAATCCGTGTTTCCCAGCTATAATGGACAATAAGGATTAAAGCAAAAAAAATAGCGTTCTAAATAGAACGCTATTTTTTTTGCCTATTTGGATACAAGGAGTCGATTTTTAATTTAAAATCCTTCACCTTTAGTGAATCATCCAAGCGCCTTAACGGAAGATTTTCAGCTTTATTCTCCCCTTTCGGCATTTTTTCAGTTCCTGGCATTGGCGCCAGACCATCCTCGCGATTTAGCTTCTTAATGGGCATATGATACTTCCCATCTGAAGAATCCAATTTAAGAATAGGCATTTTTGATTCTTTTTGTTCCATTAAAGGAATCTGCGGTTTCACCCTCACTTGCCCTAAAGCAATGGTTCCGACTGAAGATAATACCAATAATAATATGTAACTTTTCATCTTTATATAGTTATTAAAGAGCACTCATTGTACCAATGAACGCGTCATATTCGGCTTATTCACTTCTCCAGCAGTCAGACTCAACCGCGTAGATTAAAATTTGTTCACAGCGTATTCAGCCCATAATCCATTTCTATTCACTAATTTACAAAGAACAGCATCTATATTTAAACAGATTGCTGTTAAACATTGTTAAAACAGCTTCAAAACACATTAGCATCTTTATATTTGTAACAATTTAAGAAAAATGAGCTATCGCACCTTAAATGGCCACTCACATGGCATAAGGGATGAATACGCAAATGGTAAATAAACTGAGCGTTATAAACTTTGTGATATATTCAAAATACATTTATTTAATACCCAATACTAATGAAGAAAAATAGCATTGTATTAATCATTGGACTGATGTCTCTTGCTCTCATTGGGGTATTGGCCATGCAATTCTATTTTCTGAGAGATTCTTATCGCCAAAAGTCTCAATTATTTGATGAGTCCGTCAATGCTGCGATTACAGCTGTAGCCGGAAAGCTTGAAAGACGGGAGGTAGTTGACTTTGCTAAGGTTCAACAGGAGCGTAATATTGAAAAATCCAAGCAGGAACAAGCCAAACAACGTCTTTTGGCCGAGCAACTCGAAATACAGTATAGAATTGAAGAATTAAAAAACAAACAACATGTTGTTTTCTCAAACTTTAAAGAGCAAGAAGACCAATTGCGTGCTTTGTATCCAAATGTAATTGAAATCAAAAATTCATTCTACGAGACATACATCAAAAGACCGGAGTACCAGAAATTCATCAAATTTTCTGTTTCAAATGAGCTTACCGACGATAATTTGGTACAAGCATATATCATGTTAAATGCGTCAAAGGTGGATGATCAGATTAGCGGAAAAGACGATAGCACACGGTTTGTTATCCCATTAATGGACCCGCTGGTCAATCAACAGACAAAATTCAGGGTAGCCACATTGCCACCTAGGGAGAATGCGAAGCTTGCAAAGACAATTTCTGATCTCGAAAAAAGATTGGATGTTCTCAACAGAAAAAATGCGTGGAGCGGTTTTAATGTATACGATTCCGTTGCGATGCTGGGAGGCAAAAAAGCAGACTACATCGAAGATGTTGCTATTGGAATGGAACTGGCTAAACGTCCGTTAAAGGATCGATTGAATGTGATCATCGTCCAAGAACTTATCAAAGAAGAGTTAGCTCAACGCGACATTAAAGCTCCTTTTAATATTGAAATATGGAGCACAAACAATATATTACTAAATAATATTTTAAACGAAGCCGCTTTAAATAACCCAACAAATACAACTAAATACTCGACGGCACTTTTTAAAGGCGATATCGGTGCTGCACCTGGAAAATTAACCATCTATTTCCCCAATAAAAAGGCGATAATCGCGGATAATATGGGCTATCTGTTGCTGCCTATGCTGGCGCTACTTTTCTTATTGGTGGGTTGTTTTGCATATACACTGATTATCATATTCAGACAAAAGAAAGTTTCGGAAATGAAAACAGATTTCATCAACAACATGACGCATGAGTTTAAAACACCTGTTGCGACGATTATGATAGCCAGTGAGTCCCTTAAAGATCCAGACATCAATGCCGACCACAAGCGGGTGCAGAAATTGGCTAATATCATCTACGATGAAAATGTTAGACTCGGAAATCATATTGAACGTGTGCTCGATTTGGCGAGACTAGAAAAAGAAACGCTAAAACTCGACCAGGTAGAAGTATGCATCAATGATCTTGTTTCGGCAGTAACGGACAGCATGCAGCTACGGATGCAGAATATTGGCGGCAAATTCAGTATAGATCTTGCAGCGACCAAGGATATTGTCATCGGTGATGAATTACATTTTTCAAATGTATTTTACAATCTATTGGATAATGCCATCAAGTACAGCAAAGGAGATTTACATGTCAACATCCATTCAAAAAACGTTGGCGATACCATTGTTGTCACCATAGCCGACAACGGTATTGGGATGAGCCGGGATCACCTGCAAAAGATTTTCGACCAGTTTTACCGTATTCCAACTGGAAATGTTCATAATGTCAAAGGGTTTGGTCTCGGCTTAAGTTATGTACAGGATATCCTGAGAAGGCTTAACGGAAAAATTACAGTTAAAAGTGAAAAAGATAAGGGCACGACCTTTGAAGTAATTTTGCCTATTAAAAAATAAAACGTTCCTTTTTTGTATATTTCCTCTTTAAAAAATTTCAAAGGTTGAGGAAAGCTGATTTATCAGCATCAAGGACATTGGTGAAAATTAATATATTCATTATGCAAAAGATATTATTAGCAGAAGATGATCCTAATTTGGGGGATCTTTTAAAAGACTATCTCGAATTAAAGGGAAAATTTGACGTCACATTATGCACGGATGGAGATGAAGCGATTTCTCAATTCAAAAAAAATAACTACGACCTTTGTATTTTTGATGTCATGATGCCCAAAAAGGACGGATTTACAGTTGGACGTGAAATCAGAAAAACAAACAGTACTGTTCCTATTATCTTTGCCACAGCAAAGGGGATGATGGAAGATAAGACCGAAGCATTTGAGCTAGGAGGAGATGATTATATCACCAAGCCTTTTCGAGTGGAGGAATTATTGCTCCGCATCAATGCTTTGCTGAAACGCAGTGTTCGAGACAAAGAAGAAGAAGTGGTTGCTGATAAATTTGAAATTGGCGATTATTTCTTTGATTATACAAGTCAGCAGATTTCTTACAAAGGACAGATGCAAAAACTATCCACGAAAGAAGCTGAACTACTCCGCTTGCTTTGCTTAAAGAAAAATGATGTGCTGACCCGGGAAGAAGCCTTGTTAAAAATATGGCATGATGATAACTACTTTACGGGTAGAAGTATGGATGTATTTCTCAGTAAACTTCGTAAATATCTAAAAGAAGACAGCAAAGTTGAAATTGTCAATGTGCACGGAAAAGGTTACAAGCTTTTGGTAAGCTAAAAAAAAGGGGAATGAAAAATATAGTCATTCCCCTTTTTATGCTACACACGTATTGTAGCGTGACATACTTGAATTCGTGGATGAAAATAAAAGAACAAAACAATTTCATCCTTAGTAGAATATAAAAAATTGACGCACTTTTATAAAAAATTTGCATTTCAAAAAGAAATGTTCTAACTTAGCGTCGCTTATAGAGAAAGGCAGAGGGAATAGACCCGATGAAGCCTTAGCAACCTGTCCCTTGACAAGGTGCTAAATTCTACCCTACTTGATATGGGAATGATAAGCCGAAGTCACCGAATTCTAGTGTGTCCTTCTCTCTCTAGCAAGAAATATAGTTGAAAAAGAAATATTAAAAACATTCATTATGTTATTGACTAACAATTTAGGTTACCCTCGTGTGGGCGCGTTCCGCGAATTGAAAAAAGCCAATGAGGCCTATTGGGCTAAAAAATCTTCTGTTGAGGAATTATTGGACACAGCAAAAAAAATTCGTGAAGGCAATTGGAAAACACAAAAAGATGCTGGAATAGATTTGATCCCTTCCAATGATTTCTCTTTTTACGATCAAGTATTGGATTTAACCCTTACTGTTGGTGCAATTCCTGCTCGCTACCATTCTTTATTGAATAAAGTAGACAACAATTACAGTTTAGATCTATATTTTGCCATGGCGCGCGGTTTCCAACAAGAAGGAATCGACGTGACTGCAATGGAAATGACCAAGTGGTTGGATACGAACTACCACTACATGGTACCAGAATTCACCAAAGATCAAGAATTCAAATTGACTTCCGAAAAATTCTTAAATGAATACAACGAAGCAAAATCATTGGGCATCGATACTAAACCAGTTCTATTAGGTCCTATCACATACCTTTTGATCGGTAAAGAAAAAGAAGCTGGCTTCGACCGTATCGATTTATTGGATAAACTTATTCCAGTATATGAGCAAATTCTAGCTAAACTAGCTGATGCTGGTGCACAATATGTTCAGATTGACGAGCCTTTCTTAGCATTGGATTTAGATGCTAAAGTAAAAGCTTTATATCAACCTACTTTCGAAAAATTAGCTGCAGCAGCAAAAAATATCAAATTAATCGCAACGACTTACTTCGAAGCTTTAAAAGACAACGAAGATATCGCAGTTAACTTACCTATCCATGCTTTACATTTGGATCTGGTACGCGGTGAAAACCAATTGGATACGGTATTGGCTAAAGTTCCTGCTTCATTAACATTATCTTTAGGTATTGTTGAAGGCCGTAACATCTGGAAAAATGATTACGAAAAATCATTGGTCAAAATCAAACAGGCTGTTGATGCATTAGGAAAAGACCGTGTATGGGTAGCTCCTTCTTCATCACTGTTGCACGTTCCTTTTGACTTAGACAATGAACACAATGAGCAATCGCTACCGGCTGAAGTAAAAAACTGGTTAGCATTTGCTAAACAAAAATTAGCTGAAGTAAAAGATTTAGCCGTACTAGCGGAAGGTGAAGTTGACGCTGAAACAGCAAAACGCTTCGAAGCGAACAAAGCGGCTGCTGAAAGCCGTCGTACCTCTCCATTGATCCACAAACCAGAGGTCAAAACACGTACAAGCAATATCACTGATGACGATGCAAAACGTACCTCAGCATTTGCTGAGCGTAAAGCGGCGCAACAAGCGAAATTCAACTTACCGGCATTCCCGACCACAACTATCGGTTCATTCCCACAAACGAAAGATGTTCGTAAATGGAGAGCAGACCTGAAAAAGGGTGCTATTACGCAGGCAGAATACGATAAAGCAATCGCAGAAGAAACAGAAAACACCATCCGTCTTCAAGAGCAATTGGATATCGACGTATTAGTACACGGCGAATTCGAACGTAATGACATGGTTGAATACTTCGGTGAACAATTGGCTGGTTACGCATTCACACAAAATGGTTGGGTACAATCTTACGGTTCACGTTGTGTAAAACCTCCGATTATCTATGGTGACGTATACCGTCCTGAAGATATGACTGTCCGTTGGTCTTCATATGCACAATCATTGACAAATCGTCCGGTTAAAGGTATGTTGACTGGTCCTGTAACAATTTTACAATGGTCTTTCGTACGTAACGATCAACCGCGCTCGACAACGACTTACCAAATTGCATTGGCGATCTTGGATGAAGTACAAGCCTTGGAAAAAGCAGGTATCAAAATCATACAAATCGATGAACCAGCTATCCGTGAAGGATTACCGCTACGTAAAGCTGATCAAAAAGATTACTTGAACTGGGCAGTACGTGCTTTCCGTGTCTCTTCATCAAATGTTGAAGACGATACACAGATTCACACACACATGTGTTATTCTGAGTTCAATAATGTGATCGAAGATATCGCTGCAATGGATGCCGACGTTATCACGATTGAGACTTCACGTTCTCAAATGAAATTATTGAATGCTTTCGCCGGTGATTTCAAATATCCAAATGATATTGGTCCAGGTGTTTATGACATTCACTCACCACGTGTTCCAAGCAAAGATGAGATGGTAGATCTATTGCGCAAAGCAAAAGCAGTAGTTCCAGCAGAACAACTTTGGGTTAACCCTGACTGTGGTTTGAAAACTCGTGCTTGGCCAGAGACCAAAGCGGCTTTAGAGTCGATGGTTGAGGCTGCAAAAATCTTAAGAGCAGAATAATTCTTAACTATATTGATAAAGCCCTAGCTGAAATTTCAGCTAGGGCTTCTTTATTGGGCTTCGTTCAAAATAAAAACTGTTATCCGAATAAGGTGAGATTATTTTCGGCTGTTCTTCCGTTCTTTCTTGTTTTCCTTTTCGTTCCCATTCTTAATTTCCTGTTTTCCTTTAATCCGATCTTCAATCGCCTTCAGGCTTGACGAAAAATCGAGGTCAACATTTTCAAGTTTAGCCTTTTTTAACGCCTTCAATGCCTTTTTGTATTTTCTCATTTTTTCAAATAGAAGTGCTTTCTTGATCCAGATTCCTGTCAAGGGCATGGCCGGAAGTGTCAAAGCAAATTTGATCGTCTTTTTTGCAGCTTTATATTCCCCCATATCAATCAATGTCTGAATGAAATAAGGATATACTTCCAGTGCCTGCACATTATGCACCAAAGCTTCCTGGAAATACCTTTTTGCCTGCTCATAGTCCAATAGCTGTTCGGCATGAACTCTTCCCATCAAACACAGCGCCATTGTATTGGACTCATCATAGGATAGCGCATAGGATAAGGATTCCATGGTCTCCTCCAAATACATCGGATAGTTATCCAGCGCCTGAAGGACATATTTATTTACTGAATTCATAAAATTTTCTAAAACATAACATTCATATCCAGCTTTCACGATAACGTTGAAAGTAACTGGATTTTTAAAACTCCTGAATAAGCTAAGCATATTGGAAAAGTGGACTACCATTTCGAGCGCCACGTTTTAGCCAATATCAACCTAGGTTACTTAACGTATTAAGAAGAAGATTAGGAAAGGGCCGTATTCCGAAGAATATTCCCGAGAATCTTCTCTGTGGACGAAGCGGGATTTTCTAATATTGCAAACATATTCTTCCGTTTTTATTAATTACTCTATTGAATTGCAAAGATTCAAAATATTTACCAAATTCCAAAAACTTTTGATTATTAATCTGTTATATTGTTCAGTACGATATTGGCATATTATTGTCGCATCAATTTCACTAAAATTCAACGACTATTTCCCCATCTTTGAACCATGGAAAGTCAATCAGCTAATCAATTAATCAAACTAGCAAGAAAACGTAAGGGACTAACGCAGCAGGAACTCGCCGATCAAGCGGGGGTATCGCTAAGAACAGTGCAACGCATAGAAAAAGGCACGGAAGAAATCAGTGGATTTAGTCTCAAACAGATCAGTCAAATTTTGGAAATACCATTAGAACAACTCATTATGCCAAATGTAAATCAAATCAGTATCGACAACAACCAAACAGGAAGTATTAAAGCGCTATATTTAGCATCGCTCACCTTTTTGGTCAATCCATTATTCGGGTTATTGGTCCCAGCAATTATGGGTTATACGAAACAAAATAAAGACGCCTTATACAGTAAGCACCTAAAAAAAATAATTGTAATACACGCTGTTGGACTATTTTTTCTCGGAAGTTTCATCGGCTATATCATTCTTGCAGATTTTTTTAAAATTGCACTACCGTCTTTTTTAACCAATATCTTTAATAGCGCCTATTTTTTACTCATCCCAGTATGCTATTACATATTGATTCTAACGTTTACTATTTTTAATTATATTGCAATAAGAAAAGCCAAGCTCAGTTCTGCAAACTAAACCAATACAAATGAATCTATTGTGATCAACATCACAGCGGTTTCTTTTGAACAATCAATACCCAATCATTCTCCAACAACAGATAGCCTGTTTCGTAAATAAAGCTATAGGTCTGCCCCTTGTTATTGGAAAAAGTATGTGTATGAAACTTAAAATCAAATCCCAACCGCTTTAACTTTTCCCGTTGTATCTTCACCATACCCTCCCCACTCAACGCATCTAATAAAATACGGCGGTTTTTTCGTAGGATATTATTCACATTGCGCACCAGATTGGTCTGGTCGCTATTTAATTTATTGTTATAGGCGTTCCGGCAAGCATCATCACAAAATCGCTTGTCCGAACGGCCATATATTACTTTGCCACATTCAAGGCAGACTTTTTCGACAGCACTCATAACGGAAGATTAAACGACAACAAACGGTTACAATCGACTATAGTCGAATACAAATGGTAAATAGACGACTATAATTATTTCCCCGCCCCACCTTTGCTTAAGATCATTGGGCATTCATAGCCAATGACCATCAACTAAAATAAGAATTATTAAAAACTTTTAAAAATTAGACACATGAGCACATTACGCAACAAAGTACAATTGGTTGGGCATTTAGGAAACGACCCGTTAATCAAAACAACTTCCACTGGCACCAATTACTCCATATTACGTCTCGCCACCAATGATCTTTTCAAGAACAAAGCCGGTGAATGGGTTGAAGAAGTTCAATGGCATACACTCGTGGTTTGGGGTAAGCAAAACAATACCATTGAAAAGAAATGCCAACGTGGGACCAAACTCATGGTTGAAGGCAAACTCACCTATCGTAACTATGAGAACGCAGATGGGGTAAAACAATATGTCACAGAAATTAAAGTAGATAATTTCATGATTTTATCTGATTCGAACGGTGCTAAAGAAGACATTCCAACACCTCCAGATGAAAATGAAGATGATCTGCCCTTCTAGTATGATCAGCGAGGTAGGTTTTTCAAGCCCCTACCTCGTCGATTGTTTCCAACTTATTTTGTCAGGCTGGCAGTCAACGCTCTTCCTAGGTTCTCTGCATACGCCTTCCATAATTTAGCATCTTCCGGCGTAAACTTAGCAACAGCTTCAGTTTCTTTGGTCGCCCATTCCTGTCGCTTCGCTGCAAGCTCCTTAAGCTTAACAACATCGCCGCTTTTAGCAACAGCGATAAATTCTTTAATATATTTTGTGTAATCCTCCGCCAATTTTTGTGTTTCAGCAGAACTAAATTTCGGTATTGGCACTTCGCCACCGCTATTTTCTACCGACGTTTCGGCCGTATCTTTTTTTAAGTCAATAGCGGCAGTTGTATCTTTTACGTCGACTTTTTTAGTCGTGGAATTATTGCAGGAAATAACAAAAAATCCAGCAATTAATGCTGATAAGGCTACTTTCTTCATTTATTTAAATTTAGTTTTTTATGTCTGGTCATTTATCCGTTTATGCGTGTTGTTCTAAAACTAAATAAATCACTCTAGTTTTATCGGATCGACAAGTTCACCATCATCTTAATCACAACCCTACCTTTTTGTAACGTTACTTTATTATCGAACTAATTTAATTACAATGCCCGACTCTACGAAATTTTTTGTGGACACTCACATTCTGCAGGCCTGATTTAGGAATCTTCTTTTCTTGTAGGCAAGTCCACATCAGATCAACTCCAAAGCCGTATATATTAGGGGTATTACAAGGGGTTAACAGGGGTATAACAGGGGTATAACAAGGGTAAACCCCTGCAAACCCCTTGTTAATACCTTGTAAGTGGACTGCAATTACGTAATTAACCATGGATATGATAACAACATAGAAATACGCCCGATACCGGCAAAACAGAATAAACAATAGGAAAAAGTTCCGCGCAATTAGATTCGCTCAAACCTACCATACAATTTCCAGAAATATGCTTTCTCTCCCAAAGTGAGATCAATCTTCTTCCAGGCATTTAAGGCTAAACTAATCTCCTTTTCCTGCAAACTGTATTTTCCAATAAAGAGCTCTTCTTCGGAAAAATACAAACCAAATGCTTTATCCAACGTATGTAGGCTCTGAACATCTACCTCTTCAAAAAATAAAATCGATTGAGGGCCAGCCAAAAAATCACTCGGCACCGGAATAGCGTCAGCGTATTCGATTGCGATGAGGCGGTTCCTACTTTGCAAAGGAAATTCAATTATCGGAAGCTCTTCTAATTTCGAAAAATGACTACCCGCCTCAAAAATACCATCTCGTTCCAGCAGCGGGATTTGTAACAATCTTTTACGTCCAATAAGAGAAACATTTGGATCAAAATAATCATTGAAATTAAGAATTTCATTGACAGATAGATTTTTTTCAATAAGATGCTGCACAGGAATGCCAAAATAATTTGCAATCTTCAGAACAATCTCAATTTTTGGCTCTGCACGCATTTCTTCGTAAGACGAAATATTACCTCTAGTAAGATTAAAAATATCCCCAAATGCCTGTTGACTCATTCCTTTCACTTTTCTTAATTTCTTAATATTGTTGCCTACGTTGCTCATTTTAAAAAAAATTGAATATTTATTGCAAAATATTTTTGCATTTTTATTACCTTTATGCAAAGAATATGTGCAATATATAAAAAACTTGATTATGTACTTCTCAAAAATTGAAAATTATATCGCCAATATCGGTTACACCATCACCCATAAGGATACAAAAGAAGGAATCTTCGTCATCGAAAATGAAGACGACGGAATCCGTAACCTGATTGTAGGCATTGCCCAACCCATCCTGATTTTTGAGCAATATCTTTTTACAATCAGCAATGACACCATGGATATGTTCAAATCACTATTGATAAAGAATAGAGATATTATACACGGTGGGTTTGCATTAACAGAAGATGGTACCAAAGTTATATTTCGGTATACCTTACAAATACATAATCTCGATCAGAATGAGTTTGATGCAGCCATTAATTCGCTGAGTCTTTTGATGAGTGAATATTATAATCAGTTAATAAGTTTTTCAAAATTATAGAATAATGAATATTTTTAAGAGAATTTTCAGAATTGGTCAAGCCGAGATCCACGCAGTCGTGGACAAAATGGAAGACCCCATCAAAATGACGGAACAGGGTATCCGTGAGATGAAAGAGGACCTGGAACAATCGTTAGAAGCCTATGCTAAAGTTAAAGCGTTAGCCATACGTACCCAAAACAATGGTGAAAAGAAAAAAGAAGAAGCCAATGAATTCGAAAACAAAGCTATTCTATTACTCCAAAAAGCACAAAAGGGAGAATTAACGACAGAAAAGGCAGAAGGTCTTGCAAAGGAAGCGCTGTTGTTGAAAAAACAGTTATTAATCGAAGCTGGTGAATTGGAGAAACAAGCCGTGATTCATCAAAGTTCAGCGGATGAGCTACACAAAAATGTAGACATTCTCAAATTCAATATATCGAAATGGGAAGGTGAACTCTCTACTTTAAAGGCACGTGTAAAGGTATCCAACGCAGCTAAAATGGTCAATCGTCAGCTCGCTAATATCGATTCCAATAGTACGATTTCCATGTTAGAACGTATGAAAGAGAAAGTCGAAGAAGATGAAGCACTAGCAAAGGCCTATGGTGAGATTGCACTAGGTAACAAAAGTAAAGTTGATGAGATCAACGAGACCATAGGCGGGTCTGAAGCCGTCAACAACGAATTAGAAGAACTAAAAAGAAAATTAAATAATGATGAAAAGATTTGAATATAAAACACTAAAAATTGAACCTAAAGGTTTCTGGGGAACAAAGTTGGATCCCGAAAAAATTGATGAAATCTTAAATGATCTTGGAAATCAGGGCTGGGAATTGGTAACCATGCAGGACCTTGAAGTCAATGGGAATTCCTGGTCGTTTCATTACACGTTCAAGAGGGAGAAAATTTAAACAATAACACTATGACAGAATTAATCAATATCTTATTCAATCCATTGTCCAATGGAATTATGACAGTCTTAACTGGCATGTCTGTAGTGTATTGGTTATTTATGTTTCTGATGGGTGATGGAGTACATCTATTTGATGCCGATGCAGATATAGACCTCCATCCTACACCTGATGTCACGGACGTTGATGGCTCACATGATATCGCAACTGAGGGCGGCGATCATGCACACCATCATCATACGGATACGGACGCTAATACAGAACCTGGCTTCTTTGCGAAAGCAATGGATTACATCAATGTTGGCAAAGTACCCATCATGCTTATTGTAACACTGTTCAAATTTATAGGCTGGATAATTACCATTGTTTCTTCACTCTTTATAGACGTTGCTTCATGGGGAATAAAGTCCGTATTAATCCTCATCCCTGTTTTTATTGTTACATTTATTTTAATGCATTTTCTGACCAAACCTTTAGCTAAAATGTTCAAAAGTATAGGTTACAATGGCGAAGAAAGTCACGATTTTCTTGGTCGCATGGGTAAAATGAGAGCCAGTATTGAAGGCAAGAAAATAGGTTCTGCCGAATTTATCATCCAACAGGATCCTATTCGCCTCAATGTTGTCAGCCATAATGGGGAGAAAATAGGCTATGGAGACGATGTCATTATTGTTGACGAATCCAAGGACAAGAAATATTATTATGTGACCAAAGAAATCACGATAGACAATATTTAATGGAAAAGGAATAAACGCAAAGCCCCGACACTAAACAACTGTCCTAAAAGAGCGAATCTTTATTCTTTAAATTCTAATCGTAAACCCAAATATTAAAATCTAAATAAATACAAATCATATGCTATATCAACCTCTTTTATTTTTAAGTGGCTTAAACGGAATTATACTTTTAATTGTCGGTTTGGCTGTCTTTTTAATTTTTGCATTCTTTGTTGTATTGAGTGCATTCTACAAGAAAATTCCACAAGGGAAAGCGATTGTACGAACCGGTGTTGGTGGTACAAAAGTAGCATTCAACAAGGGAATGTATGTTGTACCTGTATTTCACAAGATGGAGATCATGGATATCTCAATCAAAAAAATTGAGATTGCCCGTATGCAGGGTGAAGGTTTGATCTGTAAGGACAATATTCGTGCAGATATCAAAGTTGCTTTCTTTGTTCGTGTCAATAAAAATGTAGATGATGTGATCAATGTAGCCCAAAATTTAGGTTGCGACCGCGCCAGTGAACCAGAAACATTAAAAAGTATTTTTGAATCTAAATTCTCCGAAGCACTCAAAACAGTAGGTAAGAAATTTGATTTCATTGAATTATACGAAGCCCGTCGCGAATTCCGTGATGAGATACTGGACGTCATCGGAACTGATCTTAATGGTTATATTTTGGACGACTGTGCGATTGATTACCTTGAACAGACCGACATCGAACATCTCAATCCAAATAATATCCTAGACAGTGAGGGTATCAAAAAAATCACCGAATTAACGGCCAAACAGAATATAAACGCCAACTTCATTCGTCGTGATGAGGAGAAACTAATCAAAAAACAAAACGTGGAAGCAAGGGAAGCGATTCTAGAACTAGACCGTCAGCTTGCCGAAAAGGAAGAGAAACAAAAACGGGAAATTGACAACATCAGAGCACGCGAAGAAGCAGAAATAGCAAAGGTCCGTGAAGAAGAACGTCTCAAGTACGAAAGCGTCCGGATTTCTACCGAAGAGCAACTCGCTGTTCAAGAAGAAAATAAACTGCGGCAGATTATCATTGCTGAAAAGAATAAACAACGTACCGATGCTGTGGAGGCCGAACGTGTAGAAAAAGATCGCGCCTTAGAACAAACAGAACGCGAGCGCATTGTTACCTTAGCACAGATCGACAAAGAACGCTCGATCGAAACCGAAAAGAAAAGTATCCAAGGCGTTATCAAAGAACGTGTACAATTGGAAAAAGGTGTTGTTGAAGAGCAACAAGGCGTCAAAGACATCGAAGTATTCCGTGAAGTAGAACGTAAAAAACAAGCGGGTGTTATTGCGGCATCACAAGAAGCAGAAGAAAAATTAATTTCAACTGTTAAAGCTGCCGAAGCTGCAAAAATTGCGGCAGAACAGGAAGCAGAGAAAAAAGTAATCGACGCGGAGGCTGCTCGTAAAATCGCCGAAAAGCGTGCACAAGAACTATTGATCGATGCGGAAGCGAAAAAAGAAGCATCGCTCAAAGAGGCCGAAAGTCGTAAGATTATTGCCGAGGCACAAGCCAAAGAAGAAGCTGCGCTTGGCTTATCCGAGGCCGAAGTTATGGTTGCCAAAGCTGAAGCTGAAGAAAAACAAGGTACTGTAGAAGCTAGTGTCATTGAGAAGAAAGCGGAAGCGATGCGTAAAGAGGGCTTAGCACAGGCGGAAGTTGTGCGTGAGAAAGCACTTGCTGAAGCAAAAGGTATAGAAGAGAAAGCTGAGGCTATGAAGAAATTGGACGGCGTGGGCAGAGATCACGAAGAATTCAAATTGCAATTGCAAAAAGAACGTGATATTGAACTCGCACACATCAATATCCAAAAAGACATTGCTCAAGCACAAGCCGGCGTATTATCGGAAGCACTTAAAACAGCAAAAATCGATATTGTTGGTGGTGAAACCATGTTCTTTGAGAATATCGTCCGTCAAGTATCCAACTCCAAAGGTTTTGATCACTTGATTGACAACTCTAAACATGCCACAGCTATTAAAAATTCTTTGATAGGTCCAGATGGACAAGGAGACCTCGCAGAGAAGGTGCGTGGATTAGCCGATAAATATGGAATTTCCACAAACGATATTAAGAACCTCACCGTTTCAGCAGCATTGATTAAACTTCAACAAGCGGCGACTGACGCTGAAAATGGCGAAGACAGCAGCTTTATCAATTCTTTGTTCGGATTGGCGAAAAACTTGGGCATATCAAACAAGAAACTGTCCTAGCCCATACCCAATTCACTATTGCCTGCAATGCTAATTAGCATTGCAGGCAACGAACACAAGATTTTATCACATATACCAAGTCGAGAAAGCTCATTTTATGCCAGAAGAAAACGTAATAAATCAGAACGACTCCCTTGATCAAGGTGCATACGAGATTATTCGAAAGCGGCTCCTTACACAAAAGGAAGAGCTTTCTATCAAACTCCAGCAACTAAATAATGCCCGCAAGGAAGTATTTAATGCGACAAGTTTTATACTCAAAGCCAATCAACGGATCACGACAGAAAATAACTGTGTTGCTCGCGGTATTTTGGCCCTGGACAAGCTATGTATATTTGGTTATAACGTCCATTTTGGGTTACGTACCGAAATTAAACTCGAAGATGTTTTCAGTGTATATACGTTCGAAAACAATCAGTTTATCCCACAATCACTCGATCTGATCAATGATCCTAATTTCATTGGCGATTATCAAAATTTATACAAATACTATCGCGACTCGATCTTTTCCAAGTTTCGACGTACGGAAAACTATCTTTATATGATCTTTCAGACCAGCAAAAATCCTGCTGACCTGAAGGCATTCAAGTGGTTGATTAAAGACGGAAAGCTCCAATATCAGGATGACCGCAGCATCCACGAAGTCAAATTGCCCAACCAATTTGAATTTGAATGGACAAAAACAACCTTGGAAGACCGTCGCCTCGGAAAACACCCACACATATCCATTAAGGACAAGATCTTTATAGAAGCGATCAATGGCGATATTACTTTCAAAATTGAAAATAACACCGATACAGGGAAAGGAATCTTCTCTGAAAAAGTTTCAAACGCCGACCAACAATTGGATGATGCGGATTACTACTATGCAGACCTTGGCAATTTGATTGCCGTTCGCATCAAACCGTATCAAGAAGATTTCCGTGCATTTGTCTTTAATCAACGGACAAAAGAAGTGGTGAATCTTAAATCCCTGAATGAATCAGCCATTTTACTACCCGATAATCAAGGAATCATTTTTTCTAACGGATACTACCTGCAGAATGGCACCCATAAAATCTTTGACGTCCAGTTTGACCGGGTTAGTTTCCTTAGACGCATCGCATCACCAAACGGTGAAGACTTTCTCTATATCTTTTGTCAGGAGGAAACGAATACCTACATCTTACTGTCTTATAACATCATTCAGCAGCATGTCGAAACGCCGATCATCTGCAATGGATTCACACTTTTTAAAGACGGTAGTTTAATTTACTTCCATACAGAGGCCGAAGCAACAAGGCATCATCAGGTTCAGATCTGGGAAACCCCTTACATGGCCGTGCTCAAAGAAAATGAGTTAAAAAAAGACGACCCACTTTATAAGGTTGGTAATAAACAGATCGTACAGGCCATGGCCGAGGCACAAGAAGTCATACAGCTCATCAACAAAGAAGACAGTTATGAAGGTCTTTACGAGGATATACTCAAAAAATCGACAGTCCTGCTTGACTCTTATTTTTGGATAAAGGATGAAGCTTTGTCCAACCTTGGTCAGCCGTTGGCTCAGATCAAGGAGGTCGCCAATACGGCAATTGACGAATTTGTTAAGGTCCAAGCCCAACGTAAATACGCCACAGAACTCAATAGCAGTGCCGAGAAGAAAATGGAAGAGCTTACCTTTTCCATCAATAGTACAGTAGTCGAAAAGCTGGATCAACTTGTTCATCAATTGGCAGATTCACGACGTTTACAGGGCGAAATCATTGACCTCAAAAATGTCAAATATATTGATATAGTCCGTATCGATGCTTTACTCGAGAAGCTACAGTCAATCACCACCGAACTCGCCGAAAAGACAATTGCTTTCTTGCTCCGCGACGAGGCTTTACAACCCTATGAGCAGAAAGTGGAGCAGCAGAAAAACAATGTTGCTGCAATTGTCAAAGTCTATGACGCCAAAGCGATCGAGGAAGCCAATTCGGCTATATCGAGTGAGCTGGAGCTGTTGATTGATATTCTAAACAGTTTAAAAATCGACGACTCCACCCAGACCACCAAAATCATAGAAAAGATAGCCGTTATTTTCTCTTCCTTGAATGAGGTCCGGGCGCAGCTTACGCGCAAACTCAATTCATTAAAAAGTACGGAAGCCATTGCAGAATTTTCTGCCCAACTTACGCTACTGGAACAGTCTGTCACCAACTACCTTGAACTCTCTACGACAACAGAAAAAGTAGATGAGTATTATACCAAGGTCATTGTTCAACTGGAAGAACTCGAAAGTAAGTTTTCAGAATTTGAGGACTTCGCCCTGAAGATAGCAGATAAACGCGATGAGATCATCAAAGCATTTAATTCCCGCAGAGAGCAAATCGTTGAACAGATCAACAAACGCAGCTCTTCACTCGAGCAAATTGGACTTCGCGTATTAAAGAATATCGAAAACAAATCAAAGACATTTGCAACGCGTGAGGAAATCCTAAGTTTCTTTGCTTCAGATTTGATGATTGACAAAATCAGACAGCTTGTGCAAGAACTGAAAACGCTCAGTGACGTTTCAAAAGCCGAAAATCTTGAAAACCTGCTCAAAAAATCTCAGGAGGATGCATTACGCATTTTACGTGACAAGAATGATCTTTTTGTAGATGGAGAGAACATTATTGCGCTTGGCAAGCATAAATTTGCCGTCAATAGTCAGTCACTCAGTTTAACACTCGTACGCAAAAATGACGAACTATTCTTCCATCTTACCGGAACGAGCTTCTATCAAAAAGTCAAAGGATCCGAGATCGAAAACTTTAGCGATATTTGGGATCAGGAACTGATTTCCGAAAATAAGGACGTATACCGGGCTGAATATCTCGCCTATAAAACATTCCTTGCTTCCAAAGGACAGTTAGATTTTGATGCCAACCTGTTTATCAATCAGACTGTCGAGCAAAGTTATTCGGAAGGTTATGTCAAAGGAGTGCATAACTTTGATGCCTTGGTAATCTATGATACCATCAAACAGCTAGATAGCAAACTTGATCTTTTACGTTACGATGCTCATTTGCGTGCTATGGCACAATTGTTTTGGCATTCACTTGCGCAAGACGAGCAGGAAAAACAGAAAGCGTTGATTCAATCTACACATTCGGTATTAAAAGCATTTCCAAATTCCACACGCTACCAATCTGTCGTGGACGAACTCACAAAATTATTCATCAATTGGGACACCCATTTGAATCGTTCGACATTTCATGCGGAGGACGTCGCGAGCTATCTCTTCCAGACTTTCACAAGCTACAGCAAGTTTGTCGTCAGTGAGCAATCGGATGAACTTAAAAAGGCTTTCATCCGGCTATTGGAAAACAAAAAGAGTTTTAAACTCTTTGAAGCAGATATTCAGCATACACAATTTAGTCTCGTAGACCGCTTCTATTTGACCTTAAATTGGCTAAATTCTTTTATCGACGAGAACGACGATTACCAGGATTTCCAAAAGTACGTGGAGGAAACTGCAGTCACGCTTCTTTATCCGAAGGATGAATACCAATTGATCATCGCCAAAGACAATGCACTCATCCAGGGATTAAAGGGAAATCACGCGATCTTGAACAATGGAGAAGAGCAGATTCAATACCATCAATTTCTGCGTAGATTGAAGACTTTTGCCGAATGGAATGTTCCTCGTTTTCAAGAATTCGCTTCTTTGAAGGAGCAGCTCGGAAAAACATACGCCAAGGAGCTGAAAATCGGAGAATTTGAACCAAAAGTCCTAACATCTTTTGTCCGAAATAAGTTGATCAACGAAGTTTACTTCCCATTGATCGGAAATAATTTGGCCAAACAGCTGGGGGCAGCTGGCGACAATAAACGTACCGCCAGGATGGGTATGCTTCTCCTCATTTCTCCGCCAGGTTACGGAAAGACAACATTAATGGAATACCTCGCGAAAACCATGGGATTACATTTTGTGAAAATCAATGGACCTACAATAGGGCATTCCATTACTTCAATAGATCCTGTGGAAGCGAAAACCTCTGGTGAACGTGAGGAACTTAAGAAGATCAATCTTGCTTTCGAAATGGCCGATAATGTGATGCTTTACCTCGATGATATCCAACATTTGAATCCCGAATTCCTTCAGAAATTCATTTCATTGGCTGATGGGCAACGTAAGATCGACGGTATTTTTGAAGGTGAGAGTAAAACATACGATTTGCGTGGGAAAAGATTCTGCATCGTAATGGCAGGAAACCCTTACACCGAAAGCGGATCCAAATTTCAGATTCCGGATATGTTGGCCAACCGTGCGGATGTATACAATCTTGGGGATGTGATCGGTGATACCGAAGCCCTGTTCAATCTCAGCTTAATTGAAAATGCGGCAATTGAAAACAGCTACCTTGAAAAAATAGCAAGCAAATCCTTCAACGATTTCTATGCTTTAGTGAACTATGCACAATCGGTTGTAGATCAACTTCCCGATTTAGAAGGCAATTACCTGAAGCAAGATATCGATGATTTTATCACGGTATTAAAACATGTGTTAAAGATCAGAAACGTTGTCATCAAGGTCAACCAAAATTATATTCAAAGTGCGGCCATGCAGGACAATTACCGAACAGAACCGCCGTTCAAACTGCAAGGGTCTTATCGGAATATGAGTAAGCTCGTCGCACAAGTTGTGCCGATGATGAACGAACAGGAAATCGATCAAGTTCTCCTCGCACATTATGAAAGTGAGTCACAAACCCTTACTGCCGATACGGAAAGTAATCTTTTAAAATTGAAAGAACTTGCTGGATTAATCAATACAGTGGAACAAGAACGGTGGGAACACATCAAAGAAATATTCCGCAAGAACAATAAACATGGTGGACTTGCCAAAGATGATAAGGTCTTTGCACAAATGCAGGACTTTAACGAAAACCTAGAGGGTATCATACAAGCTATCCGTGCCTACAGGAATTAATATTCGTCCTGATTATTCCAGCTGACGCAATAGGAAGCGTTAGCTGGAATAATCATTAATTACCCTAAACAAAGGCATAACTTTTCACTGCTAAGATACTGGCTACCACTTTACCGTTCCCGAAGACACCGTAAATATACCAAAGTCATCGATCAACATACGTTCCTTAACGACTCCGTTGTAAGCCATCAGACGATCTAATTCTTTCTGCGAACGACGGCGCATCACCCAATCTTTTTTCTGATGGCTGTTTAACACATAAGCAATCATCTTCAGCTGTGGATGCCATGGCTGTCCAGTATAAACCAAATGACTGCTTGCTTCGCAAATCGAAGTTGCACCTTTTACAGCCCTACTTGCCATTTCATTGTCGCCAAAAAGTTCAAAGATGCCTGAGATAATAACAATATTAGGTTCAAATTCCAGTTTGGAATAAGTAGCTGGATCAAAACAATCGTAATTGGTAAATCGTATCCCCTGCAATCCATTTCTACGGATAATCCTCTCTCCCACCTCAATATTGGACAACAGGAACTCATTAATCACGATTTCGGCTTCGGGATATTTCTCTTTGATATCAAATAAGTAATTTCCAGTACCGCCAGCAATATCCAATATCTTCACGGCCTTTCCAGCAGCTTTGACCTTCGCGATATTCTCTTCCAATAACTGTAATAAGTGCTGTTTTCGAATGCGAATTCCTTTCCATCCAATCGCCTCCAGATAACCCCGGTCGAGCATACGGCCGAAGCGATTTTTTCCCTGCGATTCATTGCGATAGACGTAGTCCAGCGATATCCCCGAATCAAATCCAAACTGCAGGCCTAAATTCATTCCTTTACTTAAGGAACCTATTTTACCTAATGCCCATTTTTGGACAGCATAATTCAATTTTTCACCTGCAGGAAGTAACTTATGGTATAATTGTTCATACTCTTTCACCGAAAATTCATCGGGTTCAAGCGTCAGTTCAGGACTTTGTCGGGCATAGGCCTTGTCGATAAAATTTCGCAGATAGTGATAAACTTTCTGCCGATTTGTTTCAAATAGAATCCCGTGGTAGAAATTACGTAAAGTGATAAAAGTCTTCAACTTTGAAGCTATTGTCACAAAGAATTTTTTCTGCACCGAATTTTTGACAACATAATCTTTTTCAGCAGAAAGGACAATCACAGGGATATCAATCGCCGCTGCGTCTTCAACGATTCGCTCACCGGCTTTTAATAGATCAACCAACAAAGCGCCATTGATAGATTTGGAAATCAACGGATCGGCATCGTACGCTTTCTGCTGATCCACATCATGAGTCAATACCTTCGATTTAACATAACTCTGGATAATCAGATCTTTTTTTAGCTTTGTTCCCAAAGCAATCATCTGATTGGCTAGGGGCACATATAATTTAATTTCAAATGCAGGTGCCAACAATGCAATGCCCGCGACTTTAGGCGCAAAATCATGTACCCACGCACTGACAACAACCCCCGCAATACTATTGGCGATAACGAAAATGTCTTTCGAATCAACCAAATATTCACGACCTATATAATGAACGAAACTATCCAAATCCCGCACATAATCCATAAAGATCGGTGAAACTGGTTCTTTCGTATAACCATGTCCGCGCAAATCAAATGCAAAGATGGAATGATCGGCAAACTGGGGATCCGTAGCCATCTCCTGCAGACGTTCCGAATGCTCATGCCCACGGTGCATTACGACCAACGCCCGCTGTCCGGCCTGATAATTCCAAACGCGATATAATAACTCTCCTTGATCAAAACTCTTGAAGTAACCTGATTTCATGTATAATTTTTACGTACTAATATCAAATAGTATATTTCATAACAAAGATCATGCAAAGGACCGTCTAGCTATTTCTCTCGACCAGCACCTCCATCAACTCAAGTGCATGTTTATGCAATACAAGATGCTTATTATGAGATTTAACCCGATCTATAGCATCCATTAAATCTAAAGATAATATTTTTTGTGACAATAGAACAGCAAAAATCATACTCCTGCTGTAACCCATTGTACAATGTATAATCATATTTTCACCTCGCTTCAATTGTTGATAACTGATTACGAGCGCTGCCAATATCCTTTCGGCATCCGACAATTTAATTGCTGCTATATCCAACAATGGAAACGAATGATAGTTTTTCTCCAAATGTAGAATAGGTATTTCTTCCAATTCAGCAGCCAGATCAAAAACAACCAGATGCTTATTCAGACCAAGCACACGGAGATCTCCTGCAGTCATCCTCGGCCCCACATAACAACCTGGTAAAATTTCAAATAAAGGCGGATTATTGCTGCGTCTGACAAAACGCCACAGTAACCAATATATGCATTGATATGGACAATAAAACCATTTTTTAAATCCAGGTATCCAACCTTTTTCATTTTTTAAAAACCTTGGATTATTGATAACATAATTCCTTCCTACCGCAATGCAGACCAGGGATGGCCAACACAAAAGATATATTCCAAAAGCATGAACTCCGCCCCACAATGCCATTAACAATAAACTCCAGCCAATGGCATAGTAAACGTTACCAATTCTTTGGTTTCTACGACAAATCTCCGCTTCGAGGTCTAATTTCGTCTTTTCGTATAAATTTGCCTTTTCGGTACCAGCCAAAAAGGGCAAATTCCCGGCCTTTAACATAGATAATGTACTGTCATGAAGCAGTCCCGATGGAGATGGGAATAGAACGAATCCCATATGAACCAAAATCAATGCGGTCAGCACATCCACCAGATGGTGCTGATAAACGGTGAGTGTAGCAATCCCCATGAGCAGCAGCCAAATTCTCACAGCCCCTTTTTTCCATCCTTTTAGCTGCCTACCGAGCACCGACCAAAACAGACATGCATAGGCCACATGCAACGAAGGTGCTTGATTAAATGGGGAATCGTACTTCCCCAAAAAGGCGAAGAAAAATTCAAAAACTGGATACTCAACGCTAGGCCGAACAAAGGAAAATCGCAAAGGGAAAATAAAAAAACAACAAATAGAGAAGATGGTAATGAAACTGAAACGCTTCGTATAGACCCAAAGCTCTTCTCGACTTCGACAACAGAAAGGAACCACAGCGAAGAACAAACCGCTACTCATGTAGGGTATAATCATCCAAGAAACGAACGGCATAAAGTGTTCAAAAGGAAACACAAACGAAGATACAGTAGTCTGATTTGCAGCATGGACCGCAGCAGCAGAATAAGTCAACTGGAAAAATAGCGCACAATAAAGGAAAACAGCAAATTGCAGTCCCCTATTTTTCAGTCGTTTTTCATCCATTTGGCCTTCCTCGACATAATTTTATTCAATACGATATTTGGAAGTAGTCCCAGCGATGCCATTAACCACTTCATACGCTTCGGAAAAACTACTTGCTTCTTCTTCTGTTCGATAGCTGCCATTATACGCTGTGCAGCGTCGTCTACGGGTATTAAAAATGGTTTTTTAGACAAATCTTGCTTATTGAGCGCTCTCAGTTTATCCGTATCAACATAGCCCGGGGCGATAACAGTAACCGCAATTCCATACGGCTGGAGTGCCCTCCGATATGCATCAGCCACTTGGATTGCAGCACGCTTGGTCTTACTATATAGGCTTGAATTGGGAAAATGAAGCGTTCCCGATACCGATGCGACGATTGCAATCTGTCCTTCCGACTGACCCCGCATAACCATTCTTGCCGCTTCGAAACAATTTATCGTACCCATCATATTCACCTGTAGCATGGCAACCGCCTCCTGATAACTTATCTGTTGAGCAACGTCATCTGCGTAACTCCCGGTACAATTGATAAAGAGGTCCAAAGATGAATGTGCACAAAATGTGCTGACCGCATCCTGCAGACTGTTTAATTGACATACGTCTACTTCAAAACTTTTAAGGCTATGCGTCCAGGAATATGCTGACACTTTCGTCAGATCACGACCACACACAGCGACCTCTGCTCCCTGTTCGAGGTAGCGCTTGGCCAACGCAAGGCCTATTCCACTTGTGCCACCGGCAATAAATACTTTCATTTCAATGATTTTAATGTCACCTCATAGCCATAGTTCCATTGCGCTTCCATCGCTTCAGCAAATTCTTCCAGATCTCTCGGGAAAGAAAGCGTAACTTCAAGTTTACGCCAATCAATTCCTTTTTTACAGTATTTCCCAGCTAATTGTTTCGCGGTATCCTGTGTATCTATCCAATGTGCATACGGAAAATGTTGTTCCAAATCTGCTAACCGTTTATTTCCGCTAAAGCCCAATACTGCCCGCACCAACGCTTCTTCTTGTCGTTTGTAAGGTTGTTTTCGCTCACATATAATGTTTTCAGCAAGCACATTTGCTAGCTCCATTGGAACGAGATCAATTGCTCCACCAGCGTAATGGGTATTATTGGAACATACAGGTTCAATATAAAACATATCGGACATCGAAATACGGGCCGCCTGTAGTACAGAAAATTCAGCGCTCAAATGAACTTCTTCAGCCACTGCACTGTGCACATAATTCTCATCCGCAATGCCTATTGCCTCAATAGGCACATTGGCCAATACATCCTTAGTTCCCATCAGCATTTTTTGATAGAGTTTCCGATCTCCACGCCGCTGCCCTACTTCAGACGGGCTGAACAGCATTTTAGCGCCGACCACCAGTGCCGGTATTGCTGCCGAGAATGGTCTATCTAAAGTAGGCAATAGTAAGGAAAGATCCTGTTCCATATCAACGAGATAGCGATTAAAGACATCCTCGATAAAGGGCGCCCGTTTTTTGTTCAGCTGTTTTTTCAAAACATACACGCCCAGCTTCCCCAAACGACGCTGTTCAGTGAGCCGATGATGCAAGAAAAACCAATAAAATTCTTCAGATTGTAGATAGTACTTGCGGGCTTCATGTGTAGCAAAGGCCTGTATAACAGCGACTGCCATTGAACCGCCGCAGCTTGCTATAAGCAGATCTGGTTTTAAGCCCAGCTCATCTAACGCAGCGTACATGCCCAGATATAGACTGAACCGCGTTCCACCCCCTGAAAATAAAACAGCACGTTGATAAGCCATCACATTGAAATTTTAATTAACCTTCTCTCTACTACATTCGTCAAATTTTATTAATTCCCCAACAACAGGATAATCAGAGCATAAAACAGTGGCGCATTGAAGATCAGACTATCGATACGGTCCAATAAGCCACCATGCCCGGGAATCAATGTTCCAGTATCTTTCACTCCTGCCTTCCTTTTCAGATAGGAAAAAAGAACATCTCCCCAGAATCCCAAAATACCGAAGAACAAACCGAACAACGAAAAGTATAGAAAATTCTGAAAAGGCAGTAGGAAATACCCCAATAAATTACTCAGTATAATTGTTAAGCCGATACCGCCCACACATCCAGCAATTGTCTTATTTGGGCTAATACGCGGAACGATTTTACGTTTGCCAAAAAACTTGCCCATCAGGTATTGAAAGACGTCATTCAGTTCCGTTAACACAACAATATATCCGATTAATTTTAGTCCTAGGAACGCGATGCCATCCATTTTAATGGATCGGATAAAAGCTAAATGGCTAAAGGCAAGCAAACAAGCTACGGCGCCAAAAAACAGTCCAAATACAGTTCCCTTCTTAACCTTTAAACCATATTTGAAAAATAAAGCAGTCCCTAAACACATGAAGCTGGCCAACACTAAATATTCTTGATAGGAACAAAAGTACAGAAGCAACGCTTGCAACAATGCCATGGAAAGAAATACAAATGGATTCGCCTTCCATTCAGGGATAAACATACGCGCAAATTCGCACATCCCTTGAAAGGTTATCCAGGCAACAAACAAAGGTGATAATGTTGGTGGGACGAAAGCAACCGCCAGCACCAAGACAATGTAACCCCAGCTTCTAACACGAACAGGAACATCTGCAAACTTGCCCTTGGCATCAGCCATGCGCCAAAGCCTTTCTCAATCGAGTTACCGAACTCAAAAGTAAGAGTAAGCACAAAACGCCAAAAATATAGCCCGAAATAGCAACGATAGAAATATGCAATAATGCTAAAATTCCATATACGCCCAACAGCAAAGCACGATCACTTTTGCCCATCGGCCCATCGTAACGACGATCATTGGCAATTACCTTCCCTATCAATCCACAAAATTCATTCACAACACTCAAGACAATAAAAGCGACGATTGGATACACGCTTTCCGGATGAAACTTCAACAAAGGAAAAAATAGCACGACATCCGAAACAATATCTCCGACTTCGTTCAAAACCTCTCCGGTCTTGCTGGTCTGATTAAAAAGCCTCGCCATCATACCATCTAAGGCATTCAAGGCCATGCGGAATAACAATCCGATTGGCAGGACCAAAAAGAAAATCGGGAAACGATCAGCATACCAAAAAAACAAAGCAATGATCAACGAGAATACGATCGATCCAATTGTAATTTGATTGGCCGTTATCTTCCTTTGATGCAAAAAGTTCAAGATCGGCATCAGCAACTGCTGAAATTTTGGTTTCAATTTATAAACAGAAATCATATAGCGCTAGCTGTAACTTATTTTTTATTTTTTTTAAAAAAAATTTGCATAGTGTAATAAATACACTATATTTGTGTCATCATAATTTAGGTTTATAATTGGTTATTTAAGGTTTTCATTCTCCCCGTTTGGAAACCTTTTTTTTTGCCCTAAATTACGGATTACCATCTTCCGCCTGCACCACCGCCACCAGAAGATCCGCCACCAAAACTACCACCACCGCCACTACTACTCGATCCTCCGCCAGAGCTACTCGATGTTGAGCGCACTTTAACTGGAGTTGAATGTTCACCATGGGATACCCGATGTCCACAGTTCTTGCATAAGTCAAAGCGTTCTTCCAATCCCTGCGAACTATACGTTGCTGCACGTATCGTCTTGGTACGCCCGGTCTCAAAAGTTCTGTAATGACATGCAGGACAATCACTGAACCCAACATTTTCATCCCAGGGAACCAGCTTTGTTTCATTGGTCGTCTGATCTATCCATATTTCGTACGAACGACTACCGATTTTTTCCTCCAAAAGCTGCCCCTTATCCAGGTATGCACTTTCTCGGGTAGACACATCATCCTTATTCATGCGCAACCAACGTCCAGATTGATCTGGAGGAGCCAATCGAAGTTGATTCTTCCGAATGCGTTTATTCAATCCAATGAGATCAAATAGCGCCAATGGACTAAGCAATAGCGGAACTAAGCCCCAGACACGAAATTTGCGCAAAGCTTTTTGTATATTTTCTTCGTCCTGATAAGAATTGACAATCTGCGTACGACTTGCATTATACTTCATCGCCAAGGTGATACTACCAAAAACACCAATAAAATAAGGTAAATTTTTCCACTGATAGACCTCCTCAAAATTATTGAGGGCAAATGCACAGATAAACACCGAGATAAACATTACTATTCCCATACAGCCGCATCCACTGGCTAAAGGCGGGAAATATTTACTTTTTTTGGTCAACTTCCCTTTGATCGCTCGGGTCACTTCACCCAACCAGATATAACAGATTGCAAACAAACCTAAAACCAACAGTGAATTTCGCAGGATTGGACTTTTAAAGCTCCAGACCGGTGTTGCCTCTGGCATTAAGCGTTCCAGCTCGGCCTTACTATCCGGTGAGGTAAGGATGGTCTTTATAAATTCTGAAGCCTCCATAACACCGCGGTCGTAATCCTCATTCCGAAAATTGGGTACGAGATACTTTTCGCCAATGCGCTTTAAATAAGCATCGGGCAAAATGCTTTCCATACCATACCCAGTGATAAAACGGTATTCATGTCGGTCTTTAGCAATAAACAACAAAAGCCCATTGTTACTTTCCTTCTTACCGATCCCCCAGGCATTGAATAATTTTAAAGCAAATTCGAAATCACTGTCGCCAACGTAATCATTCACCACAACGATGGCAAATTCACTTTTTGTAGTAGCCTCAATCTGCGTTGATAAACCATCTAATTCCGCCACTGTACCCGAAGATAGAATCCCATCGGGATTGGACACAAAATAATCCTGCCCCTTTATTTTTGGACTGGGCAAATTGTCTACTGTATAAGCAATTGATTGTCCAAAAGACGGTAACCCAGATAGGCAGCTTACCAACAGGATTAAGCAATGTATATAAAATCGGTGTAATCTCCACATAATTTTAGAACAACAAAAATTCGGTTCATTGTCACGATATTAAGAAAAAAAAATCAAACAAAGGTTTCCGTCAAAAAAAAGCCCATAATCAACCGATTATGGGCCTGTATAATTCAATATTCGTTTGAGCTATTACTAAATATCCTTACGATTACTTCATATAATCACTTTGTTGAGCTACCGTGACAGTACACGATCATGTTTATGTTGTTTATAAAAAAGCAATGCTTAGAAAGGTAAGATTATTAACTAAAGATGTATGACAATAGGAAACTTTCCCATTCGCTGTCAATGACCAAGCCAATGTAAAATCAAGACGCCAATCAATCCAACAACAGAAACGAGCGTTTCCATCACCGTCCATGAGCGAAACGTATCCTTCATGCTCACTCCAAAATAAGATTTAAACATCCAAAACCCAGGATCGTTGACGTGTGAGAACATAAGACTACCCGCTCCCGTCGCCAGCACCATTAATTCAGGAGTAACCTTTCCTGCCTGCACAATGGGAAGCATAATGCCTGCTGCCGTGAGCCCAGCAACACTAGCCGAACCGATAACTAGGCGAATGATACCGGCTATTAACCATGCAAGTACAAGAGGCGACAAGCTCAGGTCTGCGGTTAGGTCAGCGATGTAATTCGCTACACCACTGTCTACCAAAATTTGCTTAAAGGCGCCTGATGCTGCAATGATAAAAAGGATCATCATTATCCCGCGGATCGCTTCTTCCACACTTTCTGACTGCTCCCGCAAACTTTTGCCTTGGCGGATACCCATTGTGTACATCGCCATTAGCGATGCAATCATTAAAGCCACCACCGGGTCACCCAAGAAACGCAGTGCCTTCTGCCAAGAGGAGCCTTCTGGAAATATTAGATGGGAAAATGAACCAAAAGCAATTAAAATTATTGGAAAAAGCCCCGTAAATATACTAATTGCAAACCCGGGAAGCTCCTTCCTATCCGCTTGATTGTGTTCCGGAAAAAACTCGGTCGGTGGGTTGGTCGGAATATCCTTAAGCATCCTGCCAAAGAGCGGCCCACCGATAATGATGGCAGGAATTGCCACAACAATGCCATAGGCCATTGTTAAACCGATATCCGCTTTGTAGGTAAGCGCTATGGCCGTAGCTCCCGGATGCGGTGGCAAATAACCGTGTGTCACGGACAGCGCTGCCAGCAACGGAATGGCTACGTAAAGCAAGGGCATCTTATTGGAAACACATACCATGAAAACGAATGGTACTAAGACGATAAAACCGACATTGTAAAATAAGGGAATTCCTACTAAAAAGCCCGTGAGAACCATTGCCCAAGGTAAGTTCTTTTTGCCAAATACAGCCGTTAGTACCGTTGTAATCTTTTCTGCAGCACCACCCTCCGCCATCAATTTTCCCAATAGAGACCCGAAAGCCAACAATAGTGCCAACTGGCCCATAGTGGTACTCACTCCGGTTTCAACAGATTTAAGGATGTCGACGGCACTCATATTCATAGCAAAACCGACCGCAACAGAGGTTATCAGTAATGAAAAGATCGTGTTTAACCTGACAACGGTAACTAAAAGAAGTAGTAAAGCTACTCCCAAAATAACGATGATTAGAGGCATGATAATTTATATTTAGTTAAAACTCACCTTCCAATATATGGTATAGGCGTTCAAATTTCCTGAAGTTCTTCATATAAACAGCGTGATTCTCCGCACTCGGTTTATAATCGTGCTCGGTATCGTGCTCTGCTTCCGCTTGTTTGTTTTTTATAGTAGGCTCACCTCCCTGAATACCCAAGGCTTCCAAGCCTATCAATGCTGCTCCCCATGCAGAGCTTTCTACTGTATTTTTGGTGAATACAGGTTTATTGAAAATGTCTGCAAGCATCTGCACCAACAACGATGAACGCGCCAAGCCGCCGCTTGCAAAGATCGTATGAATGGGACCGGTGTTCTCCTCTAATGCGATTCCCACACTGTAAATTGCAAACAACATCCCTTCCATCATGGCACGTGCAAAGTGAGCCCTACCATGATGCAACTGTATTCCAAAATAAACGCCTTTAGCATTGGAATTCCAATGTGGTGCCCGTTCACCAGTTAGATAGGGCAAGAATATCAAGCCTTCTGCCCCCGGAACGACAGAGTCGATCAAAGCATTTAACGACGCCGAAGGATCTCCATCTGCTTCCATTTGGGTATATTCGCTCAAAAAGTTGTCCCGAAACCAGTTGCGTAATACACCGCCATTGTTAACCGCACCACCAATTATATATTCATTTGGTCTCAGTAGGTAGGTAAATAGTCTTTGTTTTTTTTCATGATTTGCCTGCGAGCTTGCTACGCGAATAGCTCCACTGGTACCGACCGTTACCGAAGCCACTCCAGGACTTATAGCTCCTACTCCGAGATTAGCCAAACAACCATCGCTACCACCTATAACAAAAGGGGTATCTTCGGGGATGTGCATCAAGGCCGCAATTTCTCGGCGAGGCATATTTAAAATATAATCGACCGGAACTGGCGATGCTAGCTGTGCTTCCGATATGCCCGCCAAGCTTAACGCCTGATCAGACCATCTTAGGTGATGTATGTCGAAAAGCCCTGTTGCAGATGCAATGGAATGATCGACCACATACACGCCAAAGAGCCGGTAAAAAAGAAATTCTTTGATACCGATAAACTTGTGTGACTGAGCAAATAATTTTTGATCATTGGACTTTATCCACATTAATTTGCAAAGCAAAGACATGGGATGTATTGGTGTACCCGTCTGCTGATAAAGCAACCTGCCCGCCTCACTTGCCTCCAAAGCTACCGCAATATGCTCGCTTCTGCGATCTGCCCATATAATGCAATTGCTAAGTGGCTGTCCCATCGAGTCAACAGCGATCAGCCCGTGCATAGCACTGCTCACCGAAATACATACAGGTTTCGGTATCTCCCCACTAGATTGCTTTAAGCTAATCATGACATGCATAATAGAATCAATACATGCACCATAAACAATCTCCGGATCTTGCTCATACCAGCCTTCCGCCGGGTTTATTATAGGATAAGGTATACTATGCTGCGACAAGATGTTACCTGCGTAGTCAAATGCAACAGCTTTCGCAGATGATGTCCCAATGTCTAATCCAATGATCATAAATAAAATTGATGTTTAGGAGAGCTCAATATACGGATTATCTGTTGGTTTACAACAAAAGGCTCAATACCAGCGAAGTAATTGAAGCGAAGAAAGTACCGCACACCAATCTGCTGATAATTGTCTTTCATAGTATCAACAAAAATGGTAAATTTCAACTTAGAAAAACGGTATTAAACGATGAGTATAGATAAAAAGAATAATTACGATTTTGGAATAGTTGGACTCGGCGTAATGGGACGTAATTTATTGCTGAACATGGCCGACAACGGTTTCGCGGTAGCAGGGCTAGACCTTGATCCACAGAAAGCGAAGTCATTGGAAGCTGAAGCAGGAGAACGACATCGCATCAAAGCGACAACCCAGGTAGAAGAGTTTATAGGGGCTTTGCAACAACCCCGAGCAATCATGCTATTGGTGCCGGCCGGAAAGCCGGTTGATATGGCGATTGCCAGTCTTGTTCCGCTTTTGGATAAAGGAGATATACTCATCGACGGCGGAAACACGTACTTCGCGGATACGGACAGAAGATTTAATGAGCTTTCCGGGATGGGTATACATTTCTTCGGAATGGGCATATCTGGAGGAGAAAGTGGGGCTCGTCGTGGGCCAAGCTTGATGCCCGGTGGCGACCGAAAGGCATATGAAAGACTAAGGCCAATATTTGAGGCGGTTTCGGCCAAGGTAATGGGCGAGCCCTGTGTGGAATTTTTAGGCAACGGGTCGGCCGGAAATTATGTAAAGATGGTGCATAACGGTATCGAATACGGTATCATGCAGTTAATTGCAGAGACCTATGACCTGATGAAAAGATTATATGGTTTTGACACCCAAACCATACAGCAGACTTTCGAAGAATGGAACAAGGGCGAACTAAACTCGTTCTTGATTGAGATTACCGCTCAGATTCTGAAGAAGAAAGAAGGTGACCAGTATTTGGTGGACCTGATTTCAGATTGGGCAAGATCAAAAGGAACGGGTAAATGGACTTCGCAAAATGCGATGGATCTACAGGTGCCAGTGCCGGTGATTGATGCAGCGGTCAATATGCGCGATATGTCCAAATATAAACCCGAACGTTTGGAGGCAGCAAAATTACTTAAATGGGATGGACAAGCGGTTGATCTCCCAGCAGCAACGCTCATTTCTCGCTTAAAAAATGCGTTGTACTTTGCGATCATCACGACCTATGCGCAAGGTTTGGCACAGCTTACTGTTGCATCGGAAAGCTATAGCTATGAGTTAGACTTACAGGTGGTAACCAAAGTTTGGCGCGGCGGCTGCATTATCCGCGCGGCTTTGCTCGAGGATTTTAGAAAAGCCTATGCAGCTAATCCGGACTTGCGCAATATCCTACTCGATAGCAACATTGCGCAAAAGCTGCTGAGCACGCAGGCCAGCCTTCGCGAGGTATTGAAAGATGCTATCGCAAGCGGGATACCCGTATCCGGATACGTAAACGCACTCTCTTATTTTGATGCCTATCGATCGGAAAAATTACCGACAAATATTATACAGGCACAACGGGACTATTTTGGTGCACATACCTATGAACGCATTGATCGGGAAGGCATCTTTCACACACTTTGGGATTAAGGCAAAAAAGCTTGAAGACTCGATTAATATTCCTTTAAAATACAAAAAAGCGGCTTTTATATAAAAAAGCCGCTTTTTATAACTGAGCCCCTATCGGGTTTTACACGACGTTTATCTAGATGCTAACGTTCAATATCTTTCAAGCTACTCATCTTCTTGTATTCCAAGAAACCTTTAATATCTTCAAAATGCTCCCGTACACGTTTATTTCCGAATTCAAAGACTTTCTCGGCCAAACCATCCAAAAAGTCACGGTCGTGCGAAACAAGGATCAATGTACCATCGAAATCTTTTAAAGCATCTTTGATAATGTCCTTTGTCTTCATATCCAAATGGTTTGTCGGCTCATCGAGAATCAATACATTGACCGGTTCCAACAACAATTTTATCATCGCCAAACGCGTTCTCTCTCCTCCAGATAATACTTTCACCTTTTTAGTTGTATCATCGCCGCTAAACATGAAAGCCCCCAAAAGATCTTTCATCTTAACACGGACGTCGCCTACTGCAATTTGATCAATGGTATCAAAAACAGTCATTTCACCATCAAGTAAGGCTGCCTGATTCTGTGCGAAATAGCCAATTTTTGCATTGTGCCCAACTTTTAACGTACCTTCGAAATCAATCTCACCCATAATTGCTTTGATCATGGTCGATTTACCCTCACCGTTCTTCCCGACAAAAGCAACCTTTTCACCACGTTCGATAACCATATTTGCTTTTTGAAACACAACATGTTCATCATAAGCTTTGGTTAGATCCTCAACAATAACAGGATATTGACCCGAACGCGGAGATGGTGGGAATTTGAGACGCAATGCGGAGGTATCCACTTCATCAATCTCGATAATTTCCAGTTTCTCCAACATCTTTACACGTGATTGTACCTGCAATGTTTTAGAATAAGTACCTCTGAAACGATCAATAAACTCCTGATTGTCCGCAATAAAGCGTTGTTGTTCTTCATACGCTTTTAGCTGATGCTGGCGACGTTCCTGACGTAATTCCAGGTAATGACTGTATTTGGCACGATAATCATAAATCCGACCCATCGTCACCTCAATGGTCCGATTGGTGATATTGTCGACAAATGCCCTATCGTGCGAAATAACGATAACTGCTTTAGCCGAATTGACCAAGAAATCTTCCAACCATTGAATACTCTCGATATCCATGTGGTTAGTAGGTTCATCCAATAGAATCAAATCCGGCTTCTTCAACAATATTTTAGCTAATTCGATACGCATCCGCCAACCACCGGAAAACTCAGAAGTCTGTCTTGTAAAATCAGAACGCTCAAAACCGAGCCCCTTCAGGACCTTCTCAACTTCTGCATCATAATTAACTTCCTCAATCGAATAGAACTTTTCGCTTAATTCGGATACACGTTCGATCAATTGCATATAATCATCAGACTCATAGTCTGTACGGATATTTAATTGCTCATTCAGGTTTTCCAGCTCATCACGCATACCATAGACTTCTTCGAAAGCCTTTGACGTTTCCTCAAAAACAGTCACGTTATCCTCTGTCAACAAATGTTGCGGTAAATAGGCTATAATGGCATCCTTCGGCCCTGCAACATTCCCTGTAGTAGGTTTACCCACTCCAGCGATAATTTTCAGTAAGGTGGATTTACCGGCACCATTTTTACCCATCAATGCGATCTTATCATTCTCATTGATGGAGAAGGATACATCTGAAAAAAGAGTTGTTCCCCCAAAGGAAACAGAAATATTATTTACGTCAATCACTGTATATACACTTAATTTTGGCACAAAGATAAGCGAATCAATCTTATAAATAGACAATGGTGCATTTTTGTGTATCTTTGCCCCATGCGTTTTGATATTATTACGGTCTTACCTGACCTCTTGGAAAGTCCATTTGCACACTCTATTTTGCAACGAGCAAAGAATAAAGGCTTGGCTGAAATATATGTTCACAATTTAAGGGACTATTCAACAAATAAACACAAAAGTGTCGATGATTATCCGTACGGGGGCGGATCGGGTATGGTCCTTCAAATAGAACCCTTTGCCAAGTGTATTGAGCAACTCCAATCTGAACGGGAATATGATGAGATCATTTATATGACTCCCGACGGTGAAACATTCAATCAGGATATTGCGAACGGATTATCGACAAAAGGAAATATGATGATTCTCTGTGGGCATTATAAGGGAATAGATCAACGTATCCGCGATATTTATGTAACAAAAGAGATTTCAGTTGGTGATTATGTATTGTCCGGAGGTGAACTTCCCGCTGCAATTGTTACAGATGCTGTTATTCGCCTGATACCCGGAGTTTTGTCGGATGAAACATCCGCGCTTTCAGATTCTTTTCAGGATGGATTACTTGATGCGCCTATCTATACACGCCCTGCAGACTGGAAAGGCCACAAAGTACCTGATATTCTCCTTAGCGGTCATGAGGCAAAAATCGCTGCATGGAAAGATGAACAACAGTTAAAAAGAACACAAGAAAGACGTCCTGATTTATTAAATGATTAAGAAATAAGGTGAATTTTTGTTTTTTTGTCACAAAAAGTTTGCTTATTTATTTTTTTTTATAAATTTGTGTAATAATGACACGAAGATATACAAATACAAATTGGTGGTGGCCTGAAGCAATAAGCATCGGGAACTAATTGGTATTGTCATAATATTTCATAATCAACCAAAACCATTTATGGAAATTCCAACCCCGATGCTGACCAGTATCGGGGTTTTTTTATACATAATTTGCAACAAGAAGATAAGACACAAAAATGAAGTATACATTCAAAACACAAACCAGAAAGTTGCTTGCGGATACAACTACCCCCGTGAGCATCTATCTTCGCCTAAGAGATATCTTTCCAAACTCCTTGTTATTGGAAAGCTCCGACTACCATAGTCGAGACAACAACATCAGCTACATCTGTTGTCAACCAATCGCCGGAATACAGCTCGATGAGAAAGAGCTGACGCTCACTTATCCCGGCAGAGAACGTATCGTAAAAAGTGCGCACGAAATCGAATTACGTCAAGAAGTTTCCGATTTTAGAAATTCCTTCGAAGATCATACAATTGCTGAACTTAACTTGATCTCCAATGGCCTATTCGGTTACTTCACCTTCGATTGTATTGAACACTTTGAGGACATCAAACTCACAACAACGGTAGATCCAGCGCGTAAAATACCGTTTATGCAATATCATGTTTATAAATATGTCATTGCCATCGACCACTTCCGCAACCAACTCTATATTTTTGAACATCTGCTGGATGACGAAGAATCAGAACTTGAAAGAATGCAGTTCCTTATTCAGAACAAAAATTTTCCTGAATATACCTTCAAACTAGCTGGTGAGGAAAGCTCCAATCGTACCGATGAAGAACACCGTCAGCTGGTCAAGAAGATGAAAGAACATATCCAACGCGGCGATGTATTCCAGATTGTTCCATCCAGAGGCTTTAAGACACCGTTCTCTGGTGATGAATTCAATGTCTATCGTGCGCTCCGCTCCATCAACCCCTCACCTTACCTTTTCTATTTTGACTACGGTGACTTCAAACTTTTCGGATCATCGCCTGAAGCTCAATTGCGTATTCACGGAAAACAAGCGACGATTTTCCCTATTGCAGGAACATTTAAACGAACAGGCAACATGGCGGAAGATCAAAAAATAGCCACCAAACTCAAAGAAGACCCAAAAGAGACTTCAGAACACGTCATGCTCGTCGATCTTGCCCGCAATGACTTAAGCAGACATTGTACTCAAGTTAAAGTTGAGTCCTACATGGAACCACAATATTACTCCCATATTATCCACTTGGTCTCCAAAGTAACGGGCACATTAAAAGATAATATCAATCCATTTGACATCGTAGGCGATACGTATCCCGCGGGCACACTTTCAGGTGCTCCAAAACATATGGCTTTGACATTGATTGATCGTTATGAAGGATTACAACGCTCATTTTATTCGGGTGCAATTGGATTCATGGGTTTTAACGGCGACTTTAATCATGCCATTATGATTCGTTCCTTCTTAAGTAAGCAAAACACCTTACATTATCAGGCCGGCGGTGGTATTGTACTAAATTCAGATCCTGAAATGGAGCTACAAGAAGTAAATAACAAAATTGCCGCGCTACGAAAAGCATTACAATTAGCAGAAACATTATGATCAGACCATTGGAATACTGTGTCAACAAGCAACATATCCATGATTCGGTAGAAACCATTGATAACCGCATCGTTGAGCTATTGGCGTTACGAAAAACCTATATTAACAAAGGCAAGTCCTTCAAGGATGCGCAAAACGAAGAGCAGCATATTATTCGGAACCTAGGTATTAATTATGGAGTACTGGCAAAAAGATTTAATTTGCCAACCGAATTTATTCAATCGATATTCCAGGAAATTGAAAATTACATTAATCAAGATTTTATAGCAAAAGGTTATGAGCAACAATAAAATAGTCGTTATAGACAACTACGATTCGTTCACCTACAACTTGGTCCATTTGTTACAGGAATTAGATCAAGAGTACGTTGTATGGAGAAATGATAAATTTAAGCTGGAAGATATTGATGCTTTCGATAAAATACTTCTTTCGCCCGGCCCAGGTATTCCAGAAGAAGCTGGATTATTGCTTGATGTTATCCGTACCTATGCTCCACATAAAAGTATATTGGGCATTTGTTTGGGCCAACAGGCGATCGCAGAGGTTTTTGGTGGTACTCTGTTCAATATGGAAAAACCTTTGCATGGCGTAGCAACAAATATTACCGTTGTTGATGAGTCAGAAAAATTGTTTCAGGACTTCCCAAAAGATTCCAAAATAGGACGCTATCATTCTTGGGCCGTAAACAAAGACACCTTACCGGCTAGCCTCAAAGTAACGGCGATCGACGAGAATGGCATCATTATGGCCTTAACCCATACTGAATACGATGTAAGGGGAATGCAGTTCCACCCAGAGTCGGTATTGACCACAAATGGTAAGAAATTAATTGAAAACTGGTTGGGAATCTAACATCTAAAAAAATGACTATACTTGATAAAATCATTGAACGAAAAAAAATAGAAGTAGAACAAGCAAAAGCTTTAGTTCCTTTGGAGGAATTATTAAACTATCCCTATTTCAGTGTAGCTTGTCTATCGTTGAGAGAATCTATTCTTGACCCTGAAAAAACAGGAATTATAGCTGAATACAAAAGAGCGTCGCCATCAAAAGGAGACATCAATAGCACTTCAGCAGTGGAAGATGTTGTAAAGGCCTACGAGGAGGCAGGTGCTTCAGCGGTGTCTGTTCTTACGGATGGGGAATTTTTCAAAGGCAATTTAGAAGATCTATCGAAAGCACGTGAGGCTATTAGCATTCCTATCTTAAGAAAAGAATTCATCGTCGATAAGTATCAGATCGCCGAAGCAAAAGCGTATGGCGCAGACATCATCCTTTTAATTGCAGCATGTCTGAAAAAAGAGGAAGTTCAGGAATTTGCAGCCTATGCGCATCAATTGGGTTTAAATGTCTTACTTGAGGTGCACAACGAACAGGAGCTATTAGATAATCTTTTCGATGACATTGACGCAATTGGTGTCAATAATAGAAATCTGAAAGATTTTTCAGTCGACATCCAGCATTCTTACGATCTCCTAGACAAAATACCAACAGAATATATTAAAGTATCTGAGAGCGGTATAGCTGACCCCTCGACAATTAAAGCCTTGAAAAAAGCAGGATTCCAGGGATTTTTAATTGGCGAAAATTTCATGAAGACAGGTGATCCTGGACAAGCTATCAAAGACTTTGTAAGAGAAATATAGGGAAATCGAACTCTGACAGCAGAAGGGCGGTACGTTCATTTAATTATCGATTTGGCAGGGCTGGCGATTCAAGCCGTCAACGTTTCAACAGGGTCTGAAGAGATCAAAAATAGGCTTTAAACTCGTGACAGTGAGTTAACTTTATACTAATGCCAAATTTTGTACCTTTGTAAAAAATTATCGAAGATGTCGGTCAAGATTGGTGAAAATATTGATTTGGGTAAATTCCCTTTGTTATTAGCTCCGATGGAGGATGTAAGTGATCCTCCGTTTCGCTATGTGTGCAAACAGAATGGTGTTGATTTAATGTATACTGAATTTATTTCTTCGGAAGGGTTAATTCGGGATGCTGCAAAGTCAATTCAAAAATTGGATATTTTTGAGTATGAACGTCCTATTGGCATCCAGATCTTCGGTGGAGATATTGAAAGTATGCGTCAGTCTGCTGAAATCTGCACAAAAGCGGGGCCTAATTTAATCGACATCAATTACGGCTGCCCTGTTAAAAAAGTAGTCTGTAAAGGAGCTGGCTCATCCCTGCTACAGGACATCGATAAAATGGTTGCAATGACCAAAGCTGTCGTTGAGGCTACGGATTTACCCGTAACGGTGAAAACACGTCTTGGCTGGGATGACAACACAAAAAATGTATACGAAGTTGCTGAAAGACTACAAGATGTAGGAATCAAAGCACTGGCTATTCATGGACGTACGCGCGCACAATTGTATAAGGGTCAGGCGGACTGGTCCATGATTCGGGATATCAAACGTAATCCGCGTATCAAAATCCCAATTTTTGGCAATGGCGATGTGGACTCTGTCGAAAAAGCTGCAGCATGGCGCCAGGAGTTTGAAGTGGATGGCATTATGATTGGCCGTGCAGCAATCGGATATCCCTGGATCTTTAGAGAAATCAAACATTTTTTCAATACCGGTGAACGTTTAGAAGGACCTACCATTGCCGAACGTGTCGAGGTTTGCCGAACACATCTCAACAAATCCATCGAATGGAAAGGTGACAAATTGGGTATTTTTGAAATGCGTAGGCATTATGCGAATTACTTCAAAGGAATCCCCAACTTTAAAGAACACCGCATGAAATTAGTCAGCTTACAAAGCCAGGCAGAGATTCTTGAGGTACTTCATGAAATTGAACACAATTTCTCAGCAGAAATGGTATAATCCTGAAGTCTGCGATTTATAAAGAAAAAGGTCGTCCTAAGTTGACTTAGGACGACCTTTTTTATTATGCATCTTTCTTGAGGAATCGCTTGAGCTGATTTCGTTCCATCAAAAATACACCTCCAATGTAAGCAACTAAAAGCCCATTGCCAATAAAGACATTATGATGAAACACAAAGTAGGAAAGGTAGGAGAAACATATTCCCGCAAATATATATATCAGGATCTTTCCCAATTTATAAGGTATAGGATAATGTTTTTGCCCCCATACATAAGATAGCACAACCATAGCAAAGTAGGCTAAAAATGTGACTATTGATGCTCCCACATAGCTGTATCTCGGAATCAGATAATAATTTGCCACGATGGTTATTCCCGCGCCTACCAATGAAATATACAAAGCGTACCGCGTTTGATCAGAAAGCTTATACCATACCGAAAGATTCATATAGATGCCCAGCAGCACATAATTGAACAGCAACAAAGGAACAATGAATAATCCAGACCAATATAAGTCACGTGTTTCCACATTTCCTTTAATAAAATACTTCAGCCAGTCAATATTCGCTGTAATCCCCAACATGACTAACATCATGGCAATGACGAAATATTCCATAATTAACGCATAGGTCTTTTTCGCATTTGCATTTTTTGCATAAGAAAAGAAAAATGGTTCTGCCCCCAATCGAAAAGCCTGAACAAAAATGCTCAGAAACATCGCCAATTTTCCAACGGCTCCATAGATACCCAAATCGCGATCACCAATATCCTTAGGCAGGTAGATTGGCAATACAATTTTATCTAAATTTTCGTTGATGATATAAGAAATATTGGCTATTAAAATCGGAAAGCTATAGGATAGCATCTTTAAGATTAGCTGCTTTTCGGGTTTAAAATAAAACCCTTTCATTTCAGGCAGAAGCAATAGAAAGGTCGCCGCACTTGCTACAATGTTGGAAATAAATACATAACCTATCCATTCATTTCTATACCAGCCGGAACACCAAGTGCCCAAAGCACCACCATCTTTTATCAAATAGGGAACTAGCGCAATAAAGAATAGGTTAAGAATAACCATAATACCGATGTTGGCCAATTTAATAGCACCAAATCGAATAGGCCTTCCCTCCGATCTCAATTTCGCAAAAGGAACAATAGCTAAAGCATCCAATGCCAATATGAGGGCAAAATACTTCACATAGCTCTCGTAATCGGCATTATAGGTTCCCTTATTCAACCAGCTACCAAAAGTACCCGCAAAGACAAAGGCCGTTATAAAAAATAATGTTGCCAGAGTGGCAATGACGATAAAACTATTATTGAAAACCTGCTTCTTATCCTTTTCTTCGACTTTTTGGAGAAACCTAAAAAAAGTCGTTTCCATACCAAATGCCAAAACAGCATTGATCATGGACGCCCAAGCGTACATATTGGTAAATATTCCGTAGGAAGCAGGTGGATATTTGAGGACATACAATGGCGTCATGACGAAATACAGCATACGTGCTATAATCGTACTCAGACCATAAATCATGGTCTGTCCAGCGAATTTTTTGAGTACTGACAAGGCGAAAAGACTTAAGATTGAACTCTTTTAACTACTTCAAAATTGGAAAAGCCCTTCATTTCGCCTTCCTTTACCTCAACACTTTCAACAATTGCTCCCTCGGGCCCTTCTTGGCAGAACTCCAACAATGAATCCAGTGCAAAATCATCGCCCTCGCCCTCGATATAAACAGAACCATCTTTTAAATTGACAACAAAGCCCCTAACACCGACCTGATCCGCAACCGCCTTGGTTGTCAATCTAAAAAAGACTCCTTGTACTTTACCTCTTATTGAAATATTCAAATGTTTCATCTGTAACTTATTTTTTCTTCCATCGGTCAGATGGAACTTACCATGACTATAGTTTCGTTATTACAGCCATGGACGATTCAATAAGAGCAAAAGTACAGAAGTTTTAGGGAATTAAATACTACGCTAAACGTTTTACCTTAACATCTTCATTTAGGCGCATGTGTTCCATCCCTTGCAACAACACAATCCCTGGTTTTTTACCCACTTCGAGTGACCCAAATTCATCCTCAATGTTCAACGCGATAGCGCCATTGATTGTAGCCCATTGAATGGTCTGCAAGAAATCGAGATCTTCAAAGTGCGCATGCAATACCTTTAGCTCCTCCAAAATAGACAATGTGTCGTTTGAAGCTAAACTGTCCGTTCCGATTACTAAACGCTGTCCGGCATTCATAAAATTCTGAACCTTTGGTAATGTTCCTTCAATATAAAGATTGGCCTTTGGACAAAGACACCACATCACATCACGATCCATGCGCTCTACAAAATCCAGATCTTTCAGCGAGGTATAGGTATTATGAACCAACAATAATTTATTGGGGTAAGGTAAATAAGGAAGATAAGACTGAATCGAGTTTCTTGCCTGTGCCTTAATCGCATCGGCGTTTTTCCCTATACTTTTATAAAAGTCCAAGAACTCTCCCATTTTATAACGGAACAATTTATTCTCCTCTTCACTTTCTTGATTGTGAATACTGATAATATTTGTTTCCGGAACCATCTTCTTGAATTTTTTGAAAAGGACCTTCGAACAAGAATAGGGCGCGTGCGGCGTAATGGATACATGCCCATTCCTAAACTCCTGCGTCAACGATTTAGCCTCCTTTAACTTAAAGTCCGCTTCTTCAGGTTCAATTCCGAGTACCTCCACAAAGGTGTGATATAGGAGCTGTGAATCTTCTTTCAATTTTGAGGAATTATCGGTGTTGGCATGATCTCCGACTGCGACAATACCATTTTCGTACATCTCTCGATCGGCTTTTGCCATAGCCTCGTCTATTTTTTTCATCGACGCCGACCGCGTTGTCATCACCTTACTGAGAAAGCTCGGAAGCCCTGTACCTTTAGGAACAATACCTTTCATATGCGACAATTCAATGTGGCAATGTGCATTGATAAAACCTGGAATTATCACTCCTTCATATTTCTCAACCTTCGCTTTATCTGAAGGTGTAAATGAAGTTGGGTCATAGATACCTTGAATTACCCCCTCCTCATCCACCGAAACAATGCCATCTTTTATTGGCATTGAAGTAATCGGCAGAATATAATTAGCGCTTAAATACTTTAACATTTTATCTCCTCACTATCAATTTAGTAACTAAAAATTTTTGACCTGTATGAATACATACCCTAGTAGAAAAATTCATGCCAAGGTACCTAAAAAGAACAATAAATACCAAAAACAACAATTTGCACAAAATTTTAACCAAAAAGAAATAATAGCATAAATACCCTCTTTTGTATTTGTCATAAATTACTTCTTTATACTTCATTTCAATTTTAAATTTATATATTCGCAGCATCGAATAGGGGTGCCTTGTTTTGTCAGGAACACAAATAAAGGCTGAGATTATACCCAACAGATTAAATTCTGTACACCTGATCCAGATAATGCTGGCGTAGGGAGAGGTTAGTTAAATAGTGCGGTCATAGTAACCCCTTGCTATGATTTGTTTAACTCAAACAAAATACATTACCATGATCAAATTTTTGATTTGTAGCTCCTTAGCTACTATTTCAAGCCAAATTGCCATTGCGCAACAAAATCTGACAATTAAAGCTGTAGACAATACCAATCAGACCCCTTTGCAGTATGTTTCCATATCCATAGATGGACAAGCATCCTTCGCTGGCCAATCGGACACAAATGGACTGATCAAACTATACCGTATCAATACAGGTAAACACCAGATTCAGGTATCTTCTCTTGGATATAAAACATGGAGCCGAAATGTGGATGTTAAAGACAATTTGGAGCTCACCGTAGCATTAGAACCGAATACCATTCAAATGGAAGAAGTGCTTGTTCAATCTACCCGTGCCAAAAGGAATGCCCCAACAACCTTTAAAAATATCTCCAAAGAAGAAATAACACGTAACAACCTCGGCCAGGATATCCCATTTCTTCTAAATCAGACCCCATCCGTGCAGGTGAATTCCGATGCCGGTGCGGGCATAGGTTATACAGGAATGACGATCAGGGGATCCGACAATCAACGAATCAACGTAACACTCAATGGAATCCCCCTAAATGATGCGGAGAGCATGGGTTCCTTTTTTGTAAACCTTCCCGACTTTGCCTCTTCTACCGAGAGCATCCAAGTTCAGCGTGGTATTGGGACCTCGACGAATGGTGCCGGATCATTTGGAGCCTCATTGAATATTCAGTCCAATACTCTAGTAGAAACCCCTTACGCAGAACTCAACAATTCATTTGGCTCTTATAATACTTGGAAAAATACGGTCAAAGTTGGTACCGGACTAATTGACGACAAATTTGCCTTCAATGCCAGATTATCTCGAATAAGTAGCGATGGTTACATCGAAAGAGGTAGTTCAGACTTACAATCTTTCTATGTGGACGGAGGCTATTATGGCAAAAAACATATTTTAAAAGGAATTGTATTCTGGGGAAAAGAAAAGACCTATCAAGCCTGGAATGGCGTTCCTGAACCATTGATTACAGGAGATCGGTCGCGCATGGATGATTATGCTGATAATGCACTCGAAATTTCCGGTGCCGAGAAGGATCGTTTCATGAACGCTGGCCGGAATTATAACCTATACACGTATAAAAATCAAACAGATAATTATACGCAGAAACATCATCAACTTCATTATACCAATATACTGAACGACAAATTGACGCTCAATACAGCCTTACACTATACAAGAGGTTATGGTTACTATGAAGAAATGAGACCGGGAGATAAACTAAGTAAATACGGTTTGCCTAACGTCATCATTGGTAAAGATACCATACAAAAAACGGATCTTGTCCGCAGGAGATGGCTGGATAATTATTTTTATGGCATGACCTATGCCCTGAATTACAGACCGAATGATCAACTTGAAATGACTTGGGGTGGAGCTTATAACCAATACAAAGGAAAACATTATGGCCAGGTGATTTGGGCACAGTATGCATCGACAGGTTTTCTTGACGACAAATATTATTATGGGGAATCACAAAAAAATGATTTTAGCAATTTCTTAAAAGTCGATTACAAACTAGAAAAATGGATATTAATGGCCGATATTCAATATCGGAATGTAGATTACCACATGTATGGTGATGATGATAAGGTAAAAAATTATAATTATCATCCTAAGTTTAATTTCCTGAATCCTAAAGCCGGTGCAACTTATCTGCTAAATGACCATTCAAACGTATACGCTTCTTATGCCTTTGCACAAAAAGAACCTGTTCGCAAGGATTTTATAGAAAAAAATAGCGCCTTACCAGATCCTACCCCTGAGAAAATGCAGGACATTGAATTGGGTTATCGTTTTATCAATGAAAAATTCAACATCGGGTTGAATGGATATGGCATGTTTTACAAGGATCAGTTGATTCCAACCGGTGAAATCAGCGATACGGGCTCCCCAATTCGACAAAATGTCAATGATAGCTATAGAATGGGTCTTGAATTCGATGGATCATGGAACATCAGCAAACAGTTCAACTGGAAAGCAACCGCTAGTTTCAGCCAAAATAAAATTAAAGACTTTGAAGAGGTCATTGGCGATACAAGGATATTTTATTCGAAAACAAACATTGCTTTATCGCCAGGAACTATTTTGTCAAGTAATTTTTCTTACACCCCAATAACATCACTTACATTTTCGCTTCTATCCAAATTTGTAGGAAGACAATACCTGGACAATTCATCTGCGAAAGAAAGAAGCATTTCCTCTTATTTTGTCAACAATCTGTTAGCAAACTATAACTTTACAGCATTAGGTATCAAAAACATCAGTGCAACCTTACAGGTCAACAATATATTGAACGAGAAGTACGAGGCCAATGGCTATACCTTTGGCTGGATGGAAGGTGATACCCGGAAATATTATAATTTCTATTTCCCACAAGCGCCAACGAATTTCTTACTGGGCTTGAATTTCAAATTCTAAACCACACTGTATAATAGCCATCTAATTCCAAACGCATTAACAGCTGGGAAGGCGGACTGAAGATCGCTTCCGACCAAATCCTTTAGCATAATTAGCGTCCCTTTTTCCTTCGGGAGAAAGGGACGTTTCTATGTACACTCAGGAGAAAACTGAATTTCCCATCGTGTTTAACAATCGGAATTTTTACCTTTGATTTTATACTTTTCATTATGCGCGCAGTTATACAACGAGTGAAAAACGCCTCTTGTACGGTAGATAATCAGATTACAGGCCAGATCCAGCAGGGTCTAATGATTTTATTAGGAGTTGAAGAAGCAGACACAATAGAAGATCTGAAATGGTTAGGACAGAAGTTCATCAACTTACGCATCTTCGAGGATGAACAAGGTCTGATGAATAAGTCGATACAGGATGTAGACGGAAACATCTTACTCGTCTCACAATTCACCCTATTTGCTCAAACAAAAAAAGGAAACAGGCCCTCTTTTATCAGGGCAGCAAAACCGGACAAAGCCAAACCAATGTATGAAGAGATGGCTTTATTATTAAGTCAATTGCTTCAAAAAGAGGTTCAACTTGGCATATTCGGAGCAGATATGAAAATCGACCTACTGAATGATGGGCCAGTTACCATCGTCATGGACACAAAAGATAAGGACAACTTTTAATTTTTTATTGAACAGGATGACAATTAAAGAAGCACAAGAGGTTATTGACAAATGGATCAATAGTACCGGAGTACGTTATTTCAACGAGTTGACAAACACCGCCATACTCATGGAAGAAGTCGGTGAAGTTGCCCGAATAATGGCTCGGCAATACGGAGAACAATCTTTCAAAAAATCAGACAAAGAAGTTAATTTAGCAGATGAAATGGCCGATGTATTATTCGTTTTGATGTGCCTTGCCAATCAAACGGGAATTGATCTAACAGCAGCTTTGGAACAAAATCTTCAAAAGAAATCAATTCGGGATGCCGACCGCCATAAAAACAACGAAAAACTTAAATAACCAAGAGTAGTATTGTTTGTACAACTCTCTGAGATAATATTTAAATTTTAAATCGCGTACGATGTATAAATTCATAACCTATTCGCTCATAGCAAGCATATGCTTTGCCTCTTGTGCGACAAGACAGCAGCTAAATACTAAGGTTGAGCAGGTCAGTACTTTTAATAAGGCTGCCGTTGTCACAGCACATCCTTTGGCTTCAGAGGTCGGGGTAAAGATTTTAAAACAAGGTGGGAATGCAATAGATGCTGCAGTTGCCGTGCAATTTGCTCTTGCAGTTGTTTATCCCAATGCAGGAAATATTGGCGGCGGTGGCTTTATGCTCTACCGCGATCATCGGGGTAATTTAGATGCCTTAGATTTTCGTGAGAAGGCCCCTCTAAAAGCATCCCGGGATATGTATCTCGATGCCCAAGGCAATGTTATTCCTGAGTTGAGCCTTTATAGTCAATTGGCCTCTGGTATCCCTGGATCTGTTGCTGGTATGTGGGAAGCACACAGAAAGTACGGCAAATTACAATGGAAAGATCTCTTACTCCCAGCAATACAGCTAGCCAGAACAGGGTTTAAAATCAGTCAACGACAAGCCAATGAGTTTGAAAGCCATAAAGAGCGTTTTGTCAAACTGAACCCTGCCGGTGCTGCAATTATCAAAACCACAGTTTGGCGAGCAGGTGACCTATTTATCCAGGAGGAACTTGCAAAAACACTGGAAAGAATTGCAATCGAAGGCCGAGACGGTTTCTATAAAGGTAAAACGGCCGACTTCATTGTTGCCGAAATGGGTAAAGGGAAAGGTATTATTAATCATCAAGATCTACTGGATTATCAGGCGCTTTGGCGAACGCCAATTTCCACAAATTATCGGGGCCATAAAGTAATTTCCATGCCGCCGCCTTCGAGTGGAGGAACATCTCTTTTAGCCCTGCTCAAATCAGTCGAACAATTTCCACTTGAGCGCTGGGGCTTTCAAAGCGATTCAACCATCCGTGTCATGGTAGAAGCTGAACGTTATGTATATGCCAATCGGGCTAAGTATTTGGGAGATCCTGATTTCATTAAGGTACCCGTCCAACAGCTTATTGACTCTGCCTCAAATGCGCATAAACTCCATTCTTTCAATTTCCATAAAGCGACATTAAGCAAAGATGTCAATGCAGATGTCATTCCTGGCTATGAAAGTGAACAAACGACACATTTCAATATCGTAGACGAGCAAGGGAATGCAGTATCCATTACAACAACACTTAATGATTCTTATGGCTCAGGAGTGTTTGTGGAGGGCGCAGGTTTTCTCCTAAACAATGAAATGGACGATTTCTCCGTAAAGACCGGTGTCCCAAACATGTATGGGCTTACTGGGGAAAAAGCGAACGAGATTCAGCCCGGCAAAAGGATGCTCAGCTCAATGACACCCACTATTGTAGAAAAAGATGGCAAACTATTTATGGTTGTAGGAACCCCTGGAGGATCAACTATTATTACCTCTGTTTTTCAGACCATCCTCAACGTTATTGACTTCCGACAAAATGCCCAATCAGCTGTGAGCCTGCCAAGATTTCATCATCAATGGCTTCCTGATCGTATTGACGTTGAAAATAACGCAATCGATGTCAATCTACGTGATCGATTGACAAAAGATGGCTATACGATAAATCCGAGAGGGACAATCGGTCGCGTGGAGAATATACTTGTATTACCAAATGGTAAATTACAGACAGGAGCCGACCCGCGTGGAGACGATACGGCAAAAGGCTATTAAAGAACAAAAAGAAAGGCTCATTTGGAATTCCAAATGAGCCTTTCTTTTTTATTTAGAAATGGGATGATCTTACATCATTCCACCCATACCGCCACCCATTGGAGGAGCACCAGCACCTACAGGGTTTTCTTCAGCTTCATCAGCCAATACACACTCTGTAGTTAATAGCATTGAAGCAACTGAAGCTGCATTTTCCAATGCTACACGAGATACTTTAGTTGGATCAATTACACCAGCAGCGATTAAGTTTTCGTAACGGTCTGTACGTGCATTGTAACCGAAATCTGCAGTTCCTTCTTTCACTTTTTGAACGATTACTGCACCTTCTATACCAGCGTTATTACAGATCTGACGTAATGGCTCTTCGATAGCGCGTTTGATGATGTCAATACCGATTTGCTCATCTTCGTTGTCACCTTTAAGGTTTACCAAAGCTTCAGTTGAGCGAATGAAGGCAACACCACCACCAGCGATAATACCTTCTTCAACAGCTGCACGAGTTGCGTGTAAAGCATCATCAACACGGTCTTTTTTCTCTTTCATTTCAACCTCAGTAGTTGCACCGACATATAACACGGCTACACCACCTGACAATTTTGCTAAACGTTCTTGTAGTTTTTCGCGATCGTAGTCAGAAGTTGTTGTTTCGATTTGTGAACGGATTTGAGCAACACGTGCTTTAATATCCTCTACAATACCAGAACCATTGATAATCGTTGTGTTATCTTTGTCAACTTGAACTTTTTCAGCTTGACCTAAGTAAGATAACTCAGCATTTTCTAATTTGAAACCTCTTTCTTCAGAGATAACAGTACCACCAGTTAAGATAGCGATATCTTCTAACATTGCTTTACGACGGTCACCGAAACCTGGAGCTTTAACAGCCGCAACTTTCAATGAACCACGGATTTTATTAACAACTAATGTTGCCAATGCCTCACCATCTAAGTCTTCAGCAATGATCAATAATGGTTTACCAGTTTGAACTTGTTTCTCCAAGATAGGCAACAACTCTTTCATGTTGCTGATTTTCTTGTCGTAGATCAAAATGTATGGATTATCTAATTCCGCTTCCATTTTGTCAGAATTGGTCACAAAATATGGAGACAAATAACCACGGTCAAATTGCATACCTTCTACAGTTTTTACTTCTGTTTCAGTACCTTTTGCTTCTTCAACAGTGATAACGCCGTCGTTACCTACTTTTTCCATTGCTTGAGCAATCAAAGCACCAATTACTTCGTCGTTGTTTGCTGAAATAGTAGCAACTTGTTTGATTTTATTATTGTCTTGACCTACTTCTTGAGATTGAGATTTCAAGTTAGCAACAACAGTTGCAACAGCTTTGTCAATACCACGTTTTAGATCCATTGGATTAGCTCCAGCAGCCACAGATTTGATACCTGGAGCAACGATTGCTTGTGCCAATACAGTAGCAGTAGTCGTACCGTCACCAGCTTGATCAGCTGTTTTGGAAGCTACTTCTTTTACCATTTGTGCACCCATATTTTCTAAAGCGTCTTTCAATTCGATTTCTTTCGCCACCGAAACACCATCTTTAGTAATTACTGGAGCACCAAATTTTTTCTCAATAATTACGTTACGTCCTTTAGGACCCAATGTTACTTTAACTGCATTCGCTAAAGTATCTACACCTTTTTTAAGGGCCTCGCGAGCCTCAACGTTATATTTTACTTGTTTTGCCATTTTTATATGAGTATTTAGTATTTCTAAGAAGTGTAATTCGAGTTTAAATTAAACCGTAAACCGATTCATTTTTTACACGTCCAATTTTACAGCTTCACTAAAATAACCTATTGAATTTTTAATTGAGCCAGTACGCTCGTTTTAAATAAACTGTTCCTATTAATTAGATAACCGCGTAAATATCAGACTCACGCATAATTAAGTACTCTTTTCCTTCGTAAGTAATTTCAGTACCTGCGTATTTTCCGTATAATACTTTGTCACCAACTTTCACAGTTAACGGTTCGTCAACTTTACCTGTACCTACAGCAACTACTGTACCTTGAGATGGTTTTTCTTTTGCTGTATCGGGGATATACAACCCTGAAGCTGTTTTTTCTTCTGCTGGAGCAGCTTCTACTACTACTCTGTCTCCGATAGGTTTGATACTTAATGCCATAATTAATTTACTTTTTATCTGTTATTGAATTTATTTTAATGTTATAATCGCTATAAACACATCATCTTTTATGCCAATTGTAAATAAGACAGCTTATAAGACAATTTTTCACAGAAAAGTTAATATCTCCATCGACAAAAATTCATTTTGCTGTCACACTGTCATTCCCAGTCTGTCAGTCTTACTTCCGTCGACAGACAGACCAATAAATTTATCGCTACATACCTGCCTTAGACAAAATATCGAACATAAAAAAGCCCCGTCTGTACAAACAAACGGGGCTCATCATTTTTTACTGACAACTATTTCTTAGCTTCTTCTGCTGGTTTTGTTGTCGGTGTAGTCACTGGAGCCTTTTCTTGCGATTGAGCCGGAGCAGCTTGCCCTTGTCCCGCCGGAGCACCAACAGGCTGTTGTCCAGTACCCAAATTCAATGGACCTTGTTGTTTAGGCGCTTCGATTTGACCGCCCAATCCACCTTTAGATGTGCTTGGAGACGTACCAATAACATTTACACCTAAGCTAAATACCATAATGGCAATAACCATAATCCAGGTACCTTTTTCCAAAAAGTCACCTGTACGTTTTACTCCCATAAGATTCGTTCCACCTGAAAAACCTGATGACAAACCTCCTCCTTTTGGATTTTGGATTAGAACCAAAAACGCTAAAATAATACTAGCTAATATGATTAGACCGATTAATAATCCTTGCATCTCTTTATGTTATTAATTTAATTTCTTTTCTAATTCTGTTATGCGTGCCGCAAAGTAAGCATTTTTTTCTGGATATTTCAAAACTAATTTTTTGTAAACCTCTATTGCTTTTGGATATAAGCCCTGTTCCACATAGATCTTGGCAAGTGTTTCGGTAACAAGTGAATGCTGATCTTCCGAACTTTTTCTAGCTTTATTCTCCAAGTCTAACTTTTCTGCTTGCAGGGGCTGAATCATAGGTTCTTCACGAATAAATTTTTCGATTACCTCGTCTGTTTTACGCGGTATTTGAAAAGAGATTGTCGTTTTAACCTCATCACTTAACTTTGCTTCAGGCGATTGCAAATGAAAGATATTCTCCCTGATCTGTTGATCGAGTAGCTGATTATCCAGTTTCTCATGAATTTTAGCAATATCGTCATTCGAGGGCGTCATTGGGCGTAATGGAGATTTTACATAGGGCTGATAGGTATCAGCATATTCTAATCTCGTCTTATGCAACCACCATAAGAAACTGTAGGGCATGGTATCGTCATCATAGACCGAAACACGCTCCTGACCATCATCCATTGTATTGGCAACAGCTTCCGCTACAACAGGTACTACTAATGCAGGTTCCTCTGAATCGACACTATTTTCTTGCTGCTGATCGTTTGACCGAAAATAATCTTTTGCAACCCCGGCTTGAATCAAACGATCCAATTCATCAACCTCAATCTTGGATAAAACTGGTTCAGCTACCGTTTCACGATCAGCTTCAATTTCGATAATGCCATCATCGTCACGAAGTGCTCCATCCACCGGGAATTCATCTGACTGCATGACTGCATCAGGCTCTTCCACTGATTTACAATGCATAAATTCATACAACCAACTCGGAGAAGATGCATAGAGCAAAGTGGACGATAAATTCTGAACTGAACTTTGCTTGCCAAAAACTTTGCGTTCATAGACAAATCGCAGGCTTTGGGCATAAGGGTATCTTTCAATCAATGCTAAAACAACATCTTCCGCCACAGTGTCGGGACGATTGATTGCTTGAAAAAAAAGCTCGTTATTGGATAATGATATATTAAGATTCATCTTGGAAATAGAATTACCAATTAGCAAACGCTTTATTGTATATATCCTCAGTTAGCATTTGAATAATTTCTTTACCCAAGGTCTCTTCCTGCGCACTCTGAAGATTTCCTGCAAACTCTTTGAATCGCGTAAAAGGCTGTTCAAAATCGTCCTTTGGATTAATTTTATTATGATAGGTAACCTTGATTGTAATCGTCAATCTATTCATCGCTGCTCGGTCTGTGCCAGCCTCAACAGCTGCAGGACTTATCGAATACTCCGTAATAAATCCCTCAAAGGTAGCATCACCGTCTTGATTCACCTGACTCAATCGAGATTGGTTACGGATACGCTCTTTCAGTGCCTCCGTAAAATTCTGGCTTAAGGTCGGATAAACTAAAGGAGCTATATTTTCGAAATATTGAATATTGACTGTTTTCATTCCCTCAGGAATGGATCCCCCAGTAAATCCATATTTTACCCCACAACTATTCATTACAAACAAAAAGATTGTGGTGAGAAAAGCATATAAAATTTTTCTTGACAACATCTGTAAACCTTAATCTAAATTTAAGTCTTTAATTTTTCTGTACAAAGTTCTTTCAGAAATTCCCAGCTCTTGCGCAGCAGCTTTACGTTTACCACGGTGCTTTTTCAGCGCTTTCTTGATAAGATCAGACTCTTTATCAACAAGCGATAAAGATTCCTCAACTTCTTGAGCATCCTGCAGATATTCATCCTGCGCAACAGGATTTTTTAATACGTTTGTCGTATTTGCTGGAGAATGTATGGTGAGCGTTGGGGTTGTATTATAATTTTCTGGTTCTGCTTTCAATTGTGGTTCAATCTCCTGGTACAACTGATTAATGTAAGGGGAATTTTGATCAAATGTGCTCGAATCGACACCTTTCTGAATTAATTCAACCACCAGTTTTTTCAGATCAACCATATCCTTCTTCATATCAAATAAGACTTTATACAGCAAATCTCTTTCGGAGAAATCCTCTTTTCCGCCATTATTTGAAGGAACTACCGCTGGCAAACTCGTTCGGGATTCATTGGGCAGATAATTTTGAAGTGTATAGGCATCGACGACGCGTTCTTTTTCCAAAACTGCGATTTGCTCCGCAACATTTTTCAGTTGACGTACGTTTCCGGGCCAGCTATAGTTGCGCAGCATATTTTGTGCATCTTCTGTCAATTGAACCCCAGGTGTACGGTATTTCTCCGAAAAGTCCACAATAAACTTACGAAATAATAAGTTGATATCTTCAGGTCTTTCACGTAATGACGGTACACGCAACGGTACAGTATTCAGACGATAATAAAGATCTTCGCGAAATTTACCTTTTTGTACAGCTTCAAATACATTCACATTTGTCGCAGCAACCACACGTACATTTGTCTTCTGTACCTTGGATGACCCTACCCGTATATACTCACCTGACTCCAATACACGTAATAATCTTGCTTGCGTACCCAAAGGCAACTCACCTACTTCATCCAAAAAGATTGTTCCACCGTCAACGACCTCAAAATATCCCTTTCTGGCTTCATGGGCACCTGTAAAGGAACCCTTTTCGTGACCAAATAACTCAGAGTCAATGGTACCCTCTGGTATAGCTCCACAATTGACCGCAATAAAAGGGCCATGCTTACGTGAGCTTAATTGATGGATAATATGCGAAAAAACCTCTTTACCACTCCCACTTTCACCTTGTATTAATACGGAGATATCAGTTGGAGCCACTTGTCGTGCAATATCAATAGCACGATTCAACAAAGGCGAATTACCAATAATTCCAAATCTATTCTTTATATCTTGGTTATCCATAAATTTCCAGTTGGAAATAAAACAAACTAAGTTTTCTTAATCAACAATCTTTCCCAATAATGTCGCAGAGGTACATGACTCGATAAGTACATTCACATAATCGCCCTGTTTAAATCGAGGATCAATTGGAAATACCACCAATGCATTTTGATCATTACGGCCACAGAAATCGAACTCAGATCTTTTCGAAAATCCCTCAACAAGCACTTTACAAACTTTGCCAATAAAATGTTGATAACGGTATAAACTATGATCGCGCTGTTTATTGATAACTTCTGTCAAACGACGTTTTTTAACATCTTCAGGAATATCATCTGCGTATCTTTTTGCCGCCAATGTACCTGGTCTTTCTGAATAAGCAAACATATAGGCGAAATCGTATTTGACATAATCCATCATAGACAATGTTTCTTGATGCTCCTCTTCTGTTTCAGTACAGAAACCTGTAATAACATCTGTGGAAATAGCACAATCCGGAATAATACGACGGATGGCATCGACACGCTCCATATACCATTCACGGTCATAGGTACGGTTCATTAATTCCAATACTCTAGAGTTCCCTGATTGAACTGGCAAGTGAATATAATTACAGATGTTTTCATGCGAAGCTATTGCATATAAAACTTCATCTGTAATATCTTTTGGATGGGAAGTAGAGAAGCGAATACGTAAAAGCGGGCTGATTTCAGCAACCATTGTAAGCAAGCTAGCAAATGTTATGATTTCACCCGGTTCCTCCCCTTCAGCTACTGGAGCAGTATATTTATACGAATCCACATTTTGTCCCAACAACGTAACCTCCTTATAGCCGGCATTAAAAAGATCTTGGGCCTCCTTCACGATAGATTGTGGATCACGGCTACGTTCCCGGCCACGTGTGAAAGGAACAACACAGAAAGAACACATATTGTCGCAACCACGCATAATCGAAATAAAAGCTGTCACACCGTTTGAATTCAAACGGACAGGGTTAATATCGGCATACGTTTCCTCCCTAGACAATAAAACGTTTACCGCTTTTGCTCCATCGTCAACTTTATCAATCAAATTCGGTAGATCGCGATAAGCATCTGGACCGACCACAACGTCCACTAATTTTTCTTCTTCTAAAAATTTCGATTTCAAACGCTCTGCCATACAACCCAGCACACCAACGATCATTCCGGGATTTTTTGCTTTAGCAGCTTCAAATTCCTTGAGACGATTGCGCACACGCTGTTCAGCATTTTCGCGGATTGAACAGGTATTAATAAAAACCACATCAGCTTCCTGATAATTCTTGGTTGTTTCAAATCCCTTATCCAACAAAATAGAAGCAACAATCTCACTATCCGAAAAATTCATCTGGCAACCGTAACTTTCAATATACAGTTTGCGCCCATTACTTAAAATCGGATCCTGTTCTAATAATAATGCCTCACCCTGACGAGATTCGTCGTGTTCCTTAGTGGTATGTGTTAAATCTAGCATAGCTCGATATTCAATAGAATATAATTTTTATTATTTTCGATGGAATAACTAATGCAAATACTCATCTTTTGCTGATCTGATTTTAAGCCCTTAGTTATTTCAAAGACTACAAAGTTAGAAATTTAAATCCATATAATGACAGTTTGTCAGACAGAAATATGGTTTATACTTTGTCAAATTTTAGGCGTAAATGGGCCGTATAAAAATTCGGACGGCTGTATTCCACAAAAAAAGCGCTGAATTTATCAGCGCTTTTTCTATGATTCGCAATCAAGTCAAACAGACTCCGAAAAGACCAAAGTCCTGAATCAGATTTATTGACCTGCTTGTTGTTTTGCTTCTTTCTTCATTTGATCACCTGCCACAATCACGATTTCAACACGACGATTTTGAGCACGTCCTGCTTCCGTATCGTTACTTGCAATTGGTTCAGAAAAGTTTCTACCTTCAGTTCTAATACGCGAAGATGCTAAGCCTTTAGATACCGCAAATGCACGTACAGAATTTGCACGGTCCAAAGATACTTTTTCATTTGCAGCCAACGTACCTACATTATCTGTATGGCCGATAACCAAGATTTCAGTACCCTGCTCTTTGTTTAAGGTTGTTACCAGATTTGCAATATTATCCTTAGCAGATGCTTTTAGGTCTGACTTATTGAAATCGAATAAAATACCTGAATCAAACTTAACCACGATACCTTCCGCAGATTGTGTAACTTCTGCTCCTTCAACAGTTTTAGAAATCTCAGCAGCTTGCTTATCCATTTTTTTACCGATCAATACACCGGCAGCTCCACCAATGGCGGCACCCGCTAATGTACCGATCGCCGTATTACCAGCTTTACCACCGATTAATGCACCCAATGCACCGCCGGCAACACCACCGATTACGCCGCCTTTAGTTGTATTATTCGTATTTTGGATGGTAGAACAACTTCCAAATAACATAGCTGAGGTTGCAACTGTCAAACCTAATACAGCCAATTTTCTATTCATTTTCATATGTATGCTATCTAAGACTTTTAATATTCAAATTAAATACCGTTCTACTAAAATCAAACAAAGTGCCAAAAGATATTCTTATCAACTTTTTTGTTACAAAACACGAAAAAAGGCCCTTAAAACTTCCGAAAATGACGTTGATACGCTACAAAATTTTAAATCACCTTTTCCGACCTTACAATCAGCTAACAGTAACAAAAGCAAAATGTTTTTATTTTTCTTGAGTCTTTACTTCAATATCAGGTAAAAGAGCCCCTTTAGGCCTTCCTTTGGCATTAAAATCGTCCAGCGACTGCTGCACATAATGCATCAGATCATATTGCCCCCAATGCTCAGCAAGATCAAACGATGGACGGTAGCGTATCATAAAAGCATCCAACTCCGTGCTGTCCAGTTTGGTCAAATTCCGAACAGCCTCCCGAGAAAAAATACGGTCAACTTGTAACTCATCCTTCTCTCTATCCATAAACCGTCCAAATCGTTTTGCATTTTTAGCTTCCCGCCCAAAAAGATTATAAAGCGCCGTTGCAGGACTACCCAAGTAGGTCCCGAACTTATTTTTACCCCCATTATAAACGCCCTTTTTAGCGTAATTGCTCATGGCATCATTTAATTCGGCCTCTTTCGTTTTTCGTTCAACGATGACGGTCTCCAATCGTATCCCTTCTTGTAACTCCACATAAAACTCGTTCAGGTTGGTCAGTACAGTTTTCACCGGTGAATACCCGACTTTGGTAAAAGACAAGGAATCTCCTACCGATGCATCAATCGTGAAAACACCAAAAGAGTTACTCAAGGTAGACCTGTGTGTGCGCATATTAAGCACCACAGCATCCCCAATGCGATTACCGTTACCCTTTTGTAGTACCATCCCCGAAACCTTCTGCTGTTGTTGCGCAGAAGCCCCGAAATAGGTGAATAACAGTAAAAAAAGCCCTAATATATGTATGTGTATTATCTTCATCCTATTATTTCTCTTCAATTACCCCAATTTGGTTTCCGTGCGACTATGGTTCTCAGCAATTTCATTGGATCCAACATTTATTTCCGCAAGAACAGCTTACAATTTATTTCAATCTTATTAATTCCCTGTTACACCTAACCTACTTTGCTAAAAGTAGTAATAGTTTGACACTTGTACTGTTAAAAAAGTTTAAATATTCTTTGTTGATCACTTGTATGGATAAAAAACAAAATTAGCGCCTTCCGCAACGACAACAAACAAGCACATATAGTCTTTCGCAGGTTTATAGTTCTGAATAAAAGAAGCCTTACGATCTTCTTGAATAATATCCATTTCCACAAACTCTTCCAATGTAGAGGCATTTATGCTCCATTTCGTCTCCAATTCCTTGCGATCCAATATCACTTCACCAACAGAAACTTCATGCTGATGCGCAACAAAAATAGGATAGTCAGAATAACCTTCTTCAACAATCTCCTGCGCTACCTCACGGATTGATTCACTATAAAAATCGAGATCTACCTGCAGACTCTTCAATGGACTTTGCGCTGTAGACGCTGTATTTTCTTCTCTTGCAGATCCTGCAAATAAATCTTCTACTTCCATACGGTATGCTATTATTTCTTTAACTCCAATAAAACGACATTCTCTACGTGTTGCGTATGCGGAAACATATCTACCGGTTTGATCCGCTTCACCTCATATTTTTCGCCCAACAACACCAAATCGCGTGCCTGTGTAGCAGCATTGCAACTGACGTATACGATACGCGGCGATTCCATTTCTAACAAACGCGCTACAACGTCAGCGTGCATTCCTGCACGTGGTGGATCGGTAATCACCACATCCGGTTTACCGTGCTCGGCAATAAAGGAAGGGGTCAACACATCTTTCATATCTCCAGCGTAGAACTTTGTATTCGTGATATCATTGATCGAAGAATTCACTTTAGCGTCCTCAATGGCAGTGGGAACATACTCTACACCCACAACTTCTCTTGCCTTCTTAGCGACAAAGTTTGCAATTGTGCCTGCGCCAGTATACAAGTCATACACCAACTCATCCCCCTTTAAATCAGCAAAGTCACGTGTGATTTTATACAGTTCATACGCCTGTGCAGAGTTTGTTTGATAAAACGACTTAGGTCCTACTTTATAACGTAGCCCCTCCATCTCTTCGTAGATAAAATCGCGACCGGCATACACATGAATATCCTGGTCGAAGATTGTATCATTGCGTTTCTGGTTTACGATATATAACAGGGAAGCGACTTGCGGAAACTTCTCTTTAACAAATTCCATCAACAACTCAACCTGTCCTTCTTCAGGATATGCAAACACAACGATCACCATCATCTCCCCGGTTGACGAGATACGGATAATCAAATTGCGCAACACACCGGTGTGTTCACGCAGATCGTAGAATGTCATACCTTGACTAAGCGCAAAATCACTAATGCTGTTGCGAACTTCATTCGACGGATTTTCTTGCAAAAAACAATGATCAATATCTAAAATCTTATCAAAACGCCCTGGCACGTGAAAACCCAGTGCATTCATTTCCAATTGGGACGAATCTTCATCAACTGAAGTCAACCATTTTTTGTTGGAAAATGTATATTCTAATTTATTTCTATAGTATTCCGTTTGCGCAGAGCCCAAGATACTTTCCATCGCTGAAGTATCCACTTTACCAATACGCGATAGGGCATTATCGACAGATTGTTGCTTGAATTTTAATTGAGCATCATAGGTCATATGCTGCCATTTACATCCACCACACACACCGAAATGTTCACAAAACGGATCTACGCGATAAGATGAAGCCTCTTTTAAACTGGTTACCCGAGCTTCCGCAAAATTCTTTTTCTTGCGCATAAGCTCCACGTCAACAACATCACCGGGAACAGCTTTTTCTACAAACAAAACCAAATCTTCGGTTTTTCCAACACCTCTACCCTCTTCGGCAATATCAATGATGGCAATATCTTTCAAGAACTTTTTCTCTTGCGGAATTCTTCTACTCATAGGGTGCAAAAATACAAATTTATACCGATTTTTCATCTGCATAAATGATTTATAGCCATTGATTATCACTGGCATAAACGAGTACCTGACGGGTATGATAAGTTTCAAGCGAATAGAATACGGGGATCAGATTCGGACATTGTTCGTACCTTATTCGGATGCGATACAGATTGTGTACCAATACTGACCAGATTCCGACCCGACTCTGAACAGGAATTATCTGTTCAGAGTCAGGTCAATAATAGTTGCAAGAGTGTCCATCTCCGAAGGTGGTCCGAACACAATACGAATACAACCCGGCAACAGCATGAACGTTGCAGAGCATCATAAAAAAGTGAGGAGCAAAAAAGATAAGATGTAAACCTTTTTCAGGAATGGACATCACGTCGCGAATTAGAAAGGGATGCGCGCGTTATAACAACTTTACTGAACTGTTGCCTGAACAAGATAAGGAAGGATTTCTTTCTGAAACGAAATAAAGTTTTTCCGCACATCGGCATCTGAGACAGCCGTAAAAGCAAAAGAAAACACAATACTTTTACTGGACTTGATCAAAAAGGTCAGCTTCTCTTCGCTAATCGCTTCATTTATTTTTTCATTCTGAATGAATGTACTTAGAAGCAGGAATTCCAAATCTTCAGACAGCGTTTTTAAATATTCTTGGGCGTTTGCAGATTCCCGGATAAATTCCCAGCCGATCAATTCATTGCAAGCCGTATAGGTCAGTCGGCTTACCCGCAATATTGTAGACGCCAAAAACGAAGCCATATCATCTTCATATTTGGTTGTTTTCAAAATATCCTGCAGACTCGCACGAAGATAATCCATGAGAATGGCATGCAGGATCATTTCTTTACTATCAAAATACTTGTACACTGTCGCCTTCGCAATCTTAGCTTTTTTTGCCAATGTGTTCACACTGGTTTTATGATAGCCATTTTGACGAAAGAGCTCACGTGCTGTTCTTTTTATGGATTCAATAATATAATCTGGTTCCATATACGTTAGATCGTACGAATGTTGAAAGTCATCTACAAAGCCTAAAGACCAAAAAGCATCACATTGTTCTCTTGCCTAGTTATCGTAGAGAATAATGTGATGCCACAATCTTTACAATGATTAATTTATATTAATTCAGTCTCAAATTGAGACAAGAAACGTGTGTCATTTTCTGAGAAAAGACGTAAGTCTTTAATCACATATTTAAGGTTTGTGATACGTTCTATTCCCATACCAAAAGCAAAACCAGAATACTTTTTACTATCGATACCACAGTTATCAAGCACGTTAGGATCGACCATACCGCAACCTAAAATTTCTACCCAGCCAGAGTACTTACACAAGTTACACCCCGCCCCCTTGCAGATTGTACAGGAGATATCCATTTCGGCCGAAGGTTCAGTGAAAGGAAAATAGGACGGACGGAAACGCACTTTGGTACCTTCGCCATACATCTCTTGAACAAAATGATATAACGTTTGTTTCAAATCGGCAAAAGAAACATTTTCGTCTACATATAAACCTTCTACCTGATGAAAGAAACAGTGTGCGCGGGCTGATATAGCTTCATTTCTATAAACACGTCCAGGCATTATCGCACGAAATGGCGGTTTACCGGCTTCCATTAAACGCACCTGAACCGAAGAGGTGTGCGTTCTCAATGTAATGTCATTACCTTCTTGTTTTTTGATAAAGAAAGTATCTTGCATATCACGCGCAGGATGTTCCGGCGGAAAATTCAGTGCGGAGAAATTATGCCAGTCATCTTCAATTTCCGGTCCTTCTGACACAATAAAGCCTAATTTCTTGAAAATTTCAACAATTTCTTTACGAACTAAAGAGATGGGATGTCTAGACCCCAGCTGAAAACCTTGACCAGGCAATGTTAAATCACCCGCTAGTTCCTGGGATTTTTGCTTCTCACCAGACCCGAACTTTTCTTGTGCTTCTTTGAATGTATTTTCTGCTAACTGCTTAAATTCATTCAACACTTTTCCCAAAGTACGCTTCTCTTCAGGCGTAACTGTTTTGAATTCATCAAAAAGATTTTTCACAATCCCTTTGGAAACCAAAAACTTCAATCTGAAATTTTCTACATCGGCTGAAGAAGCTGGCGCAAATGCCTTAATCTCTTCAGTATACTGCGTAATTCTATCTTGCAACATAATTAGAGCAAACATAGCCAAAATTTCCACCAAAAAGAAATTTTGAACTTCGACCGGGCATTAAAAACATCACAACAGAAACAGCATGCTCGCTTGGGAGAAAGGAATCAGATTATACGGCTAAAACGCTGATAAAACAAAAGAGCAGGCTTAGTTGCCTGCTCTTTTGTTTTATCGATGATTTTACAATAGTTATTATACATGTAAAGTTTTTACATAATCTCAAATTCTTCAGCTTAAAATGGTAATGGATTATCCTCCTGATCATTCTCCGTAAAATCGACCTCCACTTCCTTATCTTCGACTTTTTGCGCCTGCGTGTTTGCTGTATTACCAGCACTTACACCAGCATTCGGTTCAAAATCCGATTTACGACCTAAAAGCGTGAAGGTTTCAGCGACAACCTCTGTAGCATATCGTCTAATACCCTCCTTATCCTCATAAGTACGCGTCCGCAGTCGACCTTCAATATAAACTAACTTCCCCTTTGTTAGATATTTTACAGCCACGTCAGCCAGACCTCGCCACATTACAATATTGTGCCATTCGGTTTGTTCTACTCTTTTCCCGTCTTTGTTATACGTTTCTGATGTTGCCAATGGAAAACTGGCAACAGAGACATTACCTTCTAAATAGCGAATTTCGGGATCTTTTCCAAGATGTCCCACTAAAATGACTTTGTTAACTCCTGACATAATTTAAAAGCATAAATGGTTAAAAATTTGACCTTTCCAAAAAGGTAAAGATCAACTTGTGTTTAGCTAATTTATCTAAATCTTTTAGAAATACATAATCCCAATTGGATTTTTTTTGAATTAGATCGCCTTTTAACCGCACCTCAAAAAATGTCGCGTATATATTCTGATGACTCAGGATATGTTTTGTCTGCTGCTGTAAAACATGAAGTTGTGCATCGGGGCCGAAACAGGAAATAAACCACTCATCGCTAAGAACATCCGGAATAGACAAGCTGTAGTTAGACTCCAAAAGCGGAAACTCATATAGGTTCTGCCAAACGTCACTTGCATCGCGTTTGGACATCAGTATCCGATCGTTGTCCTTCAAGATAAAATAATTAAAGTATCTATCTCTGCTTGCCTTGGCTTTAAGCTTTACAGGCAACTGATCTACCCGTCCTTGACTTAACGCATAACAGGAAGGACGAAACATACAGAATTCACATAACGGCAGCTTGGGCTTACAATGGGTAGCCCCAAAATCCATAATTGCCTGATTATACAATGCCGGGTGTTTACGATCAAGATTTTCTTTAGCGATAGCTGTAAAAATCTTCTTTCCTTCTGTAGAATTGATCGGCGTCTCTATACCGTAATAACGCGCTAGTACACGAAACACATTTCCATCCAACACCGCCTGGGCCTCATCGTTCGCAAAAGAAGATATCGCCGCAGCAGTATACTCACCTATTCCGGGAAGCGTTATTAATGTTTGATAATCTACCGGAAAGACACCCTGATACTGATCGCGAACAATTCGGGCAGCCTTATGCATGTTCCGCCCTCTAGAATAATAACCCAGACCTTGCCAAAGATGGAGAATATCATCTTCTTCTGCATTCGCAAATTCCACAACATTCTTAAACCGCTCGACAAAACGTACATAATAGGGTAAGCCCTGTTCGACACGAGTTTGTTGCAGAATAATTTCAGAAAGCCATATTTTATAGGCATCCTTTGTTTCTCGCCATGGCAGATCTCGTTTATGCTGTCGATACCATGCTTGCAATTCCTCGCCAAATTTCATAGCGACAAAAATGCGCAATTTTTCGCTAAAACCAGCATTTCATCATTCGAGGATAGGCCTACGAATGTAGGTAATCTGCTCATCAGGTTCCAAAATCGTATTTTCCAACGTGATAAAGCCCTTGTATTTTTCTTTTAGCGCCTGATAGAGACGTCCGTCATACGAAACAGCAAATCGCCCATCTGCTTTGAGATAAACCGGCAGATGCCGATTGCCCACGTCGAAGCAGAACTCGCCCACAACTGATAGATTCTGACAATCCAACAATACACAAAGACAAGGTAAAATATTGACCTGGATAAATAAATCACCGCGATGATAAATACACTGTCCTGAACGCAGTGCGCTGCTATCATCGCGCTGTATGCGCACCAGATTACCCTTTCTTGTTTTTCGCTGGATAACGCGCTTATTTACTTCATAATAGGAAAGATCCAAAATATCTGAATCGCGGCCCAGCTTCAATTGGTCAAAATCAGGGATAACATCAATCCATATCTCCTCGTGCAGGCTCTCCTTATGCATAATTAGTTCCTTCCACCACGACAGCTTCCATCAACTCGGGCTTACTTTTTCGACGGGGTTTGCGCTGTTCAATGACGCTGATTTCCTCGGCCTTCGATTTCTCATCTTCCGCTATCGCTTCAACTGTTGTCCCTTCCTTCTTTTCAGAAAGCTTATGTTGTGTAAAATCCCAACACAATTGGCCCAACATATGTAAAAAGTCGTACAATAACTCTCCATCAGTACCCAAAGCACGCAGGATAACCACATCTTTTGAAGCCTGTGTAAAACCGTAAGAAATATCGTTGTATTCGACAGTTAAGATTTCATCCAATTCATATTTTAATTCTTGCGCAAAAAGAGCCGAGAACACAAAAGTGGCTTGATGGGTGTATCCCTCAAAAAACAACATCTTCTGTATCGGCTGACTTTTGGGCCGCAAAACCTGATTGTCAATAAAAGACAGTTTACCATTTCTAAAAATCTTGGTTTGCGTATGCAGACTATCAAACTCAAATGCCTCTTTCATGTGGATTCTACCCACACTAATAATATCCCCCCACATCAAAACCGCATCTTCAGCCAAGTAAATATGATTGCTTGCCTTGAAAATAGAATCCTTAAACGGCGTTACTGGATGTGGAATGTAATGAAATAGGCCTCCGGCATCCACATGCACATCCGTATGTTGCTTTGCTCCCGTTTTCATGGGGTGAAGCTTATTGAAGGACTGTGTAAAAAGTTTCAATTGTGCATCTTTTTTCACACGAACATCAATGTGCAAATAATCCGTATCCATAATACCAGGCGAGGCACTCATGATGATCATTTCCAAATGGTTGGTCAATCCTGCCGCGCCATAATGCGTTAGTTTATAAGGTGCATTATGATAACTCTCCTTCAATCTGCTCCTGCCGTCCTCTTTGGCAACATTTAATACGATTTTGCTATCCATATACGATAAAATTTAGCCTACAGGCTCCAACAAAGCATACTTTTTGATCCATGATTTTACATCTTCCAAACCTTCTAAAGTCATTAAGTTGGTAAAAATAAAGGGTCGTTCACCGCGCATGCGGATGGTATCTTGCCGCATCACTTCCAAGTCGGCATTCACATAAGGCGCAAGGTCTATTTTATTGATCAACAACAGATCCGAGCGCGTAATACCTGGCCCGCCTTTACGTGGCATTTTTTCGCCTTCAGCAACATCAAGAACGAATATGGTCAAATCGGCTAGATCCGGACTAAACGTGGCTGTCAGATTATCACCCCCACTTTCAACAAAAATCAGTTCCACATCCTCAAAACGATGCGCTAATTCTTCTACAGCTTCAATATTCATCGAAGCATCTTCACGGATTGCCGTATGCGGACAACCACCTGTTTCAACACCAATAATACGTTCAGCGGGCAGTGCCGAATTCTGCTGTAGATACATCGCGTCCTCACGGGTATAAATATCATTCGTTACAACACAAATACTATAATCTGCCGACATCGAACGTGTCAACCGTTCAATAAGCGCCGTCTTGCCAGAGCCCACAGGACCAGCAACACCAATTTTCACGTAATTTCTCTTAGACATCTTTATTTCAATTTTTTTACGAAATATAAATTCGCGTGTATAATTTCTCATGTTGCATGCATCGAATATCCTGAGCGATACAACAATTTCCAATCAGATCCTCATCCAGTTCGGGCTGTAATCCGACCAATTTATGAATCAAGGGCTGCAGTTTAAACAAAATCTGCTGTGCATCCATTTGGCTAATGGGAACCAGTTTGGCACAATTCGTCATAATACCATTCAAAGAATTATAATAAAAAGCGCTCAGTGCATCTGCATAACGAATTTCCTGCGCATGGGCAAACATGGCAAATGCCATCGCATAGTGACCATGCAGTTCTTGCGCATTGATGGCCTTTAGATAAGCCGAACAACGCTTGACCGGTTTTAACTTTTCTGTTAATTTCAAAAACCGTATTCCCAATTTTTTACTGGCATCCCGAATCTCATAAGGGGCTTTGAAAGCAGTAATCAATGCATCTAGTTCAGCGATCTTTTTCTTGGTTGCTCTTGATTCACACAATTGCCAGGCCTTATGAAAAAAAGCAGCATCGTTGTAATAGAAGCTATGCTCCAATAAAGTCTGTGCATATTCTTTTGCTGTTTTAGCATCATGTACAATCTCTTTATTGATATAGGTTTCCAAGCCATAGGAATGTGTGAAGCCTCCAATCGGAAATACAGAGTCGTTAATCTGCATTAATGTCAACAATGGATTCATATGTAATCGTTATTAATTAAGTATTAAAGCCCCTTGGCCAAGGTAATTTTATGCTGGACTACAGCATACTGATGTATGCGTAAAGTATGGGTTCTTTCGATTACCCGCAACTCTTTCGTCGGGGTAAAACCGGCCCTTTCTAAGGTTTCCCAAAGGGGGTTTTCATACGCTGCAATAATTTCATGTGCAGCGTTTATGAAAACAGGGATATGTTTATTGCCAATCTCGAGACATATCCGAGCCATATCCAAGAGGTTTTTGGGGCGTACAACAAGGCAAGGACAGGGCAATATTCGAACAGCGATGCGCAGGTCCTTTGTTTCAAACAAAATATCACCGTCGAACAAGGATTCCGTTCCTAGATTTTTAAAGCCTATTTCGCGGCCCGCAACAGTGAAGCCCCGGATAATACGTCTTTCCGTATCGAACCATTCGAGTTCCAAAAAATCAAGTTCAACGCCGTCCTGATGGGTGCCATCGGTCCAAATATTCCCCTTAATGTCTCTTGCTAACAACATAAATAACCAATTAGAATAAGAAGTACCGTTGGGCCATTGGAAGTTCCTTCAACGGTTCACAGGTTGCCAACACACCATCTACTGTTACTTCGTATGTTTCTGGATTAACGACGATATTTGGTGTAGCATGATTATGGACCATATCTTTTTTCATTACAGTACGACATCCCTCCACAGGCAGACATTTACGCGATAAATTCAATTTTTGAATATTTCCGTTCTCCAACGAAATTTTCGAAACGAAATTGAAGCATAGTTTTGAAACCGCTTTACCGTAATTTCCAAACATTGGCCTATAAATAATAGGCTGTGGTGTCGGAATTGACGCATTGGCGTCCCCCATTTTAGCACCCAAAATCATACCGCCTTTGATGATCAACTCGGGCTTTACACCAAATAATTCCGGTTTCCAAAGGATCAAATCGGCATACTTTCCTTTTTCAATCGAACCGATATATTGATCAATACCATGTGCTTTAGCAGGGTTGATTGTAAATTTAGATACATAACGTTTGACACGGAAGTTATCATTTTCTTTGCCTTTATCTTCAGCTAAAGGGCCGCGTTGGATTTTCATCTTATGGGCCGTTTGGAATGTACGGGAAATAACCTCTCCCACACGTCCCATCGCTTGGCTATCCGAACTCATAATGGAGAATACGCCCATGTCTTGCAAAATATCTTCGGCGGCAATGGTCTGAGGACGTATACGTGAATCAGCAAATGCCACATCTTCCTTCACATTTTTATCCAGGTGATGGCAGACCATCAACATGTCCAAGTGTTCTTCAGCAGTATTTACCGTAAAAGGTTTTGTTGGATTGGTAGATGCAGGGAGGATATTGGGATACATGGCGATCTTAATAATATCCGGCGCATGTCCACCGCCAGCTCCTTCCGTATGGAAAGTATGGATCACACGACCATCTATGGCGGCAACAGTATCTTCCAGGAAACCGGCTTCATTCAGCGTGTCGGTATGGATTGCGACTTGTACATCGTATTTATCAGCAACTTTCAATGCCGCATCAATTGTTGCCGGAGTAGCGCCCCAATCTTCATGGATTTTTACGCCCAGTGCTCCAGCTTCAATTTGTTCTTCAATAGGTTTAGTAGTCGATACGTTACCTTTTCCGAAGAACCCAACATTGATAGGAAGGTTTTCAAAAGCTTCAAACATACGCTCGATATACCACTTTCCTGAAGTCACTGTCGTTGCCAGTGTTCCGTCGGCTGGTCCCGCTCCGCCACCAATAAACGTGGTTACTCCAGAATATAGGGCTGTTTCAATCTGTTGCGGCGAGATAAAGTGAATGTGCGTATCAATACCGCCGGCAGTTAGGATATAGCCTGCTCCCCCATGTACTTCCGTGGACGCACCGATGATCATGCCCTCGGTTACACCATCCTGTACATCTGGGTTTCCAGCTTTACCAATACCGACAATTTTACCATCCTTAATTCCGATATCGCCTTTTACAATACCCCAGTGGTCGATGATAATGACATTAGTGATACAAAAATCCAATACCCCCTCATCACGCAAGGCACGGGCAGATTGTCCCATACCGTCACGAATGGTTTTACCACCGCCAAATTTGTTCTCTTCTCCGTAAACATTGAAATCTTTTTCAATTTCAATGAAAAGCTCTGTATCTGCCAGACGAACCTTATCTCCAGTGGTCGGTCCAAAAAGAGCAGCATATTTGTCTCTTGGGATATAAAGTTCCCCATCAACATATTTTACAGATGATTTATCTAAACCTAGTTTATCTAAACCAAGCGCATGTAGACCAACAGTAGTTCCCAACGTGGTGAGCCCTACGACTTTAATCCATTCGCGTCTATTCCATCCTCCCATAGTTACTTCGATTGTCTGAATTTTAATTTTTTCATTTTATCAATGGCTTTGCTTTTCACCGATTGATCTGTATACTTACCATTTGTCAATCCATTAAAACCGTAGATTTCCTTACTTCCGCCAAATTCAACCAGAACAACTGATTTTTGTTCCCCTGGTTCAAAACGAACAGCGGTACTGGCTGGAATATTCAAGCGCATCCCAAACGCTTTCTCTCTGTCGAAGGAAAGCAACTTGTTGGCTTCAAAGAAATGATAGTGTGAGCCCACCTGAATCGGTCGGTCACCTTCATTTTTCACAACAATGCTTGTGGTTCTGTGCCCAACATTAGCTTTGATTTCCTCTTTTTTTAAAATGTATTCTCCTGGAATCATATCATTCAATATTTATTAACGAATAGGATCATGGACAGTCACCAATTTAGTACCGTCCGGAAAAGTTACTTCGATCTGTACATCATGGATCATTTCGGGGACTCCTTCCATGACTTGGCTCCTTTTCAATAAAGTAGTACCATAAGACATTAAGTCCGCCACAGACCTTCCGTCCCTAGCCTCCTCCATGATCTGGGCACTGATGTAAGCGATACATTCTGGATAATTTAATTTTACCCCGCGTTTCAATCGCTTAGCCGCCAATTCGCCGGCCAAATGCAACAGCAGCTTTTCTGTTTCTCTCGGTGTTAAACGCATAAAAAATAGTTATTTGTTAATTTGTTAAAGGAATTATTATAAAACTGGAATGGTAAAATATGCCCCAAAGGCTAAGCGGTTGTACTGACTTTTAGCCATATCCATATAGCCCTTATAGTTGACGGTGTTACCGACGTAACCTAGATAGAACCGAAGATCCTGGTTATGAAACGGCTTATGTTGCAAAGCCGCAAAATAGGTCCAGTTTTGGCGAAAATTCTTACCGAGTTGCTTATCATCCCGGGATCCCGCGATCTCATAGCCCCCTTTCAAAGCAACCTCCCATTTTTTACTCAAAAATTGATCATAGCGTAATATGGCAGAGCTGTAGTTCACATCTTTGGCCAATACACGGTTCTCGCCAGTTCGACCATAAAATTCGTTGATCGCGGAAGATGCGATCATCGCGTGGTCCACAGCAAGATAAGAGTACTGTAAATCAAGATATAGCATCTGCTTTACTGTTTTGAATTTATTCGCTAATGAAACGGCATGATTGGTATGTCCCTTTGCAAACTGAGCGATGTTGTAAGACCATTTCGTATTAAAACGTTTGTCCATAAATGCTCCCACCCAAGTGAAATAGGCTCCCATGGGAACACTAGAGCGTTCCAAATCACCTACAGCAAAACCATTTTTTGTATGGAGCTCCATAAAACTATCATTGGTTGTGTTGTAAACTTGCGCATGCAACGAATGATTCGGGTTGACTTCATAGGATAACATTCCACCGACGACAAAGAGATTCAATATACGGTCGACATAATCTGTGAATTTATATTCGTAAATTGGGTTATTTTCGAACTCATAACTCCCGACCATTGCACTTTGCTTACCGGCCGTAACGGACCATTTGAGATCCTTGCCAAATTTGTACTTAATATAAGCCATATCCAAGGCACGCGATCCATTATCCTGACTCGTTGGAGCAAATGACCTATTGAGGCGAAAACGTACTTTATAGGATAATCGATCATTGTATTCCCCGCTCATCAGAATACGGGCGTCATCAAGGTTTGCTTTTGCTTGAGAAGCACCCTCGCCATTGTCCGTTTGCAGACCTGCTCTCAACAGGACATCCAATTGAAATGATTTTGCTCTCGCGGGTTCTTTCAGTAGCAAGCTGCTTCTCTGTGCCTGAACAGAGTCCGTTTGGACCTGCTCCTGCGCATGCAATGATGCTACGCCAATCCCAAGTGTTGTAAAAAGTAAACGTGTTTTTTTCATCCTTATAGTGTATTCCTCTAGGGTAAAGAAGCCATCTCGCGGTTTCAAAACAGAATTCGATTCAAAACAACAAGATAGATCCATGCTTTATACTTATCTCCGGTACAAGTATATCACAGCCACCTAAAAATGGAATAAGGATGAGATTAAAATGAAATTAGAAAGGAGTTTTTGGAATTGTAACAACGACCAAAGTGCCTTGACCTTCCGTTGAATGGAGGAGCAATTCAGCACCATGGAGGTCAAAGATATTTTTGGCTAAAACAAGCCCCAAACCATTGCCATAGATATCACCGACATTAGAAGCACGGTAAAAAGAGGTAAAAATATGTGGCTGGTCTTTTTTAGGAATACCGATCCCTTGATCAAACACTTTTATCGTAATATTTTTGCTATCGCTACGTATTGCTACGCCAACCTGCAGTCCATTGCCGTACTTAAATGCATTTGAAATAATATTGCTAAAGGCTATAAAAAACAGATCCGGATTCGCCAAAACCGTAAGTTCATCACTATCTTCTGGAATTTCTGTTAGATCAAAAGAAAGCTTGAGGTCCTTATGAATACTTTTTTCCGCTTTATAAATTTCATAGAGTAACTCGTCAATTCGAATAATTTCTTTATTGTCCACTTCCCCCTTGAAACCCATGCGAGATAGCTGCAAAAGATTATTGATAATCAACTCCATTTTATCCGCATATTTTGCGATAGTCTCCAGGGAATAATAGGCTTCATGCTCTTTCGACAAGAGCTGTTGCGCCAATTCGGCTTCTCCCCCAATAATTGTAAGTGGGGTTTTTAGCGAATGTGAGGCATTTCCGATAAAACTCTGTTGCGATTGAACCGAAATATCCAATCGGTTAAGCATTGAATTTAGGTTTGCAATCAAAACACCCAATTCATCTTTGCTATTACTGAATTTACTGAACAGGCGATGGTCTAAATGGGCGATATCAACTTTATCTAAATCATTGTTGATATCTTTAATAGGTTTCAATAATCGGTCAGCAAAGTAAAAAGACATGAGTACGATTAAAAAAATCGCCAAAATCCCACCTGTGATCAGGGTACGATCCAATTGACGCTGTTCCTCATGACCGTAGTCATCGATCCCTTCCGATACAACAATCAAATTCTCGTGGTGAAGATGATCTTGAAAGAATACCGCTACAAAAGCAGTCTTACCATGCATGTATCTTCCCTTTCCATGGCGAATGACGTCGGTATAGAATGTTTCGGGCATGGGCAACTCAGGCCGCATTTGAACACGATCACTTCCCTTAACAACACGAATAAGATGGTCTGTTCCCTCAGATAATTGTTTCAGGTATTTACGTTTTACCTGAATATAGAGCGCTCTATTTTCATCCTTTTGATGGACGATGTGATCTCCAACAATTACGGCATTCTCTTCTAGCCGATGAAAAAATTTAGTTTGCAGACTGTCGTAGGTGAAATAAGACACATAAATGGCAAAAACAACAAGCAGCAGGGTACTGATGATAGAAAATAGAAGAACTATTTTGGTCCTAATTTTCATGACGGATTACATAGCCCATACCAATCACTGTATGGATAAGTTTACGTGAAAATTGTTTATCGATCTTTTTCCGCAGGTAATTCACATATACGTCAACAACATTGGTACTTAAGTCAACATCCATACCCCATACTTCCTCCAGGATATCGATCCGGCTCAATACCTTATTTCGGTTGAGCATTAAAAATTCAAGTAGACGAAATTCAGTAGCGGTAAGAATAATAGGACAATTGGCACGTTGAACCGATTTGCTGTCTCTATCCAATTGAAGATCGTCAAATACCAATATATTTTTCTGCTCGGTCACTGTTTTGGATTTGCGGCTGTAGCGGCTGATTCGAGCCTTTAATTCCTCTAAACGGAAGGGCTTCGTCAAGTAATCATCCGCATCCCTGTCAAATGCCTCGACGATGTCCTCTGTTTGATTTAATGCCGTCAAGATAATAATGGGGACTTCATTGTTAGACATCCGAATGTTTTTACAGACATCCAAACCGTTCATACCAGGCAACATTACATCCAACAGGATAAGGTCATAATGGTTCAATCCCGCCATTTTTAGACCAGTATAACCATCCATAGCAATACTAATATGATAGCCTTCTTCTTTTAAGCCTCTTTCGATCAATGATATGACAGATGGTTCGTCCTCTATTAGTAATAGTTCCACAGGTATCTTTTTTAAACAGTAAAAAATTCGAGGTTTGTAAAATACAAAATTAACATGTCTCCTTTTCTCAAAAAGCTACATTCTTAAATTATTTTCGCTTTTTCTTGACGATTATATGATAATAACCCATAAAATAAGTATAAAAACACATACCACCTCAAGATCCCTTAACCACCGCCCTAATATCAATTTACTTTACATGATATAAAAAATATGTCCCCCTCTAGGTCTCTACTCAAAGGACGAGGCTACGTCTATCTCCCAAAAAAATAAGCACAGACCAAAAATCGGATTTAAATATCCAAACACAATAATATTTATTTTTGAAAGAATTTCCACAAATAACGAAAGATTATTTCAAAAATCAATTGAATTTCAATATTTTTGTAGCTCAAAATCACACAATGAAACAATTTATCCTTTGTTTACAGTTGGCGTTTTTACTCTTTATAGGACAAGGACACGCTCAAGAGAAACTATATAAAATTTCATATCAATTTGCTGACCCTGAAACGGGCACAGATACAGCATCTTCAGAATTTATCAAAATATTGGCTGGGAATAAGGAAGTATTAATGCAGGCCTTCATCGCGAAAGACCAGATGCGCATTGAAAGTTTATTATTCGGAAAATCTATACAGATCAGCAATATCATCGAAGGGAGTTCTTTTCTACTGGATGAAATAAATAAAACCTATACCGCAACAGAACTGGCTACGGGCAAACTCATTGAGACTTCCGCAAACGAAGGCGATAATTACGCCTATTCCGGGGACTTTGAGATCAGCTTAATTCCCAATCAAAAGAAGATAATTGCAGGAATCACCTGCGAAAAAGCAACATTCAATCTAACAGGTAGTCAAGATCCACAAACGGAAATTACCGTTTGGTATGCACCCAAATTACCAAAGTTATACTGGGGCACTTACGATTATCTCGAAAAAGTACCTGGGGCAGCGCTCTATATCGGATCGGCGGGTTTAGGAATTCAGGCCACTAAAGTCGAGGAGATACCATTCGACCAATCGCTATTTGAAATCCCAGCAGATTACGAAGAAGGTGAAGCTACAGATGAAGCTGTAGATTCCACGTTAAACGACCATCTATCTTGGTATCAAGATTCCATTACATCATATTTTGGTGTACAGGACAGCTTAGGAAACAAATTAACACCAGCAAAATATACGGCAATATATAGCTATGTAGGAGACTATGCCATCGTAAACGATGCAGCGCAAATGTTTGGCTTGATAGACCTCCATGGCAAAGAAGTTATTCCATGTCAATACGAATCGCTCAGTTTAGAAACCGAAGGCGGTCCTGTGGTTTATATGAGCGATCTTAAGTATGGACTTCTGGATACAAACGGTAAAATATTGCTGAAGGCGAAGTATGACTTTATTTCAGTACCTAGCCCAGCATACGCACTTTTTACGGAAGGAGAATACACGGGTATTATTGATCAAAAAGGCACCGTTTTACTTCCTGCCAAATATGAGACCATTTCAGATTATCGCGATAATCTCGCGTTAATTATCGTCAACCAATCCTACCAGCTTATTGATAAAACGGGGCACAATCAACTTAAAACGGATTATGAATTTCTGTCTTTTGCAGGAGAGAAACTTCTTTTGGCCTTTAAAGACAACAAGTACGGATACATTGATTACACAGGAAAAGTCGTGGTCCCAATTAAATTTCAGAACGCCCAAGCTTTTGAAAACGGGCTAGCGCTTGTAACGGAGGATCTAGAGAATTTTTACTATATTGACGCAAAAGGGAAGTTTATCAAGAAATATGAAGAGTAATCCACAGACATTCCACTTGTCGACATTGCATCGTGGAAAATACATGTTAATCTTGCTGGTTTCAATCTTTTTGATCGGAATGGTCATGTCTAAAGTTCCCATACAAGAAATTCTCAAGATTATTGTTGCTCTTTTAATGATCCCTTTAGCACTGTATTTGGCCATAAAGTGTTCGACTTTATCATCGACTTGGGTCTTGGACGAAAATACACTGCAGATAAGCAATGCTAAAAAAACAATCGTTTTCCCTCTGAATAATATTTCTCATATCAGGAATCTTAAACGTTCTGGCGGAAACCTGATCATTATCAACCAAAACAAAGGACCGGCTTTTCGTACTTGGCGCAACAAATTGTTTCAAAAAGAAGATGATCTTCCTCTGCTAACCGAAGCCTTAAAGACCGCAGACATCGAATATTACGACCTATAAATTCTTTCTTCCTTCGGTAACATTTGTTACAGGCTTTTGCAAAGGCAGTATGTACCTTTGTAACATCACTTAAGAACATTGTTATGCTATTGGAATACATTAAACAACCGTGGCCCTGGTATATTTCAGGACCTTTAATTGCGCTGGTCATGTACCTGCTGCTCAAACAGGGGAAGGATTTTGGCATGTCCAATAACCTACGTACCATGTGTACTGTATTAGGTGCCGGAAAAACTTCCTCTTTTTTCAGATTCGATTGGAAGACCCAATCATGGAATTTATTGGTGGTACTCGGGACAGCCATTGGCGGTTTTATTGCACATCATTTTCTGAGCGATGGCACTGCAAGCCAGATTAATCCCAAAAGTGTTGCCGATCTAAAAGAGCTCGGTATTATCGACCAACTACAAGGCTACCTTCCTGAATCCATATTCGTTTTCGACGGATCTTTGTTTCAGTTTCTAATTTTAAGTATTGGCGGTGTATTGATCGGATTTGGAACACGCTATGCTGGTGGATGTTCATCAGGCCATGCTATTTCTGGGCTTAGCAATTTTCAGCTTCCTTCTTTGATTGCCGTTATAGGTTTCTTCCTAGGCGGGATCATCATGGTTCATTTTTTATTCCCACTAATTTTCGCATAAATGAAAGCACTAAAATTTATTTCCATCGGTATACTGTTTGGAATCATCTTATACAAATCGGAAGCCGCATCATGGTATAGAATCTACGAAATGTTTCAATTTCGTTCCTTCCATATGTATGGGATCATCGGTACGGCACTGACCACAGCAATTATAATCGTACAGATCATCAAGAGAAAGCGAATCAAAGATAGTAACGGGATGGAAATCGCATTCTATGACAAAGACAAAAGTATTACACGATACCTAGTCGGAGGAACAATCTTTGGCTTGGGATGGGCATTGACAGGCGCTTGTCCGGGACCAATGTTCGCCCTAATCGGTGCCGGTTATTGGACGATAGGAATCGTTCTTCTTTTTGCTTTGTTGGGTACTTGGCTTTATGGGCTATTGCGCAATAAGTTGCCGCATTAGTTTTAACAAACTGCGTTATATCAAATACCTTATATATCCGAAGTCTGAGGCCTGTACAAGGAGTTTAAATTTTAGAGAGAGAACATGGAATTAATATTTATAGCTGGTTTTATATTAGCTGTTCTGGTCGGGCTATCAATGGGTTTGATGGGTAGCGGTGGAAGTATTCTAACATTGCCCATCTTTGTTTATATTTTTCATATAGAACCTCAATATGCATTGGACTATTCGCTGTTTTCTATTGGAATATTAGCTTTGGTCGGATCAATTTCTCCGTTGCGAAAAAGAGAAATTGATCTGAAAACGACGGCCATTTTTCTCTTTCCATCGCTAATTTCGGTCTATTTGACTAAGCGTTATCTGCTTGTAGCCATACCAGAGTCATTCAAGCTGGGCGAAATAACGATCTCCAGAAACCATATCATCATGTTACTTTTCTCGATGGTGATTCTGATTTCTGCAACAGCGATGGTGCGAAGACGTAAACAGGTTCAGCATGATCGATTCAAGGGCGGAATTGGCCAGATTTTCAACGTTGTCCTCGTCGGATTGCTCGTCGGTGTCATGACTGGTTTGGTTGGCGCGGGAGGAGGCTTTATCATTGTACCTGCCCTCGTTTTACTCTTAGGAATTCCACTTAAGCAGGCCATTGCCACTTCGTTGTTTATCATCGGTTTAAACGCTTCATTCGGTTTGATCGCGAATTATCAGTTCCTGGAACATATGAATTGGTTTACATTGGTTACCTTTACCTTAATCACTTTAGTCGGCCTCCAAATTGGCTCCAAATGGAAAGACAAACTAGACGCAGCAAAATTAAAAGGTATTTTTGGATACTTTTTAATTAGTATCGGCATCTTAATCTTTGCTTTCGAATTCATTCAATTTGTAAATCATTAAAATCACACGTTATGTTTTTTCAACACATTTTTGAGTCATCTTTAGCACATTCGAGTTACATTATTGGTTGTCAAGCCAAGGGTGTCGCTATTGTCATTGACCCTAAAAGAGATGTAGACAGCTATCTTGAGATTGCACAAAAGAATAATCTGACCATAACGCATATTGCGGAAACACATATCCATGCCGACTACCTTTCAGGTACGCTAGAGTTAGCCGCATTGACAGGCGCCCAACCTTATCTATCCGATGAAGGTGGAGAAGATTGGCACTATGAATTCCCACATATTGGATTAAAACATGGCGATCAATTTCACGTTGGAAATCTGATTTTCCAGGTTATCCATACACCCGGACATACGCCCGAGAGTATCAGTTTTGTATTGATTGATACGCCTGCAACCATGGAGCCGGTCATGCTATTTACAGGTGACTTTGTGTTTGTTGGCGATATCGGACGCCCAGATCTGTTGGAAAATGCAGCGGGAATGGTCGGAACCAAGGAAATTGGGGCCCACCAAATGTACCGATCGTTACAACATTTCCTGACGCTACCTGATCATATTCAGGTATGGCCCGCGCATGGGGCCGGATCCGCTTGTGGAAAGGCGCTGGGTGCAGTTCCGAGTTCAACGGTTGGTTATGAAAAAATACGCAATTGGGCACTTCAATACCAAAACAACGAAACAGCCTTCGTGGAAGAACTATTATCAGGACAGCCCGAACCGCCACGCTATTTTGCCACGATGAAAAAACTCAACAAAATAGCGCGGCCATTGCAAACGGCAGTTCCTCAGTACAACAAGTTAGCAAACGAAACTTTTCTGGATTTATACCAGCAAGGAACAACCGTCATTGATACACGCTACAAGTTTGATTTTGCCAAAGGGTATCTCCCCAATAGCATCAATATTCAGAACAACAAAACATTTAATACCTGGGCTGGCTGGATCCTTAATTACACAGATCCGTTTATACTCATTGTAGCGGAAAGTCAATTGGACGACATTGCCCGCAAGCTTATGCGCATTGGATTGGATCAAGTCGCTGGATATGTTACGCCAGATACGATCCCGCATTTGGGAATTGCATTGGAGCACCAGCAACTCATCGGTTTCGAAGAGATGAATAGTGCATTGGGCAAATCCGATATCCAAATACTTGATGTGCGCAATTCTAGTGAGTTTGCAGAGGGGCATTTACCCCATGCTACTCATATCTTTGTCGGTACAATTGCAGACAATCTCCACAAAATTGACCAGAACAAACAGCTGTACCTGCACTGTCAATCTGGAGACCGCGCAACCATAGCAGCATCCATATTGGCGAAAAACGGCATTAAGGACGTCAAAATTTATAGTCCTTCCATCAATGAATGGAAATTAAAGGGCGGAACTTTGGTGCAATAACCTTTAAAAAAAGATCCCAGGAATATTTATCCTGGGATCTTTTTTTGAAGAATCAAACGATACCATCGAATTTGAGCTGCCAATGCATACGATAAGGAGCAACTCAACTCGGCAGTATGGTTCGTTTATAGACTATTTCTATTGATCCGCAAGAATTCGATAACCTCATCTTTCTTCTCTTCCATCTTGCCTTTCTTTTCCGTAAATTGATGATTATAGATGGTCAGATACTGATGGTCGTCCGTTTCAGATTCATATAATTCGGCAGTAGCAAAAGACAGATGTTCTTCATCATCCGAAAGATGATCATACACATAGGCAAAATCATGATTGCCCAAGGAGCTTACGACGGCATCTTTATCCGCCACGAATTTTAACCTTCCGGGCAATGTCCGTTTATTCATCCAGACTTCGTCTTTTTCAGAGAAAGGATAAATGGTAATACCCCGAAAAGCCATAATAATTGGAGTAATCAGAATAATACCCATCTCAATCGCCCACACTGCCCACAACATACCACCGGAAACTGGGCTCTTTTTCAAGGTAAAGGTACCGACTTCGTTTAAACCTTGCATCGCTTCCCAAATAAATGAAGGGTGTAAGAAAAAGGCTTTGAACCCTTCCAGATTGAAAGATGATTTTACCCAGGTATCTCCGCCCATGGTTCCTTCCGCATTGTACATCAGCGAAACGAAAAGAGCCCATTGGGCATAAAAAGCTAAAAGCGCGACTAGCAAAGTGATCAATACTGCAATGCCCTTATTTCTTAATTTCCATTTTTTGAAACAGAAATTCAGCACATAGAATATCCCAGCACCAAATCCCAATGTAATAAATACATTAAAATAAATAATAGGGATAAACCACTGCAAAGCGATGTAAACAATTGCCAATACAACGGCACTAATTGTGCCTAGCACAAGAGATCCGATAAATGCCAAAGCAGGAGCCTTTCCCGAGGGCTTATAATATAGATTTTCCATAAAAACAGTAAAATTGATTTTTAACTTAACAGTTAAATTCCCTAACCAAAACCAAGCCAATTCCCAAAGAACAGTCAACTTTCGTCAAGATTTGATGACATTAACTTCGTTACATTCGTTTAAGTGCCATTTATTGAGACAATTTTGTAAGTTTGGGGCATGAAAATCAAAATAATATCCTTTTTTACACTTGCATGTGTATTGAATATTTGGGGGGCAGTAGCGAAGGCCCAAAGAAAAGGATTCTGGCAACAGAAAGTTGACTACCATATGGATGTCAACGTGGATGAAAAAGCATATCAGTACGATGGAAAAATGACCTTGAAGTACAGCAATAATTCAGGGCAGTCACTTAAAAAAGTATATTTCCATTTATATTTCAATGCTTTTCAACCAGGATCGATGATGGATTACCGCTTAAAAAACATCAGTGATCCAGACAAGCGCATGGTGACCAACCTTGGCACAAAAGAAAAGCCGGTATATCAAAGCCGCATCGGAGAGCTTAAGACCAATCAAATTGGTTATCAAAAAATCAAAAGCTTAACAATGAATGGGGCTAACACATCATTTAAAATTGACGGAACGATCTTGGAGGTCGCTTTACCAACTCCTATCCAAGATGGCGAAACAGCACGTTTTGATATGGAGTGGACCGCACAAGTTCCGGAACAAATTAGAAGAACTGGCCGGAATTCTGCCGAAGGTGTAGCATTATCTATGGCGCAATGGTATCCGAAGATGGCCCAATTCGATGAATTCGGCTGGCATTTGGATGAATATACAGGCCGTGAATTTATTGCTCCTTTTGGCAATTTTGACGTCACCATACACCTCAATAAAAATTATATTGTTGGTGCCTCAGGTGTTCTTCAAAACCCATCAGAGGTCAAAGGTTATCAACAGAAAGCGAAAGTAAAAGCCGTCGACAATAAAGCGACCTGGCACTATAGAGCCCAAAATATCCATGATTTTGTCTGGGCCGCAGACCCCAAATTTGTTGTGGATTCCGCTTCAAGTAAAAATGGTATAAAAGTATATACCGTATTCTTGCCAACAGACAAAGAAGTTATTTCAAATTGGAAAACAGCAATAGGTCTTTCTACCGAATTCTTTGACTTCTGTAGTGCGAAGTTTGGTAAATATCCATGGCCAACTTATACCATCATTCAGGGTGGCGATGGTGGTATGGAGTATGGCACAGCTACTCTGATCACAGGCGGCCGCAATCTAAAAAGTCTTGTTGGTGTCATATTCCATGAATCGGCACACTCCTGGTACCAACAACTGTTTGGGATCAATGAAACCGTAGATGAATGGTTTGATGAAGGTTTCACCTCCTATGTCGAAGAGTTGGCCATGCAACATATCTTTGAAAAAAGAGGTGCTATTGCCTCCAACCCACAAATTGCCGCCTACCGTGGCTACTATAAATTGGCCCTTTCAGGTAAAGAAGAACCGATGAGCTTACTGGCAGATTATTATAACACCAACTATGGCTACAGCAACGAAGCATACAACAAAGGTGCCGTGCTTGCAGAACAGTTGGGGTATATTATTGGTCAGGAAAATTTAGAAAAAACCTTCTTGAAATTTTATGACATCTGGAAGTTTAAACATCCGACACCAAATGATTTTAAACGCGTTGCTGAAGAGGTTTCCGGCATCAACTTAAAATGGTATTTCAACCTATTTATCAATACAACACGTCAAATCGATTACGCTATTGAAAAAGTAACAGATACAGATATTCTGTTGGTTAATAAGTCAAATTTTGCCATGCCACTGGATGTGCTGGTAGAATACACAGATGGAAGCAAAGAGTTATTTTATATCCCTTTGCGTGAAATGCGCGGCGAAAAACCGGAAGAACATTTTGACATATACAAAGATGTTAAAAGAACCGTGCTTGAGGATTGGTTCTGGACCAAACCCGACTATACTATCCATGTGTCGAAAACACCAAAAACGGTAACAATTGATCCTTCATTACGCTTAGCGGATGTAGAATCGGCAAACAACAGTTTTAGCAAGTAACCAAATAACTACAGGTACGTCCCCATTATCTGAACAGATCGGGGTAAAAAAAGCTTCCAAACCACTTCACATATACCTGGTTTGGAAGCTTTTTTTGCTAATCACCTAACCTGAATTAGGTATTCTTAAGAGGAATAACCATATTCCATGTACGTTCAAATTGATAGGGCGCCGAACCATCTCCCGTAGCAGCAAACAAATGCGTAGGTTTCCCATTTTCAAATAATAAAAACGGTCGTTCAAAATTGGCCTGATGACTCGTTGTCCCATCATCCCATTGAATCGTTTTCGAATAAGCTTTTACAGATTTCGAAAGATGCCAATCTATACCATCTTTCGAATAGGCGTGTATCCCGCCCCCCTCTTCACCGCAGATCTTTCCGTAACGGTCCTTCATAATAAGTTCAAACTGCTGACCATTATGCCACACAAATGGATCCTCAACATCGTTTTCATGGTTTTGGTCCGTATGGAATGAAAAAATGGGCTTGTCCGACAAACGGCGATAAGGTCCGCGGAAAGAATCCGCCTGCGCAGCGCCCAATAGAAGTGGTGGATTATAATTTACAGGGGAAGATTTATACACTAAATAAACCTTTCCGTTCGGTAAGACAACTGGCGAAGGGTTCGATGTAATGGAGGCATCCCATTCTCCTTTCCGCGGATTCAGAATCGGTTGATCAACTCGTTTCCATGGCCCTGCAATTGATCTGGAATAGGCCATTCCAATACGTTTATGCATCCAGGCTTTCTGGCCTAGGCCCGACTCCCATACATTTTCTGTAAAGGCGGGACTTGGCTCATCGTAGTTATTGCCAAAGTAATAAAGTACATAATAGTCACCGCTTTTTACAATGCGCGGATTGTGTGTTGTACAGCCATCAAAATATTGCTTCCCCCGAGCAGGCAGTACAACTTCAACAAATTCATATGGCCCTTCAGGGGTATCTGAAATAGCCCTGACGACTTCTGAGTTTGTCACCCAATTACCAAAACCATATTGTTTGCTCCAACGCGAAGCAAACATATGATATCGTCCATCCTCTCCTTTTATAACCGAAGGATCCCAAATCCAATAATCTTTCATCGCAAATCCGCCGCCTTTTGGTGCCGGTAACAACCGATCGATAAAAGAGTCCTGCTTAATAAAAGAGTCTTTAGGACTAGCCCCAAACGCATATCCATGGTTTGAAAACAGGAAGAGGCCGGAAACACCAGCAACGTTTTTTAGAAAGTCTCGACGGGAGGTTTTCATACATTTTACTTTTATTAGAAGAAAATAATTCGTTTTCTAATCTATTTGATCGGCTCCCATGAAATAATTTACACGAGGCTGATACCCACAATTTTTTAGAAAGAAACTCTTGAATTCACTTTCCTTCATCAGACATGAGGTGTTATATTGGTACTTCTACAAAAATATCGACAACAAGATAACGAATAACCAGCTCGTTGTCAACCTTCTTGTGGATGATTCTTCCATCCTATTGCACTTTCTTTTTAAATCCTATAATGAACTGTGGAAAAGTCCAACAGCTATCTTACCCGGAATTTATTCGGCTAGTGGCTACCGGAAATAGTTAAACCTATAAATTCCTCTTGCATCTAGGCATAAGTCTAGAAAAGATTTCAGGTATGCATACTCGAAAGAAGAAAAAATAAAGGGCGGTTTGGTCAGGTCTTGGTATATTTGTCCCCATGATTTATGTCCATATTCCCTTCTGTAAACAGGCTTGTCATTATTGTGACTTCCATTTTAGCACTTCACTACAATACAAAAGTGAGATGATCAATGCCATACGACGGGAAATTGAGCTCAGGGCAGCCTATTTGGAAGACAAAAAGGTCGAATCGATCTATTTTGGCGGCGGTACCCCTTCCTTACTGGAAGCCGATGAGATCGCGCAGATTATCGATATGATAGGGAAGCATTTTGACATCGCAAATCATGCTGAAATTACACTGGAAGCTAATCCCGACGATCTAAATGCCGCCAAAGTAAACAGTCTGCGGAATACAGCAATCAATCGATTCAGCATAGGCATACAGTCTTTTTTTGAAGAGGATCTCAAATGGATGAACAGAGCACATAATCAACAGGAAGCACTGGCTTCAATTATGCGGGTGCAAGATGCGGGCTTTGAAAATATTACCTGTGATCTTATTTATGGCTATCCGTTACTGACTGACGAGAAATGGCGCCACAATATGCAACAGCTGATTGACTTTGAAATTCCCCATATTTCTTCGTATTCCATGACTGTAGAAAATAAGACAGCATTGGATCACTTCATTAAAAAAGGCTTAAGTCCAGCAATCGATTCGGATCAGGCTGCGGATCAGATGAGCCTTCTTATCCATACATTGAAAGCTGCGGGATATGAACAATATGAAATTTCCAATTTTGCAAAAAATGGCCTTTATGCGCGTCACAATACAAATTATTGGAAAGGTAAACATTATCTTGGTATAGGCCCTTCGGCACATTCGTTCAATGGAATTTCCAGAGCCTGGAATGTTTCCAACAATGCGAAATATTTAACCTCAATCAATTCAAACCAATTTCCCCTGGAAATTGAGGAGCTTTCTACACTGGACCAAATCAACGAAAGCATCATGACTTCGTTGAGAACCATGTGGGGGCTCGATTTGATTGCGCTGGAGAGTAAATTCGGGCAATCTATCAAAAACCGCGTATTGAAGGATGCAGAGCCATTTCTGGCAGCGGGCAATCTTGTTTTGGAAGAAAGTAAATTACGTTTAACGGATGCAGGTAAATTAATGGCCGATCATATCATGTCCGACCTATTCATTATAGAAGATTAGCAATTTAAATAGCTAAATATTGTTAATTTATTAATATTAATACGACATAAGGTTTAAAAATTATGAAAATAAAAATATAAGCCTATTATTCGAGCTGTTTGTGCTATGTTTGCAACATAATCTATTATAACATTATTATGTCACACAAGCCATCTTTTGACTTAGAGATCAAAAGTTACAAAGAGCAACAAAATGCAGCCGTAAGCTTAATTCAAATTGTTAGCAATCTATGGTATAACCAGGCCATTGAACTGGTCTTTTTTCGGAATCAACTCATTGATGTAAAATCGAGTTCAATTCTCCATCTGGTTAAGGAAAGTGTTCTCCTTACCAATGAGCCTCTCCATATTTTTGATATTCTTCAGGTGGCAGGGGTCTTGGAGAATCTCCCCCTATCTCCTGCACGTATCGATATCGGAAAACTTACCTTACAGGTCAAGAAACAGGCAATTGACAACAACGATCTGCCTAGTTTTATTGAAAATGAATTAAAGGATATCAATCAACAATCGGAATTAAAACCACGCGATGTCGTGCTTTACGGATTTGGCCGTATCGGTCGTTTACTCGCCCGAGAGCTCATGCATAAAGCCGGTGCCGGACAGCAGCTTCGCCTTAGGGCCATTGTAACACGAGACGCCAATGACAGCAAGTCCATATTGAAAAGAGCGACACTATTAAAAACAGATTCCATACACGGTGCGTTCGAAGGCGACGTACAGGCCGACATTCCAAATCAGGCACTTATTATCAACGGCATCACTGTCCATCTGATCACTGCCAAACAGCCAGAGGATATCGATTATACCGAGTATGGAATACAGCATGCTTTGGTCGTCGACAATACGGGTGCTTTTCGAGATGAGCAAGAACTGAGTCGTCACCTGCAATCCAAGGGTGTCGCCCAAGTTTTATTAACAGCACCGGGGAAAGGTGTTCCAAATATCGTATATGCAGTCAATGAAAATAATATTGACGTGCAAAAGCATGCGATCTTTTCCGCTGCTTCCTGTACGACGAATGCAATATCCCCTATTTTGGCGGTGCTTGAAAATAAAATAGGCATTGAAAAAGGGCATATCGAAACCATACATTCCTATACCAACGACCAGAATCTTGTCGACAATATGCACAAAAAGTCCAGACGGGGTCGTGCTGCGGCGCTCAATATGGTGATCACAGAAACTGGAGCGGGCGCTGCTGTTTCAAAAGTATTGCCTTCACTGAAGGGCAAACTGACCTCCAATGCCATTCGCGTTCCTGTGCCAAATGGCTCATTGGCGATTTTAAATCTCGAAATTAAAGCCAAAACTACTGTCGACGAAATCAATGCACTTTTAAAAGAAGCATCACTAGAGGGTAACCTTGTCGAACAGATTAAATTTTCTAAGGATCATGAACTCGTTTCTTCGGATATCATCGGCTCCACTGCCGCCGCAATCGTGGATGCTCCAGCGACGATCGTTTCGGGAGATGGCAGGAATGTTATTTTATATGTCTGGTACGACAATGAATACGGATATTCCCATCAGGTGATGCGCTTATCGCGTCACATTACTGGCGTAAGAAGATATACCTATTATTAGGAGCCAGTCCAAGAATAAGAAACCACGCGTAACCTGCAGAATATAGGCGGCGGCAGTACAGCTACCGCTTATATTTTCACGGAATTGCTTTTGAGGTATTTCATTATAATTGCTGTTGCTCCGGCCTTCTGCAGCACATACGCACGGGCCAGTTTTCCCGCTTCTTGACGGACAGCCTGATCTTGTAGAACAGCAAAGATTTTCTTTAGTTCTTTAGCACTACCAATGGCGAAACCGGATCCATTTTGCACCAGATCTTTCGCCTCCTGAAACTTCTTGAAATTTGGACCAAATAGCACCGGTATGCCATACGTTGCAGCCTCGAGTGTGTTATGTATCCCAACGCCAAAACCACCACCAATATAGGCCAATTGACCATAGCCATACAAAGACGAAAGCATACCAATATTATCGATCACGAGCACCTTTGAATCGGCAACTAATGCGGCATCGTAGGTAGCCATCTCCGAAAAACGGAGCGCCTTCGGCCAAAGGTTAAAAATGCTCGCCAAATGTGATTCATTGATTTCATGTGGCGCCAAGATCAGCTTATAGTCTGAATAACCCTGAAGCAATTCCTGTAGAGCCTGTTCATCTTCTGGCCAGGTACTTCCCGCGACAAGCGTCGGATTTTCACCAACAAATTGGCTGATCTCGGAAATCATTTTCCTGTTTTTAGGAATATCTACCACGCGATCAAAACGTGTATCTCCGGCTAAGCCAGCATTCCGTATGCCAAATTCTTTCAAAAGACGTACACTTTCTTCATTTTGCACAAAGAAGTAAGTCACATAACTTAATATTTTCAGAAAAAACGTTCCATAAGCCTGAAAAAAGATCTGATCGGGTCTAAATATTGCTGAGATCAGAAACAAGGGAATACCCCGTTTATACAGGGCTTCAAAAAAATAATACCAATATTCATATTTCGTGAACACCGCAAAACTTGGATTGATCAGGTCGAGAAAAAGCCGTGCATGCTGAGCAGTATCATAGGGGAGATAAAAAACATAATCGGCCAAAGCGGTGTTTTTTCTGATCTCGTAGCCCGAGGGGGAGTAAAATGTTACAATTATTTTGTGATCCAAATAATTATTTTTCACCGCTTCCAGCACAGGTCTTCCTTGCTCAAATTCACCCAATGATGCAAAGTGAAACCAAATATGTTTTTGGGAAGAATCAACCGTTTGTTTCATCCTCGAATACCAGTCTTTTCGCCCCTCTACCATAAGCTTGGCTTTGGCATGAAAAGGAGCCAAAATACGCAGTAAGAGTCCATAAAGAAAGATTCCAATTGAATAAAGCAAACGCATGTTTTTAAAATAATGTTTATCTTAGTCAAAGATATTAAACCCATTTCATTAAACGGAACCATTGAGTGGAAAATAAACATCGCAAACGGATTTTGATAACAGGAGCAGCTGGCTTCCTCGGTTCTCACCTTTGCGATCGCTTTATTGCGGAAGATTACGATGTCATTGGAATGGACAACCTGATTACCGGAGATCTACAGAATATAGCACATCTATTTAAGTTGGAAAATTTCGACTTCTATCATCACGATGTCTCGAAATTTGTCCACGTTCCCGGACACTTGGATTATATCCTGCATTTCGCTTCGCCAGCCAGTCCCGTTGATTATCTTAAAATTCCGATACAAACATTGAAAGTCGGATCTTTGGGAACACATAATCTCTTGGGCCTTGCACGCGCCAAACAAGCACGCATATTAGTCGCCTCCACCTCTGAGGTTTATGGCGATCCACTTGTTTCGCCACAATCCGAGGACTACTGGGGCAACGTGAATCCCGTGGGACCCCGCGGTGTATACGATGAAGCGAAGCGTTTCCAGGAGGCAATAACAATGGCCTATCATAATGCACATGGTCTAGATACCCGTATTGTCAGGATATTTAACACCTTTGGTTCTAGAATGCGCCTCAATGACGGCCGAGCTATTCCTACCTTTATCGCGCAGGCGATTCGGGGGGAAGACATTACGATTTTTGGGGATGGTTCGCAAACACGATCATTCTGTTATATTGACGATCAGATCGAAGGCATTTTTCGCTTGTTGCATTCAACTTGTGCAACACCTATAAATATTGGTAATCCAGACGAAATCAGCCTACTGCAATTGGCCCATGAAATTGTTGAATTGACAGACAGCTCGAGTAAAATCGTCTACGAACCATTGCCGGTTGATGATCCAAAACAACGGAAACCGGATATTGGCCTGGCGAAATCTAAATTAGCCTGGGAACCTCAAATAGACCGAAAAACAGGATTGAAAAAAACCATAGCATTTTACAAAAAGATCCCTTTGGATACCTTATCACATAAAGACTTTACTTACTATAATCAACAATAATGAACAAAAAAATACTAGTCACAGGAGGAACAGGTTATATCGGTTCGCACACAGTAGTCGAACTACATCAAGCAGGATATGTGCCTGTCATCGTGGATGATCTATCCAATTCAAACATCAAAATTTTGGATCAGGTTGAGAAGATCATCGGCGTTAGACCTGAATTTCACCAGTTTGACCTGTGCGACACAGACCGCGTGAATGAATTTGTAAAAAACAATACCGATATCTCGGGCATTATCCATTTTGCGGCCTCTAAAGCGGTAGGTGAATCTGTACAGAAGCCATTAAAATATTACCACAACAATTTTTTCTCGTTAATCAACTTATTAGAAGCATATCAAAATAAGCCGATTAATTTTGTCTTTTCTTCAAGCTGTACCGTATATGGTGAGCCAGACTATTTACCTGTCGACGAAAGTGCTCCCGTGAAGAAGGCAACCTCTCCTTATGGAAACACAAAACAAATTGCTGAAGAAATTCTGCAGGAGACTGCCGCGGCATATGACAACTACAATATTATTGCACTCCGTTATTTCAACCCAGTAGGTGCACATGAGTCGGCATTGATCGGTGAATTACCAAACGGTGTTCCTCAGAATCTGCTTCCATTTATCACACAAACGGCCATTGGAAAAAGAGAAAAATTAACGGTATTTGGCTCTGATTACGACACTCCAGATGGATCTTGTATCCGCGACTACATCCATGTTGTTGATTTAGCAAAAGCTCACGTTGCAGCAATCAGGTTATTGGAACAAGGCAACCCGAACGGAAAATACGATGTCTTTAATGTTGGAACAGGAAACGGGTATTCTGTCCTTGAAGCGATCAAAGCTTTTGAGAAAGCTTCTGGACAAAAACTGAATTACGAATTTGGTCCACGTCGTGACGGAGATATTATCAAGGTTTATGGCGACGTTACTAAATCAGCCAATCAGCTGCATTGGAAAGCAGCACTTGGTATTGATGAAATGATGGCTTCTGCCTGGGCATGGGAAAAAAATCTAAAGGAAAATCCATTGGATTAAACAGTTGTCTATTATACGCACAACAAAGCATTATATTTAGCTTAATTTTATATGACCGTCTTAAAAAAACTGAGACGGTCATATTTTTTGCAGCATGAATCCTTAGACATCTTTTCTTTCGAATGATTCCCATCGAACTGCGCCCTTACTGTGCTTTCACCTTGCATACAGGTCGAAGCCGGCCACTATACCATCTTAACTTAGCCTCCAAAAAGCCCCCTCTGCCAACCGATGATCTACATTAAACAAACTCCTTGTCGGAAATATAGTCCATAAGCACCCCGGCTTGATCTCCAAGCTTCTTTTTCAAGCGCTGCATAGATTTTTTTATGGCGTCTGGAGTAACCCCCAATACATTGGCTACTTCCTTATTATTTAGCCCTAATTTCATCAGCACAATTACCCTCAAATTGGATTCCGTTATGTCGCGGAATCTGGATTGTATATCCTGCAGTAAATTGGGAAATTCTTTTACAATCAATAATTTAAATTCCTGCCATTTCTCTTCGGTGATGAGATGTGACTGCAACAATATTTTTAGTTCCTCACGATCCTTTTCAACAACATTACCTTTTTCCTCAAGCATCGCAGAAAGCACATTGATCTGTTCATTATTCCGCTTAAGGTAAGCGACGTACTCTTCCACTTGGCTTTTAGAACTTACCAGTTCCCTGTCCAATTCCGCTTTTGTATACTTTAGATTAAGAAGCTGATATTCATAGTCACGGATCCTTTTTCTCGCTCGATATCGAACAGTATTATAAACAAAAAAGAATAACACCAATACCAATAAACTTACGATTAGCCATAATCGTCTTTCCGCCTGCTTTTTCTTAATAACAGCTTGTGCCAACGACAACTTATCGGCATACTTTTGCTTGTCGGCCATAAACTTCAATTGCGACAATACTGGATCGCCGTCTAAAAAGCGGAGTGAGTCTTGGAGACGTTCTATCCTTCTTCGTGCATTCAGCTCACGACCGATATCATTGCTTTGCATCGCCAAATTCAGCTTATGAATTTCCAGTTCAAGTATTGTCTTCTTATCATCCGAGCCCAACAAAAGGGATTCAGCTTCCGCAATCATAGAACGAACATCCTTTGTTTCCTTATTCGCTATATTCAATCGAATTCGCATCATTAAGGCAAAAATTGTATTTCGATCATTTCCAAGAGATCTTGAAATCTCAAGATCCTTATCCAGGAGCAATAAAGCCTTATGGTAATCCTTCATCCCTTCGAACACAGCAGCCTGATTGCCTAAAATCTTCGCGTAGCGTAATGAGTCATTTTCTGAAAGTGCCAACGTTTGTGCTAACTCAAAAATTTTCATCGCTTGCAACGTATCACCGCCACTTTTCAGTGTCAGTACACCTAAATTGTCTAAGATTTCAGCTTTCAGTCTTGGTGAAATTTGCTCTTGTCGTTGCCCTAAATCCAGATATTTAATTCCAGAAGTATAATCACCTAAAGTTCCAAAAAAATAGCCAAGCTTCTTGTAAGTCTGTGTTAGGTCTAAAACAAGTTCTTTAGGTATATCTTCTAGCCCTTTCTCCCCTTCCAAAATAAAAGGTAATGCCTCAGAGGCTTTCAGGCATCGATACAGATAAAAGCCATACATTACTTTCACCCAAACCCGTACATTTTGGTAGCTATAGCCTTCTTCAAGGTCCAGCGCTTTCAAATAGTATTTATCACTAAAGTTGTTTCTTGTACCTTCATCGTTAAACGACTGATCCGCCAGTAAACAATAATAGATTGCCAAAAGTGCTTTATCATTTTTTCGTACCGCTTGACTAAAATAGGGTGCAAGATACTTGCTCAACGACAGACTAGAGGATTGATACTGCGCTGATTCTTTTATAATTGTCTCGTAAAAGGTCTTCTCTTCGATCGAGGAATTGGAATCCATTAAATCCATCCCATAGACCACATGACAAGGTATGATTGTTAGGAAAAGAAAAAATAGAAGACATCGAAGCATATTGGCACAGGCATTGAATTTCGCAATAAAAATAAAAAATAATTTTAATTAAATCAGCATGCGGCAAAATCAGCCCACTACTTATCAAAAAAACGATAAATATGATCTGGCGTAATGACCTGCGTTAATTGGACATCGTATTCATTTTTATCCAAAATTACATCAATTGGATCAAAAAAAGATAGTCCAACACGCTGTACATCAACTTTGCAGGACGCGAAAAAACGGTCATAAAACCCCTTTCCGTAACCTACCCTGTAGCCCAAAAGATCAAAAATTAACAAAGGAACTATAATCATATCAATAAGCGATGAATCCACCTTAATGCCGGATACAGGCTCCGGAATACCCCAGTTGTTCGCCTCAAATAGGGTATGCTCATCCAATATGAAATGTTGCATCGAATAGTCCTCAAAATTAGATCGCGAAACGACGATCTTTATCTGTGGAAAAGATTCTTGAATATAGTTGATTATTAAATATGTATTGGGTTCGTGATATTTCCCTATGGGAATGAAAATATGCAAAAATTCGACCTCCGACAGATCAAGCTTTGTAAACTGCGAAAGTAGTCGTTCATTGAACGTGGTTTCTGTCTCTACAGACAATTGACAACGCTTAGTTTTATACTCAAGTCGTAATTCTTGTTTTGATTTCATTTGTAAAATAGTTATTCCTAAATTTTATTTCCCTTCTTCACCAAAATCCCCATTTAAGTCTACCACTTATGCTACGATTAATCAAAAATAGCATTCCTCCCAATTCAATTTTTATTTAAGCTTCAAAAGCTATTAGAAATTCTTATTCAGAATCGAAAACCATATGCTCAACTCAGTTGAAACTTTTGTAAAAAAAAACGGCCTTGTAGCGAGCGCTAACAAGACCGAATAATCAACCTAAACCTAAAATCTTTATATTATTTTACGCGTTCGATATAATTACCTGTTTGCGTATCAACTCTTACTTTCTCACCTTGATTGATGAACAACGGCACCATAATTTCAACACCAGTCTCTACAGTTGCTTTTTTCAATGCATTTGTAGAAGTATCTCCTTTTACAGCCGGTTCAGTATATGTAATTTCCAATTCAACGCTTTTTGGAGCTTCTGCCATGATAGGCTCATCACTTTCAAAAGCAATAATTACAGTCATTCCCTCTTTCAAGAAACGAGCTGAATCACCGAACAAAAATTTAGGAATATTGAATTGCTCGTATGTATTGTTGTCCATTACCACGAAGAAATCTCCATCCTCATACAAATACTGATAATCGCTTGTTTCTACACGTGCAATCTCTACAGATTCGTCAACTCTAAAACGGTATTCAACTAACTTACCAGTTTTAACATTACGCATTCTCGCTTGATAAAAAGCACGTAAATTGCCTGGTGTACGGTGTATATATTCTTCTACGGATACTAATTCTCCGTTAAATCTTAAGATATTTCCTGATTTTACCTCTGATGCCTTAGCCATTCTTTGAATTGAACTTTAAACGGTTATCTCATTATTGAGTCGTCAAAAGTACAAAAACTAATTGTGTTATTAAAATTTCATTCGCTACTTTTTTTCTGAACGTGTTTGTTTTTTATGGCCGGAGGGAACCTTCAGCTCACTTTCGTAGCTGCTAATGGTTATGCCATCTTGGCGGTTCTACTGAAAATAAGCAGTTCTAACACAAGGCAAGAACTTTTCTCCTATTTTCGATGTGATAGCAACAAATTGTTGTCCCCTTAAGACTTAAAATCAACTATAGAAATACTTTCATCGCAGAATTCATACTCCTTCTTTTGGTTCGAACAGACGATAAACAATCTAGATTCCAATTTTGTACGCTCAATTAAACGAAGATACCATTCTTCACCTTCACTATCCAAATTACTCGTAGGTTCATCCAACAAAACCAAGGCAGATGCAGAACAACAAGCTAGCGCTAGCTTGACACGTTGACGCATACCTGATGAAAAAAAACGGATCTCTCTGTCAAGCGCATGTTCCAATCCCAATAGGCTGATAACAGTTGCTTTATCAAAAGAAGGAAGATAATTTTTAAATTTAAAATGAAAATCAATCAGCTCATTTAAAGTAAATTCCTCGATCAGTTCGACATAAGGAGCCGACAGAGACAGCTGCTGATATATCGTGTCCACACTTAGGGCTTGGTCTCCATCTGTGTAGATCAATTCACCCGCTGAGGGTGTCAAACTACTTGAAAGCACTTTTAGGAAAGTGGACTTCCCTGAACCATTATGGCCAAGGATGGCATAACTCTTGCCGGACTCGAAGGTATAGTTTATATGCCTAAAAATCCATTCATTGTTATACCTCCTACCAATATCTTTTAATGTAATTTTCAAATTCACTAGAATCGACAAAGCGACTACATCGCTCTATTATTGAATCCTTTCATGATACCGCGGCCTGAGTTTCGAATAAAATCCAAAATTTCATCACGGATTTCCGTTGCCTGATATTCAGCTTCTATAATTTCTATCGCTTTAGCCAGGTTTCTGTTTTGGACAAAAAGAATGCGATAAAGATTCTGAATCTCAGCAATTTGCTCTTCCGAAAATCCTCTTCTTCTCAATCCAACAGAATTAATGCCCGCATAAGAAATCGGTTCACGCGCGGCCTTAACAAAAGGAGGAATATCCTTACGTACCAATGAACCACCGGTAACAAATGCATGCGAACCAATTTTAACAAATTGGTGAACAGCGACCATCCCAGCAAGTACAACATAATCGCCTACCGTAATATGTCCAGCAAGTGTACTGTTGTTTGAGAAAACACAATTGTCACCTACTTCACAATCGTGTGCAACATGACTATACGCTTGGATCAAACAATTCTTTCCAATGACTGTTTTATACCTATCCTTGGTTCCTCTATTGATTGTTACACACTCACGAATGGTTGTATTGTCTCCAATTTCAGCTGTAGTAACCTCACCATCAAATTTTAAATCTTGCGGTTCCCCAGAGATTACTGCACCGGGATATATTTTACAGTTTTTTCCAATTCGAGCTCCATCCATGATCGTCACATTTGATCCTATCCAAGTGCCTTCACCAATGACGACGTCTTTATAAATGGTTACAAATGGCTCGATGACCACATTTTTAGCAATTTTTGCCTCCGGATGAATATAAGCTAAGGGCTGTATCATCTATACTACTTTAGTTGTTATTTACTCTTACGATTTGTGCCATAAGCTCCGCTTCGCACACAATTTTCTCTCCTACCATAGCCACACCTTTCATTTTTGCGATACCTCTTCGGATCGGCTCCATCAAGTCACATCTAAAAATAACAGAATCCCCTGGAGTTACCTGTGCTTTAAAACGTGCATTTTCAATTTTAAGGAATAAGGTCAACCAATTCTCTGGATCAGGGACCGTCTTCAACACTAAAATTCCCCCTGTCTGTGCCATAGCCTCTACCTGCAAAACACCAGGAAATAATGGCGCACCAGGAAAATGTCCCATAAATAGATCTTCGTTCATGGTAACATTTTTCAAACCCACCACATGTGTTTCCGTCAATTCAAGAATTTTATCGACCATAAGCATGGGCTGACGATGTGGTAAGATCTTCATGATTTCTACCGTATCGTATAATGCAGGCATATTGGGATCGTAAACCTTGATTTTTTTACGTGTTTTATCTTTCTTGATCTGCTCCTTTATTTTTTTTGCAAAAGCTACATTCGCAGCATGGCCTGGTCGTGCAGCCATAATATGCCCTTTCAAAGGTCTTCCAACTAGCGCTAGATCTCCAACCATGTCCAACAATTTATGTCGAGCAGGTTCATTTTGGTAACGCAATTGATTATTGTTTAATATTCCTTCCTTAGCAACTGCAACGGTTTCTTTATGAAAAAGATGCGCTAATTTCTGCAATTCCTCAGGAGAAGTCTCCTTGTCCACAATAACGATTGCATTACTTAAATCACCACCTTTAATAAGGCCATGATCAACCAACATTTCCAATTCGTGTAAAAAACAAAACGTACGCGAAGAGGCTATTTCTGATTTAAAATCTTCAATCGATGTTATTGCGGCATGTTGACTTCCCAACACAGGCGAATTAAAGTCGATCATACAAGTCAAACGATAACCATCCATTGGCATACCCAGTATTTCAACTTTGCGATCTGGCTCTGCATAATGGATATTGTTGGATATCTCATAATAATCCCGGTCAGCATCTTGTTCTTCAAATCCCGCTTCCTCTAACAACTTCACAAAAATTGCTGAACTTCCATCGAGTATGGGTATCTCAGGGCCGTCAATATCAATCAGCACATTATCAATTTGTAAACCAATTAACGATGCCATCAAATGTTCAATTGTACTCACACTTGCTCCATTTTGCGTTATTGTCGTCCCTCTGGAGGTATCCGTCACATTATCCGCATCAACCAAAATTTCTGGTTGTCCCGCTAAATCTACCCGTCTGAACTTAAACCAGTGATTTTCCGGAGCTGGCTTAATCGTCATCGATACAATTTTCCCTGTATGAAGACCTACCCCCGAAATTTCAACCTCGTTTTTGATGGTTCGCTGTTTTACATTCATTTCTAATAACATATTTTTAAATCAAAACTTCTTTTGACAAAACATTTATCCCTTAAGCTACATCGATGTTGCCATAGCAGTGCCTGGAATGCTTATTTCATCACCATTAAAGAACAGTTTATTTTCAATGAAAAATAATTATTTCAATTTTTTTTCTACTAACTTTTCTAACTCTTGGATTCGTTTTTCCAACTCAGGGAGGCGTGCAAAAATCACATTAGAACGCAATTGAGGCTGATAAGGCATCACTGGTGTACCGCCCCACTTTTTACCTTCTTCTTTAATCGATCTATTCACTCCTGATTGCGCCTGGATTTGAGAGCCCTTTGCAACAACAATATGCCCAACAACCCCAACCTGGCCTCCTAAAACCACATGTTCTCCAATTTTTGAGCTACCAGAAATACCTGTTTGCGCTGCGATTACAGTATTCTTTCCAATATCAACATTATGTGCAATTTGAATCAAATTATCCAACTTAACACCATCACGCACGATTGTAGCACCCATTGTTGCTCGATCGATTACTGTATTGGCGCCGATCTCAACATTATCCTCCACTTGCACATAACCAATCTGAGGTACTTTTTTATATGTTCCGTCTTCTTGTGGTGCAAATCCAAATCCATCCGATCCGATCACAACACCAGAATGTACGACGACATTTTTCCCAATCTTACAATCATGATAAATCTTTACCCCTGGATAGAGTGTTGTATTATCTCCAATCGTTACTTTATCGCCAATATAGACCTGTGGGTAAATTTTCACGTTATCTCCAATGGAAGCCCCTCGTCCAATATATACAAATGCACCAATATAACCTCCTTGGCCGATCTCCGCTTCAGTATGTATAAAATGAGGCTCCTCACGTCCGCTTTTGTCAAGACGGAACTCATTATACATATTCAAAATAGTAGAGAAAGCAGCATATGCATTCTTCACCCGTATGATCGTTAAAGTCGGCTTAGTTGCTTGGGTCAATTGTAAATCTTCATTCACAATTACAATCGAGGCGTCAGTAGTATAAATAAAATGCTCATATTTTGGATTTGACAAAAAAGAAAGATCGCCTTTTTTACCTTCCTCAATTTTGGCAAGGTTACCTACAGTAACTTCTGGATTTCCTTCAATCCGTCCTTCTAATAATGTCCCTATTTGTTGAGCAGTAAATTGCATGGTACAAATCTATGTTTTTTTATTAAAAAATAACTACTTGATGGAAGTAATTGCAACATATCCCACCTCTTTTGGATAACATAAGGCGTATTTAGCCACATTTTTCGATAGTGCTTCTAAATTCCCTAGATCAGAAGCCTCTGTTATATCCACGAGCTCACCGGATTTCAATAATATTTTTATTTGATCCTTGGAAGAATTATAGGCACGGTTTTGAATTTCCTGCATAAATACATAATAATGAATATCCTCCTGAGCCACACCCAGCTCAGCTTGTACTTTCGATTTCACTAAATCTACATATGCTGGCGAGAATGGTTTATTGCTCATGACAGAGCGATATAGATTACGTTTCATAACGCGCTGGCACATTGTACTTAAAATAGAATCCTCATGATGTTCCCATGTTTTTATGGCAGACATAATATCCGTATCATCTAAACGAGTAAACCAATCCAAATGTAACGGGTCATCCAAAAAATTAGTTTTGTTGACCTGCTGGCTTAAAAACCAATGAAAAGCCGGGGTAGAAAAGAGCTTATGACCAGCAGCCGTTAAATATTTTGCCCGCTGCAGAATTTTAATCAATAATTGTTCAGCACCGATAACGGTCTTATGTAAATAGACTTGCCAATACATCAGCCGTCGTGCAATCAGGAATTTCTCGACAGAATACAGCCCTTTATATTCCACCACGATTTCATCCGCCACGACATTGAGCATTTTTATGATACGATCAAATGAGATCACGCCTTCCGATACACCGGTAAAAAAACTATCTCTATTGAGGTAATCCATTCGATCAACGTCCAATTGGCTCGACACCAATTGATGGAGAAATTTGCGTTCATATTTATTGTTAAAGATTGTAATTGCCAAGCTTAACCTTCCGTCCAAATCCTGGTTGATACGATTCATCAACAGGGAGGACAATAACTCATGTGAAACTCCTTCAATCAAACTATGCTCCAAAGAATGGGAAAAAGGACCATGGCCTATGTCATGTAGCAAAATTGCCGAAAGAACAGCCTCCTCTTCATCAGCAGAAATGGTGACACCTTTACTCCGCAAAGTTTCCAAAGCCATCGACATCAAATGCATCGCTCCTATGGCGTGCTGAAAGCGAGTATGCAAAGCTCCGGGATAGACAAGATGTGTCATGCTCACCTGCTTAATATAGCGGAGCCTTTGAAAATAAGGATGTTGCACCAGGTCGAAGACCAATCCTGTAGGAATAGCGACAAATCCATATACCGGATCATTAATAATTTTATTTTTGTTCAACGTGGCGACAAATTAATACGATCATCAACACTATAAATTATGATACCGAGCGCTTTAATCACGAACCCTTGGGTAACACTAGTATAAACTTAAAACAAAGATAGTTAGTTCACCGTTAAGAAATGTTAAAAATAAAATCTAAAGCACGATATTTGCTTATGTTAGCATGAGATCGAAAATCAGATCCTCCCCTCTACTAATAGACATATAATAACAAGATGCAAAAAACACATATTCTTTGGGCTGACGATGAAATTGACTTTCTAAAACCACACATTTTATTTTTAGAAAGCAAAGGTTACAAAGTTGACACGGTCAACAATGGAAATGATGCCGTTGAAGCCTTTAAGAATGGTTTTTTCCATCTCGTTTTCTTAGACGAAAATATGCCTGGGCTAACCGGGCTCGAAACACTTGCCATACTCAAATCGATCAACCCTACAGTTCCAGTTGTTCTGGTCACAAAAAACGAAGAAGAACATGTCATGGAAGATGCCATCGGCTCCAAAATAGATGATTATCTGATCAAGCCGGTCAACCCCAAGCAGATCTTGATGACAATAAAAAAATTAACGGAGAACAAGCGTCTTGTCAATGAGAAAACATCCATGGCCTATCAACAGGACTTCCGCAATTTGGGGATGATCTTAAATGACAATCTGGATTTCAATCAATGGTCAGAAGTCTACAAAAAACTGGTATACTGGGAATTGTCCCTCGAAAAGCTTGAGGACAACAATATGCATGAAATTCTGACGATGCAAAAATCCGAAGCAAACATGCAATTCTCAAAATTTATAGAAAGCAACTATTTACAGTGGATTAACCGTCCCGAAAACGCGCCGATTCTATCCCACCAGCTATTTAAGAAGAAGGTATTTCCGACCATAGAAGATCATATACCGACATTTTTCTTTCTAATAGACAATTTGCGTTTCGATCAATGGAAAATTATCAATGAGGTCATCACCGATTATTTTCGACTTGAGGAGGAGATAACCTATTACAGTATTTTACCAACGGCAACACAATATGCTAGAAATGCCATCTTTAGTGGCTTAACTCCACTGGAAATGGAAAAACGCTTTCCAAAATTATGGCAAAATGATGAGGATGAAGGCGGCAAGAATTTATATGAAGATAAATTTTTGGAAGATCAGATCAAGCGACTTTACCGCAAGGCCATCAAACACTCCTACAGCAAAGTTTTGACGCTGGAACAAGGAAAGGACGTGTTAGACAATCTCGGCAATTTCATGCACAATCAACTGAATGTATTGGTGTATAACTTTGTTGATATGCTTTCTCACGCGCGTACGGACAGCTCTATGATTCGTGAATTAGCGAACGACGAAGCAGCATATCGCTCCCTCACATTGTCTTGGTTTGAACACTCACCTTTATTAGAGGCAATAAAATGGCTCTCGCAAAAGAAAGTGCGTGTGATTATTACAACCGACCATGGCACGATCCGGGTAAAAAAGCCAAGTAAAATCGTTGGTGATCGAAATACAAATACAAATTTGAGGTATAAGCAAGGCAAAAATCTGAATTATATCGACAAAGATGTTTTTGCTATCAAAAATCCCCACGAAGCACAGCTGCCTAAACTTCATGTGAGTTCAACATACGTTTTTGCCAAAGAAGATTCGTATTTTGTCTACCCCAACAACTACAATCAATTTGTCAACTATTTTAATGGAACGTTCCAACATGGTGGAATCTCGTTGGAAGAAATGATTATCCCCTTTGCGACATACCTACCGAAATAGTAATTTTGCCACATGGAAATTATTGTAAATACCACAGCAGATCTACCTCAAGCGGCGCAGACACTTTTAAATAGTTTTCCTAAGGCCCGGGTTTTTCTATTATATGGTTCCATGGGAGCAGGAAAGACAACTTTTATAAAATACCTGTGTAAACAATTGCATGTACAAGACAGTACATCCAGTCCAACATTCTCCATTGTTAATGAATATGAGTCCCCAATTGGACCTGTATATCACTTTGATTTTTACCGCATTAAAGATGAACAGGAGGCATTCGATTTTGGTTATGAGGAATATTTCTATTCAGGTGCTTATTGCTTTGTTGAGTGGCCGGAGAAAATCCCCAACTTACTTCCTGAAGAAGCAAAAGAGATACATATTAGCATCCTAGATGCAACAACACGTCAAATTTCTATTCGTTAACTACCTTTTTTTCGACTCCCTACTATGGCTCATTCATCCTCTTGTCAATATATTCCAACTGATACCCATGTGCCCGGATTAGCGGCTATACATGCCGAACACCTGAGCTTTTCATTTCATGAGAACACGATGCAGTTTGCTGTTGAAAATAGTTCTTTCGATATCGAAGAGGGAAAAATAACAGCAATCATTGGTGAATCTGGCAGTGGAAAAAGTACATTACTGAGGCTTATATACGGTCTTTTAGAACCAACTGCTGGCATTGTACGCTATAAAGGGTGGCAAGTACCCACGCGCAAGGACAAGTTAATTCCCGGACATGATGCCATGAAATTAGTCTCGCAAGGCTTTGACGATTTGAATACGTATGCTAATGTATGGGATAATGTTGCCTCACAATTGCCAAACACAGATATCAAACGTAAACAAGACAAAACTGCGGAAATATTACAACGTCTACGGATCGATCACCTCGCTAAAAAAAGAGTAGCAGACATCAGTGGCGGAGAAAAACAACGCGTCGCCATCTGCCGTGCATTGATCAACGAGCCTGAAGTCTTACTCATGGATGAACCATTCAATCAGGTAGATGCCTCTTTTAGGGATACCTTGCAACAGGACATCAAGGATATTGTCAAAGAAACCGGACTAACCGTCATTTTAGTTTCCCACGATCCAACGGAAGTACTTGCCCTGGCAGATAATCTCATTGTGATGAAATCTGGCAAAATCCTAGATCAAAACAACCCACATGTATTGTATAGCAATCCATCGCATCCTTATACCGCCCAATTACTGGCAAAAAGCAATATATTACAGGTGGAACAGGCTCAAAGTTTAGGTATAGCAAGCGATAAACCAATCGCGATACATCAAGAATGGATTTCAATCAGTCCTGCTGAGCAGTCTACTTTTTTCGTAAAAGATGTCCGATTCAGAGGTTTTTATTATGAAATAGTCGTGAGCAATAATGAGATTAACTTACATGCGATAATAACATCGCAAATAATTCCACAAAAACAACAGGCTGTCGATCTAACAATATCCCACTGGATCTCTTTTGACCATTAATTGCATAACTTAGTCTTGTGTATCAAGCCAAGATAAAAATGCGTCAAACCATAACTTATCCGAAGTTTTGTTAATTAATCCAAAACCGTGTCCCCCTTGCTCAAAGGTATAAAGCTTGTTGGGTACTTTTGACTTGTCCAGAGCAGCAATCATTCTATAACTGTTTTCTATCGGTACAGCTGTATCGTCTTTGGCATGCACAAAGAAAACTGGACAAACTTCAGGAGACACCTGCAAATTGGAAGAAAAAAGGTTGATTTGGTCTTCTGAAGGGTTTTCTCCGATGAGATTTATACGCGAACCTTTATGTGTGATATCATTTTGCATAGAGATTACAGGATAAATTAATCCAGCAAAATCAGGTCTTAGAGACACATGTGAAGGATTCACTATATAGTCTTTCTTAAACTTCGTTATTAAAGTGGAGGCCAAATGTCCGCCTGCGGAAAATCCGATAACCCCCACCTTTCGAAGTCCGGGGTGCAGCGTTCTGATCAATTGCATTGCCCGCTGCGCATCCTGAAGAGGCCCGATAGATTTGTCGCGCATGATATTCGGCGAAGGTAATCGATATTGTAAAACATATGCCGAATACCCATTTTTCACCAACTCTTTAGCAACAGCATGTCCCTCATGATCCATTGCGATATGAGCATACCCACCCCCAGGAATAACCAGTACGGCGATATTTTTATCCATACTTTTATCTGCTGTATAGGCAAATAACTTGGGGACGTTCTTTTCTAAATTTACCTGCTCTTTTTCAGTTGCATTTGGAATTGAATCTGTATAAAGGTTGATTGCCTCCTGCGCTTTAACAAGCGAAATCAAGGAACATAAAATCATAAAAATTTTTTTCATTTAAATAACATTTTAAAAAAGATCTCCAAACTATATCTACTAGAAATATGCGTCCCTTTCACATGTAACATCCTCCCGGAGTAGATCAAGAACGAGCTGGATACTTAGGGTTTATAACGAAGAAACGACTAACAAATCTAAGTCCTTCGCCGTCATATTAAACCTTGAGGCCATGTCTATATTCGTCAGGTTACCTTGATACAAATAAATGGAACTCCGAATACCAGGATTCTTCCAAATAGCATTTTTCAAACCCCCGAGTTCAGCGAAATCGAGCAAAATCGAAGTGAAGATATTACTCATGGCATAGGTGGCTGTTCGCGCTACCCGAGACGCTATATTGGGAACACAATAGTGAATAACATCAAATTTTCGAAAGATCGGTTTATCGTGAGAGGTTACCTCCGAAGTTTCAAAATTGCCCCCTTGATCAATGCTTACATCTATAATAACGGAATTAGGTTTCATTTTGGAAACGGTCTCTTCCGAAATCACACAAGCGGAACGTCCGTTAAGCGCTCGTAAAGCACCAATAACAACATCTGAACTGATCACAGCTTTGTTTAAAATAATAGGTTGTATAACAGAGGTAAACACACGACTACCCAGATTATTTTGTAGTCGTCTAAGTTTATAAATGGAATTATCAAATACCTTTACCTCTGCTCCTAGCGCCAAAGCCGTCCGAGCGGCTTGTTCACCAACGGTGCCAGCGCCGATAATAACAACTTCTGTAGAGGCTACTCCAGTAACACCACCGAGCATCAGCCCCTTCCCGCCAAAAGCATTGCTCAGATACTCTCCAGCAATTAAAGTTGCCGTCGCCCCCACGATTTCGCTCATTGCACGAACCACTGCTAGGCAACCGCCCTCATCTCTTAAATATTCGTAAGAAATTGCCGTGATTTTTTTATGCATTAATGCCTTTAATACATCCAGATTCATGAGTGAGGGTTGCTGAGAAGATAATAAAAGCTGTCTTTCTTTCATCAACTTAACTTCACTAATCATTGGGCTACCAACCTTGATGATCAGATCCGCCTGGTACACCTCTTCTCTTGACGATACAATACGAGCCCCCTGTTCACTATAATGGTGATCCAAAAAATTGGCTCCGGAGCCTGCTCCCGTCTCAATGATTACTTCGTGCCCATTTTCTACCAATAATGCAACCGCCAACGGTGTCAGGCAAATTCGCTTTTCCTGAAGCGAGATTTCTTTTGGAATGCCAATAAATAAACTTTTTGCATTCTTTTTCTTTTCAAACAGCATCTCTTTTGGAGAAATCATAGCCTGACTCGCAAGCTTTCCTAACTCATTCATCTTGTAAAATTGATCGTTAGCTAAAATTACGATAAATAATCAATCTTATCAAACGAAGATAAATTTGGTTTGGCACAGCTTTGGAATGAAACAAATTTATCTACATTTGTTTTAAATTAATCAGATATAATACCATGCTCAGTAAAGTCAATATAGTGCCACGGTGGATCATTTTTTTATTGGACATCTTTAGTGTATCCGTCGCTTATCTCCTCGCAAACGTCATTTATTATGATTTTAACTTCGATTTTTTACTCGACATTGATTTTAGCATTCGTTACATTTTATTTATAGGTGTATCCTCTTTATCATTCTATCTCTTCAAAATGTATACTGGGATAGTTCGTTACACAAGCGCCATCGACTCCATACGTATATTATCAACGATAACATTCAGTGTTTTTGTTCTCCTGTTTATAAAACTAGTCATCCAGGCAAACGAAATGGAGCGCAACATTCCGACAGCACTCATCATATTCTTCGCTCTTTTCTCCTTTCTAATTCTAACTGTATACAGAACGATTATTAAGATTTTCTTTCTATACACCAAAAAAGTCAGCGGTTCCAGAAAAAAAACACTGATCTATGGGGCCGGTGATTTGGGAATTGCTGTAAAAAGAACCTTAGACCATGATGTCCGTTCCAAAAATGCTATTGTAGGTTTTTTGGATGATAATGAGCAAAAAATCAACAAAGTAATTGATGGAACAAAAATTTATTCTTCCCAAAAGTTTAGCCACCTCATTAACACATTAAATATTGAGGAGGTCATCATCGCTTCGCACAATATCCCATCGGACCGCAAAAATGAAATCACAGATGTTGCGCTGGAAAAAAACGTCAATATTTTAACACTACCGCCTGTTAAAAAGATCATGAATGGCGACCTTAATCCCAATCAGATTCAGAAAATAAAAATTGAAGATTTGTTGGAAAGGGATCCGATCAAGATTAACGACGACCACATCCTAAGCCAGACCAAGGGCAAGAGAATCCTTGTCACTGGCGCAGCCGGTTCTATAGGAAGTGAAATTGCAACCCAATTGGGAAGATACGAACCGCAGATGATTATACTTTGTGATCAGGCAGAGTCACCCCTGCATAACCTTCAGCTTGACCTTCAAGATGAATTCCCAAATCAAGTATATCATACGTACATCGCCGATGTCCGCAGCACAAAAAGGATGCAACTCCTTTTTGAGACCTTCAAGCCGCACTATGTCTATCATGCGGCTGCATACAAACATGTGCCCATGATGGAAAATCACCCGTTGGAAGCCGTGCAGACCAATGTGATGGGGACGAAAAATCTGGCTGATTTAGCCGTAGAATTTCAGGTTGAAAAATTTGTTTTTGTCTCTACCGATAAAGCTGTCAACCCGACCAATATCATGGGAGCTACAAAACGTATTGCAGAAATCTATGTACAATCGTTAAACAATCATTTGGAAAACACATTAGGGGCAAATGTTCACACCAAATTTATTACAACCCGCTTTGGCAATGTCCTAGGCTCCAATGGATCTGTTATCCCTCGATTCAGAGACCAGATTCAAAAAGGTGGCCCGGTAACCGTTACTCATCCAGAAATTACACGGTATTTTATGACCATTCCCGAAGCATGTCGCCTAGTCCTTGAAGCTGGAACAATGGGACAAGGTGGCGAAATTTTTGTATTTGATATGGGTAAATCTGTCAAAATAGTTGAGTTAGCTAAAAAAATGATTCGCCTTTCAGGATTTAAACCGAATGAAGATATTGAAATAAAATTCACCGGATTAAGACCTGGTGAAAAGCTATATGAGGAATTACTAAATGATTTAGAGAATACCTTACCGACTCACCACGAGAAAATCATGATCGCCAAAGTCAGAGAAAATAATTATGATATCGTGTGTATGAAAATCGAAGAATTGCAACAGCGTTTATCCACACAAAACAAAAACGAAGTTGTCTATCAAATGAAAATTATTGTACCTGAATTCAAAAGTAAAAATTCCATCTACGAACAGCTAGACAAGGAAATTGAATTGTCGAATGAATCGAAAAAGCAAAGTTAATTCACGTTAAAATTTGCAAAACACTTGCAAATTTGCTCGAAAAGTGTATTTTTGCAATCCATATTTTACTGATTAGTAATGTCTAAAAACACAAATAATACAAATCAAGGTTTCAAACCTTCAAAAGGATCTTTTTTTCAAGATAACCAAAAAAGTGTCGTGTTCATTTTAGGTGGTATCGTTGTATTGATCTTACTTTATTTTGGATATCAAAAGCTTTATCTTGATCCAAGAGCAGAAGAAGCTTCGAACCGTATGTACAAAGCAGAACAGCTTGCTACAATTGATTCTTTACAAAGTAAAGCAATCATGGGCGATGGTGCATTTCTTGGATTTAAACAAATTGCGGACGAATATTCAAACACCAAATCTGCCAATATTGCAAACGCCTATTTAGGAGGTTTATATTTGCGTCAAGGTAAATTCGATGAGGCTGCGAAAGCGCTTGAAAAATATGCTCCAACAGGAAGTCAAATTCTAGATCCACTCGTAATTGGTTTAACAGGTGATGCTTATTCAGAATTAAAAGACTACAAAAAAGCTGCAGACTACTATAAGCAGGCTTCTGAAAAATCAAGCAACTCGTATACAACTCCACTCTTTTTGAAAAAATTAGGTCTTGTATATGAAGCGCAAAATGACTACAAAAGTGCAGAGACTGCTTACAAGAAGATTAAAACAGATTTTCCGGAAAGCCAAGAAGCGTCAACAATTGATGGTTTGTTAGGTCGTGTACAAGCACATTTGTAAGAGAATAATTATAAAAATATACGAAAAGGAGGCTATTTGATAGCCTCTTTTTTTGTGACCATCTAAAATCACTATCTTTGTTCCTATTATGGCAAGTAGCATTAAAAATTTATCCGACTTTTCGCATATCCAAGTTGCGGATGCAAGTCCATTCAAATTTGCAATCGTTGTTGCACAATGGAATGCAGAAATTACAGGTGCATTATTGAATGGTGCAATTACAGGCTTAGAGAAGCATGGCGCTCTAGAAAGCAATATCCAAGTCATCGAGGTTCCTGGGAGTTTCGAATTGATTTCAGGAGCAGATCTTGTGTTCAGAAATCAGCGTTTTGACGCTGTTATCTGTTTAGGCTGTGTCATTCAGGGCGAGACAAGACACTTTGATTTTATCTGCGATGCAGTTGCAAATGGCATTGCCAATGTCGGGATCAAATACAATAAACCAGCTATTTTTGGTGTGTTAACTACTGATAACCTTCAGCAAGCATTGGATCGCGCTGGCGGGAAACATGGGAATAAAGGTGAAGAAGCTGCTATCACAGCAATACAAATGGCCCATATTGCCAAAAAATTCTAGTTTTGGTATTAATTTTGCCTACCATTCAATAATGAAAAGTATTGCTGAGTACAGCTTATTGCTCAGATACTTATATTTGAATAAATCGATTAATAATATATTCAGTTATCTTATTAATCGATTTTTATTTTTTCACTAGAATAAATTGTTATTGAATTATCTTGATTGTATTGTAAATCAGTTGTACAACGATAGGTAGTTTTATAGACAATGACGCAATGATGAAGTTTAACCGATCAATTTTGATGCGGCTTACTTGATGATTGTTTTTAAAAAAAAGGATTATGAAAACATTATCGAATGTACTCTTGGTCATTATGCTGACATTATTCTGTCAGCTGGATCTTGTGGCGCAAGACGATAGTCTAAACAAGCAGATTTGGCAAAGTATCGGTGGCCAAGAAAAATGGGATTCTTTGCAATATTTGGCATTCTCAGCAAAGGGAAATACCATTTCCGACCAATTGTCAAAAGAAGAGCGAAAATTCTTGTTCAATCGCAGCACCGGAGCATGTCGATTTGACGGCTATAGCGGCACAGATCAGGTGACCTATCTGTTTAATTTTAAGAATCCAGGGGCCGATAAACTCTTTATTGGAGGGAATATAGCTGGAGATGGGCCGGAGCTAAAAAAGTCAATTAAAAGCCAATTATTTTCGGATCTTCATCTGCTCCTTTTACCGACGCTGATCGGACAGAAGAATGTGCAGCTAAAAAGTCAGAAGGAAAGTTTCAGCGCTGGACAGAAATTAACGATAGCAACTATCAGCTCGTCAGGCACTATCTTTGGTTCCAAGATGGATGGTTTGCTTTATATTGATCAAAATACCGGTGAGATTGTACGTTACGAATACACAGATAAGGGCGAAAAAACCACTTATGAAGTGAGCAAATATAAGGAGATTGGCGATGGTATGCGTTTACCTAGTTTCTTCAATTCGACAAGCAATGACCAAAAGAGTTGTATATTCTCCGCTATTTCGTCTTTTGTACAAGTAGAACAGAAAAAATTTACAGAACTATAATATGATTAATTGGATAGAATTAAATACAGAGGAACAGTTACAGGAGCTTTATCAATCTGATAAAGTTGCAGCCATCTTTAAACATAGCACGACTTGTGGTATTAGCAATATGGCTAAGCGCAGTCTTGAGCGTATGTCTGCGACTTCAGACCATGATTATGCAATCTATCTTTTAGATCTTTTGCGCTACCGTCCATTATCAAATGAGATTGCCCAACGTTGGAATGTAACACATCAATCCCCTCAGATACTGATTGTTGAAGGAAAAGAAAGTCTATATGATGCTTCTCATGGCGATATCCAATTTGATGAGATTGAACAATACCTGACGGCAATTTGATAGCATTGGCCATAATCGCTGTTCAATAAAAAATAGTTAACAAAATTTATCCCAAGGGGTTAATATGTATTACATTGACCCCCTTGGGATATTTTATGATGATGAAAACAGCTGAATTGGCTATTTATAAATTTCTACTGTTATCTTACCGTCTTTAGTCACTGTACCGCGATACATCCCGGTGGTATTAAAAGGCATCGCAACATGTCCAGTTTTATCCAGTGCGATCAGGCCTCCATTACCGCCCATTTCACCAATCCGATCGATTACTTGTCGGCTCGCTTGATCAACATGCTCACCTTTGTATTCCATTAAAGCTGACACGGAATATGCCGCCACGGTGCGGATATAATATTCACCCCATCCAGTACAGGAAACAGCACAGGTATTATTGTTCGCATACGTTCCTGCACCAATAATTGGCGAATCTCCGACACGTCCAAACTTCTTGTTAGTCATGCCTCCTGTAGACGTACCTGCCGCCAGGTTACCTGCTTTATCCAAAGCAACACAACCTACGGTACCAAATTTAGCATCTTTATTGATGATTCCTAAACGTGAACTTTGTTTTTGATCGTGATCTAGTTGCGTGCGCGTATTCTCCTCCTGCTTTATTTTCTGCAAAGCTTCCCAACGTGCTTTAGTCCAAAAATAAGAAGGATCTACGATGGTTAGCCCCACTTTTTTTGCAAATTCTTCAGCACCTTTCCCCACCATCATAACATGTTCAGATTGTTCCATCACGGCCTTTGCCGCTGAGATTGGATTTTTGATCGTCGTCACCCCTGCAACGGCCCCTGCAGCCAAGGATTTACCATCCATAATGGAGGCATCCAGTTCGTTGCGTCCATCATGTGTAAAAACCGCTCCTTTCCCGGCATTGAACAAGGGTGAGTCTTCCATCACATGAATAGCCGATTCGACGGCATCCAAACTGGATTTACCTTCTTGCAACTTTTGATAGCCTATACGAAGTGCTTGCTCTAAGACAATTCGATAAGCTTGTTCCATCGAATCTGTCATATTCTTTTTCAAGATCGTCCCCGCTCCACCATGGATCGCCAAAACAAATTCGCCCTCGGTCACGCTTACAGATTTTTTATAGGACTTACAGGAGATTGCCACCAGACTCCCTACAAGTATCATGGCACATATCTTGAGCTTATTCATCTTCCTTCTCCCACCATTCTGAAGATTGTAAATCATCTATCTCACGACGGTCTTTTTTAGTAGGTCGCCCTGTTCCGCGGTCGCGTTTTAGTACGGGCGCATGAAATACGGATTTAAACCCTACCGTTTCTTCTACAGGTGTCTGATCTTCGTAGAATTGAACAGCAGTCTTGGCGTCAACACGACGTTCTAAAAGACCTGTCACCTGCACCACTTTTTTTTCGATTCCCTTTTGGATATGGTACACATCTCCGATCTTAACTTCATAAGAGGGCTTTATATTTTGGCCTTTGAGTTTTACTCGTCCAGCCTTACAGGCCTCCGTTGCCAAAGTTCTTGTCTTAAATAACCGAATTGACCACAAATATTTATCAATTCTCAATTTTTCTGATGTTCCAGCCATATTACAAAAATAATTATATTCAGAAACTATCGGGGTTCCTTCCAGATAAATTAACATATTTCCGTTATAAATATATGCTTAAAGCACAAGGGACCATGGATAAAGTTGCTTTTAACTGCAACTTTATCTAAGTTTGTACATCAAAATAAACTAATTCAAATAAGCAAACAAATAATATGGTAGAGCCACTTAAAAAATTGATTGAGGAAGCTTGGGAAGATAGACAATTATTGGAGTATAAAGAATATACAGAGGCGATCCGCGCTGTTATCATGAAGTTAGATAGCGGTGAAATCCGTGTGGCTGAAATGATCGGTACAAGATGGCATGTCAACGATTGGATAAAAAAAGCGGTCATCTTATATTTTCCGATCAATGAAATGCGTGAAATGACTGCTGGTCCTTTTGTGTTTCATGATAAAATGAAATTAAAAACAGACTACAAGCACACTGGAGTACGTGTTGTACCAGGGGCTTCTGCTCGTTTAGGGGCCTATTTGGCTAAAGGCGTAATTATGATGCCTTCTTACGTTAACATCGGTGCTTATGTAGACGAAGGAACCATGGTGGATACTTGGGCAACTGTTGGCTCTTGTGCGCAAATTGGGAAACATGTACACTTAAGTGGCGGCGTCGGAATTGGAGGTGTATTGGAGCCGGTACAAGCAGCTCCAGTTATTATTGAGGATAACGTTTTTATCGGTTCAAGAGCGATTGTAGTAGAAGGTATTCGTGTAGAAAAAGAAGCTGTATTAGGTGCTAATGTTGTATTGACAGCCTCAACAAAAATTATCGACGTTACGGGACCTGAACCTGTAGAATATAAAGGTTATGTACCTGCCCGCTCTGTTGTTATTCCGGGTTCTTACACCAAGAAATTTGCGGCAGGGGAATATCAAGTTCCTTGCGCCTTGATCATTGGTCAACGTAAAGAGTCTACAGACAAAAAGACTTCATTAAATGATGCACTACGTGATCATAATGTAGCTGTATAAAGTTAAAATTAGTATAAAGATAAGATGAGTGCATTCGTAGATCGTGAGGATTTGAATAAGGCCTTGGAGACGTTAAAAAACGGCGGATTAATTCTATACCCCACCGACACCATTTGGGGGATAGGCTGTGATGCCACCAATCCAGAAGCCGTGGAGAAAGTTTTCCAACTAAAAGGAAGAGATAAATCCAAAAGTCTGATCGTCCTTTTACACAACGACAATCAATTAGCGAGTTATGTCAATGAAATCCCGGATGTGGCTTATCAACTTATTGAATATACAGAAAAACCCTTGACAATTGTCTATTCGAATGCCAAAAATCTTGCGCCCAATGCAATTGCTGAGGACGGTTCAATTGGCATTCGAATTGTCAAACACCCTTTTTGTGAACAGCTTTTACAACGGTTTCGCAAACCGATCATTTCAACTTCGGCAAATATCAGTGGTGAACCAACGGCGAAAGATTTCGACGAAATATCGGATGTCATCAAAGATGGGGTAGACTATATCGTCGCTTACGAAAGAGATGTTGCAACAGATGGCAAATCATCTACTGTCATGAAGCTGGACCCTAGTGGTAAATTTGAATTTATTAGAAAATAGCATGAAAAAGATCGTTTTATTTTTTGCATTAGCCTTTGCTGTTACCAATATATCTTTGGCACAGCAAAAGGATATTCCCGCCGCCAAACCTGGTGTAAAATATGGGAAAGAAATCTCTGCGTCCAATGCGATTTCAGTAGCAAAGCTTGAAAAAGAACTTACGCAAAAGAACGCATTCAACGGAAAAGTAGCCGGTAAGGTCGTTGAGGTATGTAAGAAAAAAGGCTGTTTCATGACGTTGCAACGGGAAGGTGAAGAGCCTATTACCGTTCGTTTTAAAGACTATGGTTTCTTCATGCCAGCAGACATTGTCGGTAAAACGGTTGTTGTCGAGGGTATTGCGAAGAAAAAAGAAGTTTCTGTCGCATCGTTACAACATGCGGCAAAGGATCTGGGTAAATCACAGGCTGAAATAGACCAGATTACACAACCTAAAAAAGATATTAGCATTATTGCCGAAGGTGTTTTAGTTGTCAAATAAGACGCTATTACACCACGCCTAGCTTTGTTCCGATGAAAAGATTCCACACTTCACCCTGCCATTCCATATTGGTCGATGGTACCTTGATGAGCTTCGAAAAGCCCATTATTATGGGGATACTCAATGTGACTCCGGATTCTTTTTATGATGGCGGGGACAATACAACTGTCGAACTTGCAATAGCCAAAGCAAAGAAACTATTATTTGAAGGCGCTCAAATCCTTGATATTGGCGCCTATTCCTCACGTCCAGGTGCTCCATTGATTTCATCACAGGAGGAAATGGATCGAGCTCTTCCTGCTATTCGGGCGATTAAAACTGCATTTCCTGACGCAATTTTATCAATAGATACCTTTAGGGCAGACGTTGCCGCTGCGGCAATCGATGCGGGAGTGCACATCATAAATGATGTTTCGGGAGGTACACTCGACGATAACATGTTCGCCACGGTAGCAAAATATCAAGTTCCGTATATTCTCATGCATATGCGCGGTATTCCCGAAAATATGCAGGAAAAAACCGATTACAACGATATTGTAACTGACGTCGCCACCTTTTTAGGTGACCGCATTGCCACGCTAAAAAGTATGGGGGTAAAAGACATTATTCTTGATCCGGGATTTGGTTTTGCAAAGACAGTGGAACAAAACTATGAGTTACTCTATCGTGTCAATGAACTTCATTACTTTGAATTACCAATTTTGGGCGGAATATCCCGTAAATCCATGATTTATAAAAAAATCGGAATCACCGCCCAGGAAGCTTTAAACGGCACCACTGCTTTAAATACGCTACTTCTCGAAAGAGGTGTACAAATTCTCCGCGTACATGATGTAAAGGAAGCGAAGCAATTGGTTGATCTCTTCTATTCGTAAATCAGCATTATTTGCCTACAAATTTCGGATCACTTAATGTTTTAATAAAAGCGATGATAGCTTCCTTTTCTTCTTCTGTCATAGGAATTCTTTTGCCATTTTCTTTCAGAATCGGATCAAGGTTAGCTGCATCCAAAACACCCTTGTCGAAATAATCCAGCACAGATTTCAACGTTGGAAACTGCCCAAAACTTCCATAGGGCGCTGTGTATTCGGCATTTCGTAAAGACGGTACCCGAAAAGCCATATAATCTGTTTCGATACCTGTGATACGTGCTCGCCCAGCCTCATCTGGATGTTTGTTTAAAGGAAACCCGACATTTCTAAAACTCTGATCGGTAAATAATTCTGATGCATGGCAGCTTTCACATTTCAATTTAAACAGCTGATACCCCCGTTCTTCCTCAATAGTGAATTGCTCCCCTTCACCTCGTTTTACCTTGTCATATTTACTGTCGGCTGAAATTAGGGTATACTCATATTGTCCAATGCTTTTATAAATTCGTTCAGGTGTAATATTCTCATCGCCAAAAGCCTTCTTGAACAATACTTTGTAGTCAAAATCCCCATTAATTTTACCGATAACCTCCAAGATAGAAGAGTTCATCTCTTCATGCGTGATAATTGGAACTAAAGGTTGCTTTTCCAGTTCGAGTATATTGCCATCCCAATTATAAAATTTCATAAAAGCCAAATTCTGCAAAGGCGGCGTATTCCGAAATCCAACACGATCATCTATCCCTACCGCCTGCATTTTTCCATCGGAAAAAGCCAATGCGGGGTTATGGCAACTGGCACATGATATCGTATTGTTTCCACTGAATCTTTTCTCATGAAACAGCTTTTCCCCCAATTCAACACCATATTTTGTTGGCTTATTGCTCTTAAACGCATTATTTAGACTCGGAAAATCCGCAGGAATGTTGAAAGTGACTATAGGGTTATCTTCCAGCTTAGAATCAACAATATCATCCCTACTACAGGATAAAGCAATCACTATAATGGTCAGGATTAAGATGACTTTTTTCATCCTATTAATTTTATCAAGGGTTGATGAATATTCAAAATGTACACAATAGTCTGATGCAGAAAGCATCCGTTCGCTTTTATGCCTAATGTGTTTTCCATAAATGGCTACAATCGCATTCCAGATCATAGCCATTTACATCATATTTAGTTAGAAACACCTTCAACAGTGAACATCCCTGCTGTATCGCTGCTACCGTTACCGCCAAGATTATCAACAAACTTCACCATTTCCACTGCCGAATGAATACTAGGTGTAGCATTGTTGGCCCCCAATGTGATGGTATTCGTTTTACCGCTTAGGAGTTTATCGAAATCCGCCCTGATGTTAATCTGTGGTATACTTTTTCCAACAGTAACCAGGGAAGGTAAATTCAAGGTAATGTCCCGGTAAGCATCTACGCCCTGTTTATAGGTGGACTCATCACCGTTTGTACCGTTGACCGTACTCCCTGTGTGAATAGACAACTCTTTATGATCAACACCATAAAAGCCCTCCAATTTCGTAAATCGGTAACCTGTCCCCCATTCCCAATGCATTTTAGTATCATTTGCTCCTGCTGTTGCATAGAACACGGGAAATCTCAGTTGATCCAGAGTATTTATTTCCTGTTTTACCCCCAAACCGAATTTGATCTGTTTATACTCGCCAACAGGTATATTAGTCAGTACATAATTTAACGTTGCTGCTTTCGCCTGATCAATTACTGTAGCCCCTTTATCCAGGTCATTTACATTATAAGGGATCTCAGACCCATCGGCTTTAATAAGTCTGATATTGCTAATTACATACTTTAGCTCAGAAAACTGATACAGTTGTCCGCTGGCGGATGTATTTGTCGTAGCAGCTGGGGAATCTGCACTACCCAGCACAATTGTTGTATTTTTAAATGTATTGTTGAAATGTAAGTTAACACTGTGAGCGACGTCTTCACTTTTGCTACAAGAAACCATAACCAAAGAGATCATCAGGAGTTTAATTGCATTGTTTTTCATTTTATTTTTAAGTTTTAAGGTATTTAAAAATTGATTTTTAAGGATGTAAAAATATTCCTACCCATGCGTGGTATATTTCCCCAATCCGCATAGGTACTATAGTATTCATTGAAAAGGTTCTCCGCACCGACCTGAAACGCGGCATTTAATTTCCCAATATTGAAGTTATAATCTGCCGAGACATTCCAAATCTTATAGGATGCAGTTTGGTCCTCTCCATATTCAGGACTAAAATTGACTTGACTAAAGTCCCCGTTCATTGAAGTCTGCACGCCGATCATTTTGTATCGGTAATGCAGTGATGTTTGATAACTTAAGGGACGTATAAAAGGTAGATTTCCGCCCATATTGTCTTGCCCTCTGGCATAGGTAAGTACAGCTTTCCAATCTAGACCTGGCAAAATTTGATATTGCGCATTGAGTGCCAGATTAAACAGCGTCGCATGATCTAAAGAGGTATAGCCTTTTACGCCTACCGATTGATAGTTCATGGGGCTACCCAAACTCAAAATCCGGCCAATAATGTAGTCTTGTATAAAGAAATAATTGGCCTTGGCCCCAATGCTTAGCTTTCCAGTCTTAAATCCGGCACTGGCATTGGCTTCATAAGAAACTTCATTTTTTAAATCTGGATTTCCGATATAGTCATAACGATCGAAACTGTTATAGATGTAGTAACCATACGCTTCCGAAACAGAAGGAGCACGATGCCCAAACCCTGTTCCTAGAGAAAAGTCAAACTGACCAATATTTAACTGATAGCTAGCATGTAGGCTCGGCAGAATTCTATTTTTCTTCTGTGGAGAACCCGGATGGAAGATCCAGTTGAATTCAACATATTTCGAATAGTTATAGTTCAAACCCAATGAACCCCCAAAGACAAGTCTACTGATATCAGAAAGATCTAACGAGTTATTAATGGCTACACTCGCGAATCGTGTGGTCACCCATGGCCAGCTATAGGCAAACATGGTCTGTTTGGATCGATCCTGCGGGTACATGCGCATCTCAGCTATCGATAGATTATCGTAAGCATTTACCTGTATTTCCGAAGAATAGCGGTCTTTCTGCAGATTAATTTTAGATAAAAGACCGTAGGTCGTACTCCAGCCTGGCATATCCATATGGACCAAATTCTCCGGACGGGTTGTATCATCCATATAGTGCTCAACAGCATTAAAATAAACTTTAGTGTCCCATACTTTTACCAAGCCCTCTTCAAACAACTGTTTGTATGTCGCGGAAGTGATGATCGCTCTGGATAAGGATAGGTCCATTGGTAAAGCTGGAAATCCCACATCTTTTGCCCGATCAAAAATAGCATCCACCCTAACGGCAGAGAGCGGACTTGTTTTATAGGCCAAGCCCAAAGACGCATTGAATTTATTATATTGCGAATGCCGTACTTCATCGTCATTTCCATCATAATAATTTCCAGCCTTCCGGAAGGCAATACTTCCATCTGCCACAAATTTGTCGCTTGAGTAATATAAATTTCCAAGATTGAACGTCTGCTTATTATTGAATTCAAAACCTGTCTGATAGGCTCCGCCAATTTTTTTCTGCAGCCCAAACGAGGTATTCCTTCTTTTTAGATCTATACTGCCCGCGACCGTAGCGCCATGCAGATTACCCTCCTGCCCCGATTTAATATCGATGGCAGCAAGATTATTACTTTCTACATAAGAGGTTATCGGATCCATTTTATCCGTACATGCACCAAAGACATGCATCCCGTCGATCGTAATTGTCGAACGCTCGCTACTCATATTATTGAGTAGGGGTTCCCAAGCGTAAGCACCACGTTTGATGAAGCTGATATTACTTGCAGAAGCCAAATATTCATCCACGGAGACTGTCATCTTTAGATCGTTTTCGATCCTCTTTTTGGCAGCGGCATTGACTGTAACCTCCGCTAGACGTCTCGTGGTATCGCGCGTAATAGGATTGTTTTGTCCGTGTACGTTCCATCCCAAAGACAACATAAAGAGCATAACACTTATTTTCTTCATAGCCTCTAAAATAGAATGTCGATGTATAACTCACTTTTACGCCCTTCTACCCCCGGAGTGAAATCCTTCGGCACCTCAGTCCCTGCTATTGCCCTTCCATTTTGGTTGACCAAAATAAAATTCAGCGTCCAGTTGCCTGTCATGGTGTAATTGACAACACCTTGGTACAATCCGTTGGCCTGTTGGACCAAGTCCTTATTATTGGGGGAAGAATGGTTGCCCATCGAAGGTTCTGGCATACGCGGATCTAACTGCAAGGTGTATCCGTTGACTATTGTATAAGCCAATTGCGCAGTGTCTAATTTATAAATGCCTGCGACCAGTTTATTTTCAGCAACATTTGGTTTCCAAGGAGCAATCAAGGCGATTAAATAGTGTTCGCCATCTTTCCCGGTAAAGGTGGTTATATTACGATTTTTATTGGTCTGCGGCATTACAGTTACATGCTGTGCAGCAGAGAAAGTCTGATCGCCAATTTTAAAATCGATTTCCAAACTCCAGTTTGCTGCTGCAGAACTTTCATCTGTAAACACACTGTAACCCGAAAAGTAGCTCCCATCCAACGTATGGTCCATTACGGACTGGTTTGGACAAACAATTTTCAGTCCTTGCATATTGGTTTGGATGGGCAGCAATTTGACTGCGGAAACGGCTACAGGTTCATTATTTTGCTGCTTATTGATTTTCACGCGGATATCATTATAACCGCGGTACAATACCCCACCCGGAGCTTCAATACGAATATTGTAACCGGAAGAAATAAGGCTTGTAACCTCTTTAAACTCCATATTCTCTTCAACGGTATTTCCCCTTTCGGCCTCATAGTCTGTTTTCGCCTTGGTACAGGCGACTACAAAAAAACCTATAATAGCGATATAAAAACCCGCTTTTTTTATAAATAAATCTCTCATCTATAATATTTCATGTATAAGGAAGCGATCCGATTTACTTCGTGAACTCGCAAGCTCGGTTTAAATAAATCATGCTGGTATCCTATATGACAAATGGATATATTTTTCTATCGAAATGAAATCATCCTGTTGATTTTAAGTAGATTACTAACCACGATCAACATTATAATGATTCAGAGCCACATCGCAATGTAGTCCAAATAACCATAATGGTTTCATTGAAATAAATACTGAATAAGTAGTTTAATCGGAAGATTGACTACTTTGACAAGAGATCGCTAAAGGCATTTTCACGACGCAATTATAAAGCGATGCTAGCCCTAGCTTACACTGTAAACCATCATCAGCGATCGATTACTTATTCAAATAAATTACTAGCTGGATTTAAACCAAAGGGGGGTGAAATATTGTAAAGATGGGATTATAGGAATAATCTTCTTTATATACTGGAAGCAGGCGCTCCACAGTGTCTTCATAAAGAGCCGTGTTTTTAAACGTAAAATCTTGCGTATTATTTATAAAAACAACATCAATAATACGTAATTCAAGATTTTTTTGTTCCTTTTCCTCATGCTCGCGCATTTTCTTCATCAAAATACACTGGCCTCGACAGGCAAGCGCATTATCGTTAAAGCGATTAATACATTCGTAACGTGCGATATAATCTCGATTCAACTCGAAGACTGTCCATAGCCATACCGTTGAGAAGCTCTGCAGGAGCATCAAGGGTAATAGAATCCATATAAACAGTCTGATTTTCATTCCAATATTTTATTCTCAATAGCAGCTTACATCAGGAAGATTGCTCTTTATCTTGTAAACTGACCAAATCAAGCACATGATGACTCGTCTCGAGTTTGGGCAAATATAACAAATGAAAGTTGGAATAAACAACTTCCATTCGAAAGAAAAAGTCCCAGATAGCAAACTACCTGGGACTTGGAAAAAATCAATCTTTATTATTTTGTCGCAATCGTCAAGACAGCTTTCTTATTACCTGCAGTTAAATCCAATGTAAAAACATAGGTTTTACCGGTCTCTAACACGTTACCGGTTTTGATGCCAAGATTGCCTGAGTCGCGTCCATTCTTTCCATCTCCCACAAAAACGATATCACTTGTCGTTGTCAGGTCTGTGCCACCAAATTCACCGCCCCACCCCTTTTGATGGAAAAATTTGAAATTGATGTTATCGGAAATTATAGACTCCCCAGCCTTAACAGTTACCTGGTATTTCTTGTTGCCTAGCGGCACCAAACAAAGCGCTTTATCTGTATTCCAGCCCACTTGATTACTGGATACCTTAGGCTTTCCGATTCCTTCACCAATAATCCAAACCGCACCACTTCCGTCATCTTGTAATTTTGCTAAATCATTACCTGTCATCGCTTCAACCACAAAATATTTTAAGGTAAAGTCTGCAGTAACGCGATACTTACCGTTCATTCCGTTGAAAGCGATTGATCCGTCAGGAGCTTGTGTAAAATAGTCCGGATCAATCCACCAATTCTTCAGATCTTCTATTCCGTCAAGAATTACCTTCTCGCCTTTTACCATATTCAACTCTGCCTTAAAGTGCTCATCATCAAGGCGACTGAATACCGTTCCATTAATGGCATAAGCAATAATAAACGGTGAAGCCTGATAAGTTGAGGTATTAAATGCGATGCTATAGATTCCAGAAGTTGAATTTGAAAATGGGATTTCAGCCGTAGAGCCGAGGTTTATAACATTATTGACCCAACCAAAATTCATCAGATTGCCTTGTGCGCCCACTTTTGGTGCTTGAATATAGCCCTTTACCGAAAATGGAAAATTCTCTTTTGCCGCATATTGATTAGGCCCTACCTTTTCCATACGATACGATTTAGATGCTGTGACTAAAGTTAAATATGGAAAGTCGGGTCTGCTCAGGTTAATATCAAAAGATTGTTCCGTTATTTTTTGGCTAATATTCTGTAAGACAAACTTAAGGGTTGCTTTTCCATCGGGAATATCTTTCAGGAACGGAACATAAATCTTTCCAGCATAGTCTCCATTTTGTTTGGTACGGATGACGGTTTCTGTTACCTTGTCGTCTGTAAAATACAATTGTGCTTTAACAGTTGACAGCGCAACTTCACTGTCCGACACGTGTACCTGAAATTCGAGACTATCCCCAAAATTTGCGGCTGAAATAGGTGATTTCAATTCGATTTTAGGATCCCCTATTTGATAGGTATATTTTTCATCCTTTTTACAGGAACTGACTGCGGCAATTGCAGCAGTTCCCAATAGTATATTGATGAGATATCTTTTCATTTGTTCATAATTTATGCGCTATCCATGTGATAGCGCTTAGGGTTTATCATCCTCCAGTTAATAGGTCCAGCGGTAAGAAACAACCGACTTAGCTGGCACATCATAGCTAAAATGATGTTTACCATCTGCCAACGTAATTTTACGACTATCGCCCGATTCGTTTAACAGAACAACAGCGTAGGTTCCGTCTGTATTTTGAAATGCTGTATAAACCAATCCTTCCGCTGTATATCCAGAAGCGCCAATCCGTGTAGCCCCTGATTTGACCACCGAGGAAAGATGACCAACAATATAATAGTGCGAATTACGTGTTATATTCTTATAATTTGCCTTACTAATATCCACGGCTCCATAACATGTCTGACAGCCTCCCTCGCGATTCGGTCCTTTGTCGGTATCTAGCATCAGATTCCATACAATGACCCCCTTACTCCAATTGTTTACGGTACCGAGGGCCACTTCACGCATATCCTCCATCAAACGTTTTTCGAGATTCCGACCATCATTCCATTCCCCAATGGATGTTTCTGTAAATACCAGTTCCTTATCCGGGCGTTGATTATGAATATCAATTAACTCCGCTTTATCCCCACCATAGTTATGGTATGCCGCTCCGGCGAAGAATGAAGCCGCTCCGGCATCGTTATAGATCTTTACAGGGTAATCAGCCTGATCAGCAATGTTATCATAGTTATAATTATGATCAAATGCATAGATCTTTGTTGATAAGTTAGCCGCTTTTAACTGTGGGCCTAGCGCTTGTTTGACAAAAGCTTGTTGCTCTTGCCATGACATATAAAGCGAAGCGGAATTTTTTCTGTTCAATGGTTCATTTTGAACAGTAATCGAATAAATATTAATGCCTTCTTTCTTCATTGCCTGGATCCATTGAACGAAATACCAACCATAGTCCTGATAATACTTTGGATTTAACTGGCCACTGGTCCACGAATCAAAGGGCTTTAAATCAGTGAGATTGTTCACTTTCATCCATTTCGGTGGCGTCCATGGGGAGCCCATGATCTTTATGGATGGATTGATGGCAAGTATTTCTTTCAACACTGGAACGATATATTGCGTTTCTTCCGACTGTAGTCCAAAATTTTCCTTTCCTTCCTTGTCCCAGCAGGTGTATTCACTCAAAGAGAAGTCGGAACATCCAATAGCAATACGGATGTAATTCATTCCCATTCCATCTTTATCTGAGAAAGTCTCCGTAAGAAATTTTGTTCGATCTTCCTTACTCATCTTCATCAGATTATAACAGGTAGAGCCTGTAACTGCTGCACCGAAGCCGTCCATTGTCTGAAATTTCTTAGCTGGATCTAACGTAATTGTATTGGGCGACATATTAAATTTGGAACTGAAATCAACAAAGCGTTTTCCAAAATCCAAAGACCGACTGCCTGTCGTCGTATAAATGGTAACATCACCACTTTTTTTAATTTCATCACCTTGTGAAGGTATATAGCTGTCACGGTTACAAGATGTTGCCGTCACTAGACAGGACAACAAGAATGTATATATCATAGTTTTTTTATTATTGCGTTTCATCTGTTAATAAATTTTCGCCATCCATCAAATGAGAATTTCCATTGTTAAATCAGTTAATACCCCGGATTCTGAACTAGATTAGGATTCTGATCAATTTTTGGTTGCGGAATCGGTAAACGGTAAGAGTTCTTCGTGAAGGGATACACCTGTGCCTTTCTTCCAGCATCTTTTGCATAAACAGCATTCATGACAGATTCCACCTTGTCTAAGCGCACGAGATCAAACCAGCGTTGTCCTTCGAAGGCCAATTCAAGACGACGTTCTTTCAAATAAGCGTCTAATAGAGCTTCCTTATTTGAACGTACGGCAGCGGATATTTTAGGCAATTTAGCCCTTGCGCGAATTTTGTCAATAATGTCTGCCGCACCGGATAAATCTGTTCCCTGCTGGATTAAAGCTTCTGCTTTTAACAACAAAAGATCTGCGTAACGAAGCTTAACAATGCTATTAAATGCAGATCGCAGTTTAAACATAAAAGGGTAATGATTGGAAGGATAATAATTACTCCAGGTTGTGGAATAATAGACGATAGATTGTCCCAAACGGATCTGGTCCCCTTCATTCGTATACGCTTGAATCAAGTCCCGAGATGGGGTTATCCATTTGGCCCATGTGAAGTTATTATCATAATTGGACAAATCCCTTCCAAACATCCAAGTCGCCCAATTACCTCCACCCGAAGTAAACTGTGCTTCCAAAATCGATTCTTTCGTATTCCGCTGTGCAAGATCTGTGTTGCTTGCATTCATTGCATATAGATCTGAGTAATTGGTATTCAGATCAAATCCATCCGCAGTCAATGCGTCAACATATTGGATAACTTTAGCGTAATCGCGAATTGGTTTTTCGGCATAGATCTTTGCCAGCATCGCTCGTGCGACGGATTTGGTAAATAAAGTCTTATTCCCATTATTGTTGGCTGGTGCATCAGCCAATCCGTCCATCAAGTCTTTTTCGATCTGCTTATAGGCTTCTTCTTCTGTGGCTTGTTTTGGAAAATATTGCGGATAAACTTCATTGACATTGTCACCAGTAATATCGGGTGCAATTGTGGTAATGACAGGGATAGATCCGAATATACGGACCATATCAAACATCGCCAATGCTCTGAATAGTTTAGCTTGTGCCTTATACGTTCTAATATCCGTATCGCTCAACGATTTATCAGCAACACTATCAACGTAAATGATCAATCGATTTGCACGTCCAACATCTTCCAGATATCTTCCCCAATCCCGGTCAACAACCGAATTAGACCCTTCAATAGAATTATTTTCGAAAGGTACGACTTCAGCTCCCGTCGTTCCCGCATAGGAATTATCGGCATGGGAATCTCCGATTAGGAGCAGATCGAGATACCAATGTTCCTGCCGATCTTTCATTTGCTGATAAATCCCCGCCAAATAGGTCTCAACCTCAGCTCTATTCTTAAAAACAATCTGCGTTCCTGTCTCGGTCTTCCCTTGACTCACATCCGAATAATCTGAAAGTGGATCACGGTTCAAAGAGCAAGAAAATAAAAACAAAGAGCCGGTTAGCAAAGAAAGAGCATTACTTATATATTTTTTCATGATACAGACAATTAAAACTCAATATTAAGACCTAAAACAAATGAACGATTCTGTGGATAGGTACCCCAATCTATACCTTGGATTCTGGAATCGGATCCGCCCGAATATTGGTTTACTTCCGGATCCATACCTGAATACTTAGTCAAGGTAAACAGATTGCTTACAGATAGATAAGGCTGAATTTTATGGATACCAATACGCTTCAGTCTCTCCGGAGAAATGGAATAGCCCAAGGACACATTTTTCATCCGCAAATAACTACCATCTTCAACAAAATAGGTTGAATTCTTCATGTCAAACCCAGCTTTAGGAACATGTGTAATCTGTCCCGGTACCCGCCAACGATCCAATACAACGGTCGTTTGATTTCGACCATCATACATCCCTTCTGTTTCCATACGGCTGGCATTGAAGATGTCGTTTCCATAAGTTCCCTGAATGAATATGCTTAGATCGAAATTTTTCCAAGAGAAACTATTTGTCATACCATACACAAACTTTGGCAGGGGATTGCCGATATACGTACGGTCGCTTGACGAGATCTTTCCATCTCCGTTCAGGTCGCGATACATGAGCTCACCGGTTTCAGGGTTTACGCCATCTGAAATATAACCGAAGAATCCTGCAAGCGATCTTCCGGGCTCATTTTTCACCACAAAATCATTGACATAATCGTTCGTTTTGACATCATAATACACCTGTTGTAAGTCGAGCTGCTGAAGCTTATTTCTGTTGAAAGAGATATTAAAATCTGTATTCCAAGTCAAGTTACCGGTCAGATTTTTCGAATTTACCGCAAATTCAAAACCGTGATTGTTCAATCTTCCACCATTTCTTTGGATTGTATTTGCTTGTTGTCCTGCGGGCAGACTTGCGTTCATTAGAAGATTCTTCGTGTCTTTGTTATAATAATCTGCACTGATCGTCAATCTATTGCTTAACATAGTGATATCAAAACCGATACTGGTTGTACTTGTCGTTTCCCAAGTCAAATCTTTCGCTCTTAAGATTGTTGGTTTATTGATATTTGGCAATGAATTGTCTTTTCCCTCAACAAACCACTGTTGGCGTTGGATACCGCTCAATTGCAGGTAAGCATAATCGCCTAATCCGTATTGATTACCTGTCTGTCCCCATCCTCCGCGGATTTTAAAGTCGTTTATCCAGGTTACATCTTTCATAAAGTCTTCAGCAGAGATTCTCCATGCAGCCGACACCGATGGAAAATACCCCCAGCGGCGCTCTGGACTCAGCTTCGAAGAACCGTCTGTACGCATATTTGCTGTCAATAAATACTTGCCATCATAATTGTACATTGTGCGTGCGAAATAGGACATAATCCCCCAGTTGGATGCTGTAGATCCTGTTCCATCCCAAGAGATCTTATTTGCAGCATTCAGTGTTTCAATTATTCCATTAGCATAATGTGAACCATAGATGTAATTTCTGGAGTACTTCGAGTCCGTCCATGACGAACCGCCCATTAACTCCAAATTATGCTTTCCGAAGGTCTTCGTGTATGTCAAGAAATTGTCCCACGTCAATACGGTATTTGTATTACGAATATCTGAAGCCTCTCCGAATTGATTTCTTCCCCAAGCCGTCGTCCAGGGGTCCAAAAAGGTGGTCATCACACCGGATCTTCGATCTAATGAAAACGAAGTTTTCCATGTTAGGTTAGGCATAAAGGAGACCAATGCACTTCCTGTGGCAACAAGACGGTTTTCGCGGTTATTGTTATTCCTTGTCCGGGCTAAGTTTTCCAAAGGACTGGTAATGTTGTTGATCCCATAAAAATTATTATAGAATCGATCCGGATTCGTCGGATCCCAGACAGGTGCATAGGTCGGTGTTGTAATCACGGATGTGACTACCCCCCCGCGATTTGAGCCTAAGCCCGAAGTAATTCCATTATCATTGTTATCCGAATAATTGATATTTGCATTTACCTTCAGCCATTTTCGGACTTGATTATCAATATTAGCACGAAAATTATATCGCCTGAAGAAAGATCCCTGTAATGTTCCTTTTTCGTTCAGATAACCACCGCCCAAATAATAACGAAGCTTTTCATTACCATCCGATATGGATAACTGATGGTTTTGTTGTATACCTGTTTTATAGGTCTCTTTAAACCAGTCGGTCTTATCCAACAATCCTTCTGGCAGATTTACCAGACCGATTTCGTCCTGTAAATCTTTGTATTGGCTGGTGTTTAAAACTTTAACGGTATTATTGACAACATTGGCTGTCCACTGTGTTCCAAGTGTAATTTTTGCCTCCCCGGCCTTTCCTGATTTTGTCGTAACCAAGATGACACCATTCGAACCCCGAGAGCCGTAGATTGCTGCCGATGACGCATCTTTTAGAATTTGAATATCCGTGATATCATTGGGAGACAAGAACTTAATATCTTCCACAGGAACTCCATCAACAACATACAAAGGAGTGGTATTACTATTAAAAGACGTTATCCCCCGAATTTGAATCTGAGGTGCTGCACCTGGCTGACCACTCGGCTGAATAACAGTGACCCCGGCAGCTTTACCTTGAATGGCTTGGCCAAAATTAGTAACGGGTCTCTTTTCAAGGTCTTTGGTGGAAACAGAAGAGATTGCAGTTGTAACATCTTTTCTTTTCACGCTACCATAACCGATTACAATGACATCTTCCAGCAAATTGGTTGAAGAATTTAATTGGACAGTCATGGTACTGTTGGCAGGTAGTTCTTTACTGTCGTAGCCAACAAAGGTAAATTGGAGTATACTGCCGGTGCTAGCTGAAATTTCAAAGCGCCCATCTCCATTACTCGAGACTGCATTATTACTTCCTTTTTGTGTAATGGTTACTCCTGAAAGTGGTTTCTGATCTTGGGCATCCAAGATACGTCCACTGACTTGAACTCGGTCTTGGGCAAAAACCAAATTCACCAAAGTAAACAAGAAAGCTAGCCCCATTGAAAAGGCAACTTTTCGTGTAAAGTAAATCATATGAAATAAAAAAATTGGTTATTGTTTCATCTTTTGGTTATTCCAAAATGGCAATGAGTTTCCCCTGCTGCATTGCTCAAAACAAAACTAAGATCACCTTGATGGAGAAAAAAGGGCGAGTACTTAAAAAGTACCAGCCAAAAAACACAAACTACTAAAAATAAGTATGATACAAAAAACAAATAGCGTTAAAAAGTACCTAAATGAGCGAAGGAAATCGGATTATCAAATGGTTTTTGCGTATTAAAGGAGCGTCTACGCCCGGTCAATCACCGCAATCTGACAAACGGCAGCTTCAAAGGCATCACGATTTCCCGCAGCCTTATTACGTACTTTTGTTCTGTAATTATACACTGTTCGAAGCGAATACCTGAGGAAACTTGCGATCTTTACCGAATCGTCGATGCCTAGCCGAATTAATGCGAAGATTCGAAGTTCGGTATTTAACAGTTCTGTTTTCTTGGGATAGATTTTCTCCTCCTCCTGAAGCAGCGCATTAAATTCATCAACAAAGGTTGGGTAAAGATTTAAAAAGATACGATCAAAATTAACATAAAGCTGCTGCACCTCTCTTTCTTCCATTTGCGTTGACTTTAACTGTTCCCGCAAGGCATCCCATTGCTGATTCGTCGCTTTTTTCAATAGTGCTTTTCTGATATCTTCCATTTTATCGATATAACTCGAGCACATATCAAAAAATTGCGCAATATATTCTTCTTTAATATGATTTGATTCAGATAATTTAAGGTTAGTCTGGTTTATTTCGTCATTCAATGATCGAAGTTGTCGGTTTGTAGCCGATAATTCTGATCGAATCCTTCTCAAATGTTGCACCTGTCTATATATAATAACCAGTCCAATGATTACACCAATCAATAAAATACTGACGATAATGACCAAGCCAACCAATTGCCTATTTTGGCTACTGATTTTCTGCTGATAGGCTGCATTGATGATGGGGTAAGAAGATGTACCTTCGATAATTCGATACCGCACTTTACATAACATCGCATCGTCTATGGCTTTTTCAATAAACTGAAAAGCACGATCAAAATCCTGTTGGTCGTAAAACGTTAGCGCTAGATCATGGAAAGATGCGTTGTCCCGATTAGCCATTTCAATATCTGCACTGGCCGATATGGAAAGATAGTAAATTTGACTTTTCGTATCTTTTTCATATTTATAAATGAGTCCCATAAAATAGGCGAGCAGCGCGCGCTGCTCCGTGTCTTTTTTGTTCTCATTCCAGAGGGCCAACAATTGCTTTTTAGCTTCGTCACGATTACCATTAAAAAGTGTTTTTATAGCAATGGTAGTACGGTACTCCAAGGAAGACTTCGGTAGTACCATTAACAAAGAATCCCGATACTTTTCACTTGCCTGGTAATATTCTGATCGATTATTGCTCTGACCGTAATGGCTATAAAAGGAACTGTAGGTATCGTAATATTTTGCCAGTAGATTCCTACCAAGGTGAGCCGGCTCGACCTGCTTCAACAGTTGTGCAGCTTCTATATACCGTCCGATGGTGGAATACACCCATGCCAAATCGAGATGAATCACTGTCTTTAAGGAGTCGTTATGCGGCGGAGCGAGCTTTTGACACAGTAAAATATAAGTGAGCGCTGCGTCAGAATCAAACTTCTTATAATTTTCAAAGATTTCGTAGTTCTTCTTCAAAAACTGAATGGGGTTACTTTCTAATGCTTTTGCCTCAAGTTTTAATTTCTCCAATTTATCTTCACGGTTTTTGATGTAAATTTTCTGGTTTTCCATCAAATATTCCAGTCGTTGCAAGACCCGGGCACTATCGGAAGGCACTTGCGCAGATAGGTAAAGACTAAAATGAGCGAAAAGAATAAATAGAAAAAAGCGCTGCAACATAATAAACTCGGTTCAACATCGTGTAGACTAAACTACATAAAAATAACAACAAAAAAGAGGATGTCTCACGACGGCCTCTTCCCCTGACCCAGTTGAGGGGTCCAAGAATTAACAAGTTAATTCTTTATCGCATGAAAAATAGTTTTCTTTTTAATGTATGGCCCCTATTGCCAACCTCCTCCCAATGCTTTGTAAAGTAGAATCTGATTTAAGGTGTTTTCTTTCTCCAGTTCTACTTTTCCGATTTGGGCTTCCAGCGATTCCTTCTGTGCTGTAACAACATCCAAAGAGGTCACCCGTCCAGCAATAAATAGCTCCTGTGCGGCCTCGATAGAAAGCTTTAATGCTTGAACATGTTCATCGACAAAACCACGTCGTCTGCCTATTGCCTCTTGCGTCATAATCACATTAGAGACCTCATTATAAGCGTTCAGAACCGCTTTCTCATAATCCAAAAAAGCAATTCCATAGTCCGCCTTTGCAATCTCGTACTGTGTTTTCAGTTGTCTTTGGTTAAATATCGGAAGCGTAATGCCACCAAATAAGTTATAAGCAATAGATTTATCCAAATTAAACAACTTGTTAAAGCTAAAGCTCTGTAATCCGATAAATGGGCTTATTGCGACAGAAGGCAGAAAAGCCAAACGTGATGCTTCCTGATTATTCGAAGAAGCAATCACTTTCAAATAAGCGGCCTTGATATCGGGACGATGGTTGACAAGATCATCGGGTGTACCAAAATGCATTGCATGATATAAATCCGCGTTTTCAGCATATGTACTTCTTACAACAGGTTGATAAAAACGGCCTAATAAACCATTAATATGATGTTCCCAAAGTGCTATCTCTTGGATCAATTGTTCTTTGGCAGCTTTAGAATTGGCCAAAAGCGCTTTAAACTGTTGGACAGAAAGTTCAGTTGCATAACCAGCATCTTTTTTTACTTCAACAACTTCCAGTGCATTTTTATGTAATTCAATATTCCGATCATATACCTTTATCTTTTGATCCAAAGCAATGAGTTCATAATAGGCTGTTGCAATATTAGAGACTAATTCCGTTTCCAAGAGACGCTTTCCCTCCTGCTCTGCTAAGAAGCTAAAATAAGCAGCTTGTTTTTGACTCTTTAACTTTCCCCAAAGATCGATTTCCCAGGATGAGCGGAGTCCAATGAAATAGTCAGGAATAAAGGGTTCGGGCAATTTTTCATCACTTTTCAAGTTCTCCGAGAAATTTGAATCGTAATTACCAATGCCCGATTCGGTATAATGTCCATATTTCCGTATCCCGCCCTCCACTGCGGCCTCTACAGTTGGCCCTAATGCTGCCTTACGTTGTTTGAAATAAGCTTGTGCAGATTCCAGGCGCAAGATGGATTGACGAATATCTAAATTGTTCTGTAAAGCCGAATCAATCAAGGAAACCAGCTGCGAGTCTCTAAAAATTTCTTTCCAGGATCGGTTTCCTATCGTTAAACTATCGGGCGAAAGATGTTTAGAAAAGGAAGCCGGTACGTTAACTTTCTCCGGTTGGAGAGCCTTTTTGGGAACTGAACAACTTCCAAATAAAATAAGCGCAGCAATCACGAGAGAAGCCTGCTTAACACCCTGTTTCTTATCCTTTTTCGAAAATAAAATCACTAACCCTGGGATGACAAGAACGCCCAGAATGGTTCCGATAAGCATTCCGCCGACTGCAGCCGTACCGATACTTCGATTACCCAATGCACCGGCTCCGCTGGCCATCATCAAGGGTATCAGACCTGCAATAAAAGCAAACGAAGTCATTAATATGGGCCGTAACCGGGCAACAGCGCCTTCGATTGAAGCTGTCACGATATCCATTCCTTGCTTATATTTCAAATTGGCATATTCCACAATCAGAATCGCATTTTTGCCCAGCAAACCAATCAGCATGACCAATGCCACCTGCGCATAGATATTGTTTTCCAATCCAAAGACCTTCAAGAAAATAAATGCCCCAAATATCCCCGCTGGAAGACAGAGCAAAACTGGTAATGGCAATAAGAAACTTTCGTACTGTGCACATAACAACAGATAAACAAAGAGAAGACAAAGCGCGAAAATATACAGCGCCTGATTTCCCGAGATTTTTTGTTCCCGCGTCATTCCAGACCATTCGATACTGTAACCCTGGGGAAGAGATGAGGCTATTTTTTCCACTTCTTCGATCGCTTGTCCAGAACTAAAGCCTGCGGAAGATTGTCCTGTAATCATGGCCGAACTAAACATATTGTAACGGGTAATTTGTTCAGGACCATATATCCTTTCCATCGAAATAAAGGCATTGTATGGTACCATCTCACCCGTCTCATTCTTCACATAAAGACGCAATACATCTTCTGGTCTCTGGCGATATTCGGGGCCAGCTTGTACCATAACTTTATACATTTGTCCATAGCGAATAAAATTGGTCGCATAGAGACTTCCCATCAAGGTCTGTAGCGTATTCATGGCATTTTCTACCGATATTCCTTTTTTTGCGGCCATATCGTAGTCCACTTTTAGCATATATTGTGGGAAGTTCACATCAAAACTGGAGCTGATATCCTGAAGAACTTCACTTTTCTCCATATCGTCCATAAACTTCTGCAGCACTTCGGCGGTCTTATTGAGGTCCTCATTACCGCTGCGATCTAAAAGCCGCAACTCAAAACCCGATGAATTACCGAAGCCCGGCACTGTTGGCGGCGGAAAGAAATCAATCTGTGCATCAGCAAAATCTTTGGTTTTTTCACGCAATTCCTTAATGACATCTTCGACAGTCTGATCACGTTCCTTCCAAGGCTTTAGGTTAATCATGCCCATTCCATAGGAAGCACCAGAGACTTCTGTTACAATACTATACCCCGACAGGGTGGAAACGGTTTCCACGATATCGAGTTTCCGCGATACGGAGTCAATTTTATCCAGAACGCGTTCAGTACGGTCTACGGTTGCTCCCGGCGGCGTTGTTACGGCAACATAAATCATTCCCTGATCCTCGGTCGGGATAAAACCTGAGGGCAAAATAGCGCTACTACCCCAGGTTGCGACAAAGAACCCGCCCAGTAAGAGAAGTGTCAATCCACGTCGCGCACTTGTCTTTACCAAAATTCCCTTGTAACCAAAGGCAGTTTTATCATAAATTGCGTTGAATTTTTTAAAAAAACGATCGAGCCAATTATTCGACGGTTTACGGTCATGTGGTGATTTTAGAAAAAGTGCACACAACGCCGGGGTCAATGTCAAGGCGTTGATTCCTGAAATAACGATAGCGGCGGCGAGTGTCAACGAGAATTGGCGATAAAATATGCCAACCGGTCCAGAGAGAAAGGCTACTGGAACGAAAACGGCCGACATTACCAAGGTAATGGCCACCACAGCACCACCAACTTCTTTCATGGCTTCTAATGTGGCTTCCATGGGCTGAAGATGTTCCTCTTCCATTTTGGCATATACAGCCTCGACGACTACAATCCCATTATCCACCACAATACCTATAGCCAGTACCAATGCAAACAAGGTCAGCAGGTTGATGGAAAAACCTAGCATCTGCATAAAAAATAAGGCTCCAATCAAACATACTGGTACGGCCAAAATCGGTATAACAGTTGCCCTAAAGTCCTGCAAAAAGATAAACACAACAATAAAAACCAAGAGGAAGGCCTCCAATAAGGTTTTGATCACCGAGGAAATCGAGGCATCCAAAAACCGCGACACATCGTAACCCATGGTATAAGTCATGCCGGTAGGGAACTGGGTCTGTTTTAATTCGGCCATGCGATCTTTTACACGCTGAATTACCTCCTGTGCATTTGATCCTGGCAATTGCTTCAACATGATGGAGGCAGATGGTCGGCCATCCGTCTTGGATACCATTTCATAATCCAATGAGCCAAATTCAACATCGGCAACATCTTTTATACGGATAATGGAACCATTTGAAGTCGCTCGGATGGGGACATTCGCATACTCTTCAATTTCAGTGAACTTACCCGGATAACGTAACACATATTGTTGCATGTTGCGCATTTTATCCGAACTGATACCTGTTTGTCCTGGCGCGGCCTCGATATTTTGCTTTCGCAATGCAGCTACCACGTCCTCTGCAGAAATATTATAGGCTGCCATACGATCAGGTTTAACCCAAACCCGCATTGCATAGTCGCGCATACCCATAATCTGCGCAAGCCCGACCCCTTCTATACGTTTCAGCTCTTTCAGAATATTGATATCCGCGAAATTGTAAATGAATCTTTCATCTGCAGTTTCATCATCGGTAAAAACATTCAGATACATCAACATGGAGTTAACCTCCTTTTCGGTGGTTACCCCAGCTTTAATAACTTCTTCGGGTAGTTCATCCAATACCGTAGTGACCCTATTCTGCACATTTACAGCTGCGATATCGGGGTCTGTACCCACTTCAAAGAAGATCTGAATCACAGTGCTTCCGTTGTTGGTAGACACTGAATTCATGTAGGTCATTCCGGCGACACCGTTAATTGCTTTTTCCAAAGGAATAGCAACGGCATTTGTACTCACTTCGGCGTTAGCTCCGGTATAATTGGCATTGACGACTACCGACGGTGGGACAATATCCGGGAATTGTGTGATGGGCAGTGTAAATAAGGCCAACAGTCCCAGAAGTGTGATAAACACTGAAATAACCAACGACAATATAGGTCGTTTTATAAATGTTTCAAACATAATTTATCCTCCCCTACAGTTTCCTCATTTTTGGATTAATCTTCATTCCACTCCGCAGTCCCTGTACTCCCTCATAGACGACTTTGGCATTGGGATCCAACCCGCCATCGACAATGTAATAGTGTCCCACACGAGGGCCGGCAGTAAAAGGCATCATTTTAACCGTACTATCTGCCTGTAATATATACACATAGGTCTTATCCTGAATTTCAAATACCGATTTCTGGTGCACAAAAGTATGTTCACCAGTCTCCATAGGCACGGCAATCTTGCCCGTTGCTCCATGTTTTAAGATGTGTTCGGCGTTGGGAAACTGGACCCGTAGTGCAATGGACCCGGTATTGGCTTCAAATTCACTTTCCACAAGATGAGCAATTCCCTCATGTGGATACAGTTCGCCATTGGCTAAAATTAATTTAACTGACTTTTGCGTTTCCTTACCATTCAGCTTGTCACGCATAAGTGCCAGATATTCCCGTTCGGAAATATCAAAATAAACATTCACCTTGCTGAGGTCGGAAATTGTTGTAATCAAACTTCCCTCGGTTAATAAGGAGCCTTCTCGCAACAATATGCGATCTATACGTCCGTCAAATGGCGCTTGTATAACGGTATAATCCAATCTAGTTTGCGCCTGATTGACTAAAGCACGTGCTTCTTCAATTTTCGAATTGGCAGCTTTTAACTGAATTTTCAATAAATTATACTCAGAGGAGCTTACAATATTCTTGTCAACTAATTTTTGAGTCCGTTCCATTTCCAGCTTGATCTTTTGTGCTTCGGCAATGGCATTGTCATACTGTGCTTTGGCCTTAGCTAATTCCGAACGATATTCCTCATTATTATATTTAAATAAAATCTGTCCTTTCTTTACCCAAGCACCTTCATCGACATAAATTTTATCCAGAAAACCATTTAATTTCGAGCGAATCTCGACGTTTTTCAACGCTTGGACATCCGCAATATATTCTTGATAAACAGTTGTGTCCATCACCATCAAAGAGGCGACGGGTATATTTTTGAGTTCTTCTTTTTGATCAGCATTAGCATTTGTGGAGCGGCATGAGGCCAACATCCCGACCGCACCAAGCAAAAGGCACAGTATTCGTAATTTGTTCATATGGGAATAATCTTTTTTTTAAAGGCCATATGGAATACCCAGTTGTTTTTAATCCACGTTGGTGTTTGCCAAACATTGGTATTTCATAAACGATAAAAAATTTAAAATGTGAAATTCTCTTGCTAGCCATTAAATTTGAATGGCTGAGGAGATGATGTGAGCAGGGAGCCATGAAAGCTCATCAAGTTTGCGGGGGCCCAATAGCCTCCATTGTATGACGCACTAAAAACGGCCAAACTCAGCTTTAATGAAAAATAGCTCCACTGAAAAAGAAAAGGGAGAATAATTAGAATGGTCGAAATCGGTATAGGAATCGGTAGTACCCCGGTAGACAGAGGGTTTTGGAACGGTAAAAAGGATGTTCGTCATCCTTTATAAAACATAAGGCTGTAAAGACGATCCCAAAAACAAAAATAAAAATTGATAAGACTTGACTATTGAGCGAAAATATACGATAGTCATCTTGCAATAGTACTTTTTCTTCCTGGGAAGAATGTATAGGTTCCAAATCCAATACGTCATCCAAAAAATACTCCACAATAGTCTCACCTGCATGTAAAACCTGCCCCGTTGCCGAAGAGAAAGACTCATAAGTCAACAGATTGAGGTACGCAAAGAGTGTTAAAAAATGAAATATTTTACCTAACATATCGAAATTTCGAATCACAAAGGTAAGACTTTAAATAGCCAACATTATTGTATTCATGTAAAAAAACCATGACAGCCTTAAAATTAGCTGTCATGGTTTTCAACAAGGAAGTAAGCTTTCTGTTATCAAACTTAAAAGTCCATCAATTAAACAGTCGATATAATTACTTACAACTAAAGTACCATCATTGAATTCATTATTATGTATCGAATCCAATCTTTATTTTCCTTTTATTTTTTCGTTACTAAAAGAATATGGAGCATCCTCTTTTTGAGTGCCTCTATTTCGATTCGGTCTAGCGCTCATTTTAAATTCAAGGTTGGCACCCTGCACTAAATCTTTATACCGGATATAATTTTTGCCATATGGTTTTCCATTCCAAGACAGCTGATCTACGTATACCTGATTTGGCTCCTGTTGTTTCGCGTGGATCAGGACTTTCTTCCCGTTTTCAAGACGGAGTGTCACTCTATCAAATTGAGGAGAGCCAATCACATATTCGCCAGATCCTGGTGAAACTGGATAAAATCCCAATGAAGAAAAGACATACCAGGCTGAAGTTTGCCCGTTATCTTCATCGCCACAATAGCCATCCGGTATAGGTAAATAGAGTTTATCCATTATCTTGCGTACCCAATATTGTGCTTTCCAGGGCTCTGCAGCATAGTTATATAGATAGGGCATATGTTGAATCGGTTGATTTCCATGTGCATATTGTCCCATATTCATCACTTGCATTTCGCGCATTTCGTGTATCATACCCCGGCTTTTCATCCCCTCATAGCTCGGAATGACAAATACCGTATCCAACATCGAAACAAATGATTTATTGCCCCCCATCAAATTAATTAAACCTTGGGGATCATGGAATACACAGAAACTCCAATGCCAGGCATTTCCCTCCGTATACTCCCGCGACCAAGCGCTTGGATCAAAATTCGAGACGAATGATCCATCTGTTTTTTTGCCACGCATCAGTTTGGTACTTGGATCAAACAGGTTTTTATAGTTCATCGCACGTGTTGCATAAATAGCTGTTTCAGCTTCTGGCTTGCCCAGTGCCTTACCAAATTCATAAATACACCAGTCATTGTAAGCATACTCCAATGAGCGTGCTACATTTTGGTCCACTTTTACATCCGCAGGTATATAGCCCAATTTATTGTAATATTCATAACCGAAGCGTCCCGTCGAAGAATGTTTCGGATACGCACTATTGGCTCCATGCTTGAGCGCTTCCCAGAGTAGATCTTTATCATAACCTTTTCTATCGGTAATAAGTGCATCTGCGACGATAGATGCGGAATTGTTTCCAATCATCGATGCCCGATGGCCTGGCGAAGCCCACTCAGGAAGGTAGCCACTCTCTTTATACGCATTTACCAAACCTTCCTGCATACGATCGTTCATTGAAGGGTACAATAAATTCAGCAGCGGAAACAAACTTCGGAATGTGTCCCAAAATCCTGTGTCTGTAAACATTTCTCCAGGCAAGACCTGGCCATTGTAGGGGCTGTAGTGAATACGTTTGCCTGTTCCATCAATTTCAGAAAAATCTCTCGGGAAGAGTGTTGAGCGGTAGAGACAGGAATAAAAGGTACGTAATCTATCCATATTGCGGTCTTCAACTTGTACACGCCCAAGAACCTCATTCCATTGTGCTTTACCTTCATCAACAACCTGTTGAAATGTCTTCGAATTCACCTCTTTCAAATTAATTTCGGCCTGTTCAAAACTAATAAAAGAGGAAGCAATCCGGGCGATGACTTTCTCGCCTCTCTTCAAGGAAGGAAAACCCACAACTGCTCCGGCGTGATTATCCTGAATTTCCAATTCATCGGTGCTTATCGCACCGCTTTTAACGGCAGCTTTGTAAGAGAATGGTCTATCGAAAGTAATGACAAAATAATTCTTGAAATTCTCTGGAACACCACCGCTATTTTTTGTCGAATACCCGACAATCTTATTCTCCTGCGGAATTATTTTAATATAAGACCCCTTATCAAAAGCATCAATAATAACATAAGCGCTATCGGTTTTGGGAAATGTGAATTGAAAGATTGCTGCACGTTGTGAAGGCGACAGTTCTGTTGTCACATCATGATCCGCAAGATAAACGCTATAATAATAAGGTTTGGCAATTTCCGCCTTATGTGAAAACCAGCTCGCACGTTTTTCTTGATCAAATCGGGGTGTACCTGTAACGGGCATGATTGAAAACTGTCCATAATCATTGTTCCAGGGACTTGGCTGATGCGTTTGCTTAAACCCCTTTATTTTATCCGCCGTGTAAGTATATACCCAGCCGTCCCCCATATTGCCCGTCTGCGGTGTCCAGAAATTCATTCCCCAGGGCCTTGCGATCGCAGGATAGGTATTCCCGTTAGACAATTCATACTTCGATTCGGTACCGATCAAAGGATTCACAAAATCAACTGGTGAGGCCTGCTGCGCCATCCCTCCATGTATAGCGAATAGAAAAAGAATGCTACCTGTTAGTTTTTTGATAGTTAACATATTTATGCGTTTGAGTTGAACGTATTTTATAAGCGAAAAGCTAAAACGTATTAGTAAATATAGGTAAGAAATTCAAATCTAGGGGATTGAACCGCTGTTTTTCACAAGATGGTTACAATAAAAAGGGTAGATCATATCCCTTCCAAACAAAAAACAGCCATAGAATACCACTCTTTCAAGCGCAGTATCCTACGGCTACTTTCTTTACCAATCCCCCTCTTGTTACTCACTACCTCAACTAGTTTGCTGATGTCGTCTTTTTGTGTCTACTGGGGCAGTTCCAAAAGTCTAAATTCACTCATTTGGAAATTTGACCCCGAGGAAACTGCTTTTACGACATACCTGTAATAACTATAAGGTTTTGAATTCACGAAGGTGAAATTAATGGACTTTCTTCTATCTGCTGAAGTAGTGCCAAAGCTATAACCTGTGATCGTGTGTAATGTCACCCAGGTCTCTCCATTGTCGGATCCCTGTATTTCCCAATCTTTAGGATCTCTTTCCGGGGAATCATTTCCAGTTGTTATGGTATAACCGTTGATTGTTTGCGGTTGATAGAACGCAAACTGCCAATACATACCCGATTGATATCCACCGATAAAAAGTTTTGTGGTAATATTGTTGTCGATTAATTTTTTCGAACCTTCGCCAGCGTCGGGGCCACTCGAGTTGTCCTGTGAAATGCGAAAGGTATTATCAATATTTGTCCAATCTTTTACAATTCCAAGGTCCGTTAGCATCTTGGTAATAACAATCTGGGATCCTTTAGGCGTTTTAACACGAAGTTGATAGGTCTCAAATTTACCCACTTCAATGGATATATCGGCTTTTGCCTTGTCGGACACCTCTTCATACTTATCTTTGTCCGTCATTTTTGACCAAGTGACAGCCTGTACCGCGATGTCGCTGTCATACGCCAGAATCAGCTTTCCAGTGCCGTTCTTTGTCGCATTGAATCGAATTAATTTCTCCGCATCAATTTTAATGACCTCTTCACGTTGCGCCCAATCGCCATTTTCATTAAGCACTTTAAGTTTGACGGTAAAATTACCGGTATTCAAAAAGGTATGTTGCGGCGAAACTTTCGACGAGGTACTGTCATCCCCAAAGCTCCAGCGAGTCTCGCTATAATCTTTTGACTGATTTGTAAATTCAAAAGTAAATGGGTCATCCTTAGCAACCTGCTTTATAGAAAAGGCTGACACTGGATTGGGTAGCTGGGGTTTATCAATAACCACTTCCTTTTCTTTACTGCAGCCTAATACGGCAAACAGTAAAAGGATATAAACACTATATTTTATTAATTTCATCTTCATAAATTCATCGTTGTAATACCATACGTTGCCGTCCATTTATAAAAACTCAATCATCCTCCATTCAGAACATTGGAATAAGCTACTTCCAACATTTTCTGTAACATTTAGACGATAAAATTTATAACTACCCGGTTTTTGGACATTAAATCTTCGTGTCTGAATTCTATTCGGGAAGCTCTCATTGGTTCTTGCGTCAATCGTAACCCAATTTGTACCATCTAACGATCCCTCAAGAAACCAGCTTTTTGGATCACGTTCGATAGCATCATTTCCGGACGTAAGTGTATATGCGCCAATTTTCAGCGTCCGCGTGAATGTCAGTGTACACTGCAGGTCGCCCGTAAATGCACTTTGCAGAAATTTTGTACTGGTCAGGTCGTCCACGAATTTTAGGCTACCTTCGCCCGCGTTTGCTCCACCATTATTATCCCGGTTCACGGTTAGCGTTGCCTCCCCCGTTACATCAAATTCGACAACCTTTGCACAGTCGATTAAAATTGTCGTATAATTTTTCAGCGGATTGATCACATGCAGGGTAGGATCCTTTAAATAGACGGTTACAGCGAGAAACTTATCTTTATTTTTGGTAATAACATCCCAAGGAATCGATATATTGAAGGCCGCCGCCGATTTATTCCCCAGCACCTGCACGCGTGAAGGAAGTGCGTATTCATTTTCCTGTAAACCGATCGTATTCGCGGGAACCTTTTTCTGCGTTATCCAATTTGAAATTGAATCAGTTGTACCTCGCACTTCAACATAAAAAAATTTACTTGGAAACGATGCTAACGAAACGCCGATCGGGATTTCGATTCCTGAAGGCGTTGTATTATAATTCTTATGATCGCTTGCCAATATGATATTGCCAGGTGAATTTGTTATCGAAAGATAATGGATATCTGTCGCTGTTAGCAGATTCTTGGAGTCCATCGTTACAATGACACTGCTGGGATTTCCGAGCTGATTACCTTTTCCTGGATTCGATAATTTATAGGACAGCGCAAACTTCTTACCGTAAACACGTTCAATTTCTGTTCGCGAAATTGTTAACAAAAAAGAGGTGGTATCTGCACCATATTGAAACTTCACGATATTGGGAAAAGAGAATGCCGCGTTGGGAAGTGTAACCACATCTTTTAGTATTCCCGATTCGATTAATTTGTTCACTGTATCCGTATTCAGTTGAAGTTCAACATCAAATGTCTTAGACGCGGGACTACTCAATTTTACTTGCATCGGAACCTGTACATAATCGTTTGTTTTGATCAGATCCTTGCCTCCACCTGCTGCGATAACTTGAACAGGAGTCCCTTCTTGTAGATTAAACACCTCTAGATTATTTTTTGAACAAGCCAAAAACTGACTCAAGAACAAAATAATCGTTGTATAATAAAATAGTCTTTTCATATTCGCTTTTTTAAGATTATTTATCTACCCAAACTCGTCCATCTAATTGCCAATTCTCCTGCCGAGCAATCTGCAGCCAGCTAAATATCTGGGCGGTGATATCGGTATTTTTTGGCACTAATGTACTTATTGTTTCAACCGATGGAGCGCAGAGGAAATCATTCAGCTTAGAAATTTCATAGGTGGCATTGCCCATCTTTAAGGTATTTCCATAGGGTCCATCGTCATAAAGCACACCATCAGTAACCGTTCCAACAATAGGCCAATTGGCCGCAAGATTCGGATAATAAGGATGTTCTTCACTTACTCCTACTTGACAATTATACTGCGTAATAACGGCCAAAGGCAAGGCAACTTTCCAAAACCGAACATCCGCCAGATAGTAATCACCTTCGTTCCAATTGCTCCCTCCATTTAACAATCCTAGCCTAAATTTTGCCGGGCTGCTGATTGCTCCCCACGAACTAATATCCATCTCATTGCCCGGGAGACCATTTGTATAGGTTTTCACGATGCGTTTACCATCGCTTGTCAAGGCCCCAACTATAGTCACGTTATTCCAAGTGGCGTTGTTCAATTTAGGACCATTTACTTCACCACTTCCATTTGGTCCGCGACCATTGAACATCCAATAATCGTCCTTGAAAGCCATAATCCATCCATTCGTTGGTGCGCCTGATTCCCATTTTTCACGTTTGCCTATAAAAGAAGGATAATTGGGAAATTTGTACGTGTTATTTGGCCCTTTATTCTTCTTAACTTTCAATTCAATGGTAAATTCTTCTTTATCGCCAAGATCAAAAACAGGATTATCGCCTTCGGTCAACTCGGCGTAAACACTGCCTTTAAATCGTAGAAAATCTCCAGAAAAGCGGCTGCCCAAATAAGGTTTATTGATATACCTTGAATTATATTTCGGTGAGTAGAAAATAGTGAAAGTATTCACCTTCGGGTTACTAAAGATTGTATTGTCATTTTGCGCCGGTGGAATCTCAAAAGGGCCACCTTTACTCGATGTGATGATAACCAGCCAATTTTCTTTCTTAAAAGCTGGCCGTTGCTCCAAAGCCTTCATAACTTCTCCAACCTGCTTATCGAAATTTTCTATCGCAGATTTGTAAACAGCACTACTATTGTCATAGGCACTAGCTTTTCCGGCCATATCAACTGCTGTAAAATGTGCAGTCAACATGGTTAATTCCGGTTGCTTTAAGCCTTCCTTAACACCATTGACAACCTCGTCGTCTGTATTCTCCAACTTAGCTACCGCAACAGGAGCAATATTTTCAACAAATAGTTTAGAACTGCTATACACTTTGAATTCGGGGTTTTTCATATTTGCTGCAACCCTTGTATAAACAGTTGGGAAGGTCTGAAAGTTATTGTTCTTAAAATTATCACCCACAACCAAATGTTTATTTTGGTTCACCCCAGTCATAATACTGGCTAAATCGGCGCCTGTAGCTGTTGCATCGTCATGCTCCTCGCTTAACGAAACCCAGGAATAAATCGAATGGTTAAGCAATCCATTCATCGTTGGAATATTTGCTGTCCGAACAGATTCTCCCCTTGCTCCGTCCACAATGAGCATGAGCACTTTAGGTTTGCCATACACCAAATCTACGGTATCTTGTTTTCCTTCATTATTCGGTATCAATCGACCGAATTCATCTTTGCAGGAAATGAACGTCAATAATAGTATTAAAGACATTAGCCGGAGGCTTATATTTCGAAAATTAGCTTGAGATCTCATCTGTTTAAAATTTAAGTTACTGCTCCAATTTAATTCGAATCAGATTATGTACCTCTTCGTTATTAAATCGACCAAAAAAGCCCATCAAAAGTAATGCGCGTTTACCATCTTCTGTTTTTGTCTCAACAACTTTATTGATATAGCCAGAGAAATAGCCAGAAGTATTATAATCGCCATTTAATTCGCCATTAGAATTCAAGATCATAAAACCATTTCGGGCGATATTACTGTAGCGCGCAAAATCTCCGGAAACAACAATTAAACCATCATTTAATTGCATCGCATAGGAAGGATTGCCTCCCTCAAAGGTTTTGGCCTGAAACGTTGGATCCACTGTTCCATTCTGGTTCAGCATGATAACTTTTATTGCCGATACACCGTTATATTTACTAAAGTCTCCAACGACCATGTATTTATTTGTTACACTATTATAAGTAACCGAGGAGACATTGTAGTCTGCTCCAACTCCACCAGGATTAAATGTATCGTCCAATGTTCCATCCGCATTTAACCGTGTTATATATCCTTTTGGTTGGCCGTCGAACCTATTGAAGGAGCCATATACTACAATTTTGCCTTTTAAGGCCCCACTGGTATGATATACAGTGGCTACCGCTCCATTTCCACCAGCCATTGCTTTGCCGTCTGCCCCAAACCTGAAGGACTTATCCAACGATCCATCTAGATTCAAACGGGCAACATGTCTGATTTCGGTACTATCTAGGATAATCGTATCCCTTGTTTCCAACCGATTGGGCTTATCATAGGTGCGATGGATGTAATATCTAAAATTCCCCGTTGCTAAAATTTTCCCCTCCGACTCGTATATATTGCCGATATTGCCATCAAACCCACCGTTAAATGTCGGATAATACTTCAACGTATCACTTTGCCCCGGGCGTCGGAATGGTTTAATGCCCATGGTATCAATCGCTCCGGTGGTGTAAATTCGCGTCAGATTGTTGATATCTGAATTTCGCTGTCCATATCCTGAAAAAGAACCTGCCAAAAAGTAATAATTTCCTAGTTTGAGAATGCTATTCAGCGAATTATTAGCTCCGGTACCGATACGAAAGCTCGCATCATAGGTGCCATCTGCAAAAGTCCTTACAAGACGATTAATTGGCCGTATCGACCCTTTATTATTATAATTTGTGAAGGCCCCCGTAAAGATCATTTTTCCATCTTCCAAAAAAAGAACATCAGAAACGGTATTATTTGTTCCTACCCCCACTTGAAAAGTCTGATCGATAGATACGTTGCCTAAAACCGTAAATTGTGGTCCGAAAAAGACGATATCGTCAATTGTAACAGAAAGCACTCCTGTACTGGCAAAAGGTGGAACCTTCAGCTTTACATAATCTGCCGTTAGCTCGACAATCTGTGCTTTTTCACCGTTGAATCGAATGACAGCTTTATCTTTATATTTATCCAGACCTTTAATTCGCATAACGGTTTCTACTCCCGTTTTACCCGATTCAGGTTGCATTTTATCGGTTGGATTGATTTCTATATCCAATGGCGGTAGCCCTTCCTCGTATGGAGCTGAAAACATCTTGTTATTCTTATTGCACCCAAAACAAAGAGCAATAACAAACAACAGGGCTGTATACTTCCAAATCGTATTGTACATAACTTTCATAATTTAAACTACAACTGCTTATTGTTATTAACGCTTACTTTCTAATATATCCAACAGAATATCGCTCTGATTGAATCCAAACTGAGCCTTGGTATAATCGATTACATGGACAACCCCATTGTCGGGTTGAATATCTGAGGATGCGACTGGGCATGACCGCCAGTCGTTTGGCCTACTGATATCCGGGATATAAGAAATATACAATTGCCTGTATCCCATGTATTTCAACCGGGTAATATTGTTTTTGTCAGAATCGTTTATTGCATCGTTATAGACAACTCCAATATTGGAAACTGTATTTGCAAATGAGGTATAATTTTGGCCTTTATAGACATTTAGCAAATCAAAATCGATCTGGGGATAATCCATTAATTTTCGTTTTCCGTTAAACATATAACGCAATAAATACTTACGCCAAATTGCACTGTCGACATCCGCCAATGTTTTGATGGTATCGCGTCCTAAATCATAAAGTAACCAATTAACACTGGATTGATTGCCCGGCGCATTGGATTTAGCGCTACCAATCATTTTCCTTATATTTTCATCCCTAGGGGCAAAAAAAGTGAATTCCTTGGTCTTAAAATCTTCTTCTAAACCTGCCAACCTAATAATTGTGGCAATCGAATCAAATTCCCGGGGTTTGGAATCCAGGTAATCCATAATGGAGCCATCAAATTTTGCCTGTGCCAATCCGCCATCTTTATAATACGCATCCTTTTTACAGGATACTATGCCGAACAGTACCATCGTTAGTAAGGCATACCCTATTATCTTAACTTGTCTCATAATAAACTGATTTAATTTCCTCCTGTCCAATAATCGTTCAACACTATTTTTGAATTAAAATTTTTGGCCGAAGCATCCAGAGGCCAGGTCCATGCACGACGGTTATACTGATCGATCGTCATGGGGTTCATTGTCCATTGTGGATTGAGTATTCTTCGCGTCCGAATCAGATCAAAATATCTTACCCCTTCTCCGATCAATTCACGACAACGCTCTTCGAAAATAAAATTCTTAAGATCCGTACCGCCACCGGCGTAACGTGGAGCTTCAGCCCGATCCCGAACAATATTGAGCACTGTGATTGCCTCAGCCTCTCGCGCACCACCTAAATTAGCCAATGCTTCAGCCTCTAATAACAGCGCATCAGCATAACGAAATATCATAAATGTATTATCCGGATTTGAGTCCTCATTACCCGAAGCAAAGACATTGGCTGCAAATTTCTTTAAAACAAATAATCCATCATTCGCATACATGTCCTCATACCAAAGTTCTTTTCGCTTATCCGCAGGACCATTCAGCGGATAAATCCGATACATAAAAATAGACGAATAATAGGCAATGCTGAATTGTTGGTTATAGCGGGGAAACTTATATGGCCAGCGTAAAAAATGATCCCACAAAGGTGCATAGGCATTGTTCTGATCATTATAATTGATTGTTCGGTAGAATTCAAATAGCGATTCTTCCGTGCGTCCTTTTGAAACTTTCGCCCACTCCTCTGGGGTTAGCTTATACAAATGATGCACACCACTCGCGCGTAGCTCCTTTCCAAGGCTTGCCACACTTTCGTAATACTTCGCTGCATTAGCTGAGTCAAAATTGGCATTCCACATCTTCATATGCATCAACAGTGCAATAATGCTTCCGCGGCTCGCCCGGGCCCCACGCTGTGATGCCTCTCCAAACGTCCATGGCATTAGATCCTTAACAGATTCTAAGTCATCAATACTTTTGCTAATGACAGAAACCATATCTTCACGTGGGAGTTGCTTTGCAAAGTACGCATCGGTATAATAAACTACATCGCCATACAGACGTACCATCCAGAAGTAACTCAGGCAACGCATAAAAGTAGCTTCGGCTTTATAGCGGTCTTTATCTGCGGCAGACAACCCGGGAATTCCCTCATCCAATTTTGAAATGAGAATATTACAGCTCTGAATTACTTTGTAATAGGTATCCCAGATGGAAACCCGATACATAGCATAACCACTTGACCGACCACCACTCAATGTATTGTTATACACGGCATTCATATCATTGGTTCCCAGATCGCGAAGTATCATGCGATCCGATCCGGATGTAGGGGAGGGAAAAATTTCTCCCGACCTCGCTTCGCCAATCGCCCCGATTACCCATGACTCGTTCAGTTTTTCAAAAAACTGACTATAAATACGCGCGATATTTGCCTCTACATCCTCTTTCGACTGATAGAAATTGTTACCCGTAAGTCTATCGATCGGCTCCACGGTCAAAAATTTCTTACAGCCCACCAAGACGCTTGTACATAGACATATGACAAACGCTATTCTTCCTATATTTCTTTTTGTTTTCATCCTAAAGATCGATTAAAAATCAATATTAACACCAACATTATATTGCCTAGGCACTGGATATCCTCCAGAAGCGTCCCTTCCCATCGTGCTGACATTTTCGGGATTAGGCCCACTGTACTTTGAGAGTGTAGTTACATTGTCGGCTGATATATATATCCGTAGACGCTCAAGTCCATATCTTCTAACCGCATTTTTCGTAAACATGTAAGAGAGCGTCACACTATTTAACTTAAAGTAAGATCCATCTTCAGCCCATAAATCCTGGTCCATCCGAAACGGATTAACGCTTGAATATCTTCTGAAATCGTAAGCATAAGGATATTTGGCAATATCACCTGGTTTCATCCACATATTAATATCATCCAAGGGAACTACAGCCCTATCCCCATAGGGGTCACTCATCAATTGCAACCGCTCGGCAAGGGCATTGTTCAAGATGGTACGTTTTGCTGTATAGGATGCATATAAGTTTAAACCAAAAGATCCGAGGGTCTCATGATTGTAATTAAAATTCAATTGCATACCACCTGTAATCAACGGTTGAGAATTTCCCGTACGGGCATAGTCATTTTCATCTAAAACATAGTTGCCATCTAAATCTGCAAAAATTGGGTCCCCAGCCTGAAATTCTGTACCATTGGCCATTCGATAACGTCGCCCGGTCGCTGGGTCAACAGGTACATCTGCATCGGTACTGTATACACCTCGATTTAATAACATGTAATTGGACATTGTTGAAGTTCCTACCCTGAAAACAACATGTTGCTTATATTTGTCATTATTTTCCCAACGGACAAATTGCCCACCATAATGCTCGGGTAGCTTTAACAAAACATCCCGATTATATGCTCCATTTACCCCTACTGACATGGTAAAACGACCTTCGGTCAAAGGTCTTAACATAACAGATAACTCATGACCATAATTGGCAATTGCAGCCGAGTTACTATTTACTTTGTCAAATCCCAACGATGAAGAAAGTCGTTCTTCAAATAGAATATTGTTTACTTTCTTATAATATGTATCATAGGTCAATTCAAACCTGTTTTGAAAAAAAGCGAGGTCCAACCCCAGGTTATACTGACTTGTTGTTGTCGGTTTAAGGTCCGGATTGGGAATTTGTTCATAATTGATTCCGATGCCGATCTTATCATTGTAGCTTCCTGCAATATCATATTTTCCATAAACACGCTCCAAGGTACTATTCGGCATAACATTTACACCCCAGCTGGTCCGCAGGGAGAGTAAATTAATCCAGTCCACATCTCTCAAGAAATTCTCATGATAGGCGTTCCATCGAAAACCAACAGCAGGGTTTTTAGTATAAAGATTTCCAAATCCATTTTGTGAAGACCCGTCCATTCTGTAAGAAAGATCGACCACATATTTCTTCATATAATCATACGTCCCGGCGATGGCAAAAGATAATCCTCTTTCCTTTCCGAAACCACGACGCAACAATCCCCCACCCTTGGAAAAATAGCCATCAAATCCAAGCGGCCCTTCAAACTGATCATTTGGCGTACGGGCCTGTAAAGTGGCATTAGCCTGTTTATCCAAGGTCCGAATCTCATTGAATAGATTGAAAAATACAGTATGCTTTTCATTAAAAGTATGGCTATAATTGATGGAGTTCCTATTATACAAGGAATTGTAACGGCCATAATAAGCATACACTTGTGCAAATTGACCATTTGCTGCTGCCGGTGTAAACGTATTTTCATTATCAGAAGTAGATTCATAGCTCATGGTTGTGGTCGCCCGCAAACCTGGAACAATTTCATAAGAAGCTTCAATGAAAGGCTTGATCGATTTCGACGAATTATCGTTTCGGGTCTTCAATGCAGAGTTATAGCCGGAAGATGCCAGATAAAAAGATGGACCCGGCAACAACGTTGAGGTCATCCCGTTTGTTGCCACACCAGATTGTAGAATACCTAAGCCATTACCTTTACTTTTTGAGCCAAGTGAAGCACTTACCTGCGCCGTGAACTTAAATTTCTCATTGGGATAATATTCAAATCGCATATTGGTCATATAGCGATCAAAACCCGTATTTTTGATGATACCGTTTTCATTATAATAATTCAGGTTCGCCTTATAGTTTAATTTCTGATTCCCACCATCAATTGCCACATTATGCGTCTGGTTGTAAGTCGTCGCATAAAATAGGTCCTGCCAATTCGTTGAATTGTTATAGTAAGGGTTCAAACTATCCGATAGCATGGGGGTTTGTGAAATTCGGTCCAAGTCGTCCTGCGACAGGGCATTCCCATAGATCTGTAATAGTTTTAGCCGTCGTTCTAGATTACCGCCTAAAGTTGGGCGTAACTGAGGAGGCGTTTTTAGAAAGAAATTGCCGGTATACCTGACCCTGGGAACTTCAGAATTCCCGCGTTTCGTATTGATAATAATGACACCATAGGCAGCCAATGATCCATATAGTGATGTCGCTTGTGCATCTTTAAGCACTTCAATACTTTCAATATCCTCAGGTGGAATTAAGGACAGTGGGCTGATTCCCGGCCCCTGCTGGCTTAATCCAAGTTCATTGGCTCGATCCGCATCCATTGGGACACCATCGATCACATACAATGGTGAAGTAGGGGTAAGAAATGACTGATCACCACTTCCGGTTACACTGATTGTCGAAAGTCCCCGGATCTGCGTCGATCCTCTAAATCCCGGTGCTCCAGTATTTACCTGTATGTTAAGCCCCGCAACCTTTCCCTGAAGCAAGTTTTCTACATTCGCTGATGGAATATCCTGAATTTCCTTTCCACTGATCTTAGTCGAGGATCCTGTCGTCGTCTCTCTCGGGCGTTTTACATAGCCCCTGACGACAACTTCATCCATTTGATTATCGATCTCCTTCAATTGAACAACGACATTTCGGTCGGCCCGCACCGTCATAGTGCTTCCATCATAACCAATTAAACGAAAGGCAACCGAAGTCCCTGTTGCTGTTGTCAAGCTAAATGCCCCCGAGGAATTTGTCGAGGTCGCTTCTTTTCCAGATTTGCCATAACGTACTGTGACACCCGCCAATGGCCGCCCTTTATTATCTGTTACCTTACCAGACATAATAACTGTCTGCGCAAAAACCTTTGTCGAAAGAAAAACACACAATATCAACAGCATGCAGCTGTTATAAAATATCTTAAATTGCATAGCTATTTCAATTATTCATTATCAAATCGTGGATTCTCCCGTTGAAAATGGAAAACAATTTCCCAATCTCCTTTGGTAAAAATTTTAAAGTTCAACCCAAAATTGGCCGTAATTAACCCTCCGCCAAACCCCTTTCTGGAGTAGGAAAAATCGACCTTTGCGCTGTTTCCATTAGTATACTTCGTTGGAAAACTTGTTAAGGGAATCGGATAAGCTACATCATATTGCACATAAGTAGCCGTTTTTTTCATGTTAAAGCCATGAACCAGTTCATTCCATTTTGTTTCATTAAAACTATCCGGATTTATGGGCTCCCCATTTTTATTCAAAAAGACAAAACGTAAATTATGTCCATTTCCTCCGGTAAATCTGCGGATATAAACGACCAGATCTTTAAACTGATCATCCGTGCGTAATAACTGATTGGAAGATTCTCCATAAATCCCATTCATATAGGAAGGCCAGATATAGCTTCTTTTCTTTGGGTTCTTAGGATCATTTGGATCTGGAGCAGTTTCACCGTTATATGGGTTCTTATCCGAATAAGGTTCATAATCCTGAACGCGCCAAGGGAGAATCATAAAATCTTTGATCACTGTAGAGCCCCCTGAATTGGAGACCTTTAAATCAAAATACCGGATATTCTGCACCAAATCTATACTGTCTTTCGAACGCGGTTCGATCAGCTCATTTGTCGAGGAATTCCACAAGATAAAGCTACCCGTAGAGTCAACCTCAAAAAGAGGTCGATACACAAGCTGACGTTTGGCTTCGATTTCTTCCAAGTTCTTTTCAGTACCGTCATACCGGTATATCCACCGATAGACAGGTTTTACTTCGAAAAGATCAGTATAAGGACGCCCATCACCATAACGGGGGTTAACAATTTCAAACCGCAGCGGTGTGGTCGAATGATCGGTATTAATATGACCCATTAGCGTGGTTCTACCCAGAATGGGGTAAAAAGATTTCCCGTCATAAGTCAGATTGACACTTAAAAATTCCTTTTCATCCGGTAAATTGTAAAGCTTTTTACATCCGTTTAAACCGACGCACATCAAGATGAGCAGTCCCAAGTTGCATGTCTTATTTATTGTATTAAATTTTCTAGCAATTTTCATGTCCATACATTCTTAAATTGGTTATTGATTACGGTTCATTGTCCAATCTGCCAACTGGAAATCGTTACCACCATGCATACGTGCAATATTCAAACGATAAGCTTTGTAGGTCTTTGTATTTGTAAAAAAGAACACACGCAATTGAAACCTTTCGTCAAATTCCTCCCCTTGTCGAGAGTCCAATAAGATCCATTTCCCACTTTCTCCATCAAGTCCCTGTAAGGTCCAATCCGTTGGATCCCGGTCTTGAATATCATTTGCTGACCGGAGTGTATAACTGTTAGCAAGTACTTCGACAGGAAAATCCCATTGCAAATAGAACTGTCCCGGACTTGATAAAAAGAACTTTGTTTCTGGATTACCATCAAATACATATTTTGACGCCTCGACAGCATTTGGTCCACCCGACGTTTCCTTCGACGCAGAACCCTGCCCTTTGAATTTTATGAAAAGGTTTTCTGGCGGTGGGATATAGATGATCTGACTAACGAATTTATTGAAACCAAACACGTGGTCAGGGTTCAACACATGAACAACAGCATTGTCTGTTTGGATATTTAATGAGCTGGTCTCGGTCGTTACCCAGTTGCGGTTAAAAACAGATCTTCTCGTATCGGAAAAGTCAACAATCGTAGGACCGCCATTTATATATCCAGATGAAGATTGTTTGTTCAATCCAATATGCATTGGATAGCCGTATCGAATGCCCCGAACATCCTTGCCATCCTGACTATTGAGAGAATCACTCGCAATTCTGCCCTGGATAATATACTGGCATAGCAGTGAATCCAGTATTTCATACTTGACTGAATTCAGATATTGTGCAGGCTTATCAGAGACACTCAAGGTATTGTTCAGGTTTTGAATAGCCAGTTGAAAATTGGCATTGGTCAACGCAAACAACGTCACTGTGCTGTCTTCCAATTTTTTTTGCAGACCGACTCTATCGATCACTTTCACCAAAGAATCATATACTCCAGGTTTACTTTTTAGATAACTATATAAATTACCCTTATAGGTCGGTTCTTGAGATATGGGCGAATAATAGCCTTTATCTTTAGCACAAGCGAATAGCAGGGCCGTCATTAAAAGTGTATATACACCGTGTACAAAAAATAGGTTCTTTCTCATAATTGGTTACTCCTTTACTTCCAATAAGTATTTTGTTCAATCAACTTATTTTGAGCGAGAATTTCTCGAGCAATTGGCCAATAAATTCCGTCGTTAGCGATCAACTGTGCTAATTGAGGATTGTCATGTTTTATCTTTTCCCGGCGAATCATATCATACCATCGCTGTCCTTCACCCATCAATTCCCGCTTGCGTTCTAAAAATATAGCATCAACCAGATCTCCGTTTGTGGTTTCACTATAAACTTTAAGCCCTCTCCGCTCTCTAATTTCATTGAGCAGTTCAATGGCGGTTGATTTTTCCCCCAACACCGCTAACGCTTCGGCGCGCAAAAGCGTAATGTCTTCCAAACGAGTGAGTACTGTAGCACTGGTAAAGATGCGGAAGGTAGGATCCGAAGAACCTCCCATAATACATTTGATTTTGCTAAATATGGGATACTTGCCGTTGAAGTTTCGGAAATATACCTCTGTCGTAGGATTTCCCAGTGTATCGATACTAAACCGTTGATCCTTCTTTTCGTTGAATGTTTTTAAGATCGTTTCTTTTGGCATATAAATATCTGGCACGGTCTTATTGACAACAGGAGCAGCCAGTGTCAACTCTTCGATATGTCCTGTAAACGATGCCTCCACATGTGCCCATATATAAGGAAATGAGAACATTTGCTCGGAACGCTTCTCAAAGAAAAATCCATTGCCATCCGTTAAAAAAGAAGTAGACAAGTAATAGGCTCCCCCTTTACTATAATTGTCCATCACAAATTGTGAATAAGAAGCCGCATCCGCATAATTGGCTTGCCATGCAGCCAAATGTGCTAGGATCGCATAGACAGAAAGTTTCCTGACCAATGCCCCATTCCATCTGGAAGATGCTTCATTGTAGTAGTTCCCAATTTGCTGTTCATCACCCGTACTATAGGAATAAGGTAATAATTGGGCTGCATCATACATTTCTTTTTCAATCCATGCATACAGTTTTAATCGATCCTCCCTGGGTTTATTCTCAAAATTTCCATCATGAGAATTTAGTATTAGGGGTACATCACCCCAAATGCGGACCATATTGAAATAAGCATAAGCACGTAGAAATCGAGCCTGAGCCACATCCACCACCAAATTGTTTTCAGTGTACCGCATATCCTTTTCTCTTACTCCCGGTGCGCGTTCCATAAAAATATTAGCAGCATTAACCACGGCAAACCAACGCCTCCAATTCGATAATGCATTTAGCGATTCATAATTCGCTTTGAGGTCATTCTTAATAATTGCTTTGAGATCCTGCCGATTGGGACTCTCAAAATCTCCCGACCGAACTTCGCCGTAAAGCCAATACGCATTATTGTCGTCCAGAGCCGCTTTGGTTAAACCATAAATTCCCATCAAGCCTGCACGTGTGTCTTCCAAAGCATTCCACATATTCTCTTCCTTGACCGTACGAGAAGAGTCTATATCCAGCATTTTCTTACAGCCCCCTAGAAGCAGTAAGAAAAGTAACAAAACACTAAATATGAGATGATATCTTTTCATTTCTTTGCATTTAAAAGTCAACTTTTATTCCTAGCGTATAAATTCGTGGTATCCTCATTTTTGACCCAATGTCATAACCTGTGTAATCGACGATCTCAGGATCCACACCACTGTAAGATGTAATCGTAGCAACATTGTTGGCAGACACATATGCATACGCATTTCTAATGGCCTGAGTCCGGCCCGCCAAAAGAGAAGTTAAGTTATAGCCCAACGTGATCGCTCTTATTTTAACAAATGAAGCGTTCTCTAGGAAAAGATCTTGATCGGCCTGATAGGCAATAACAGTACTCCAGGGATTATACAAAGGATATTTACTGTAATCACCCCTTTTTTCCCAATACGTAATCTCTTTGACAGCCTCTAGATTTTTCGCGCCTTCATTATTGATAAAATCAAAGCGATTGGCCATTTCCTGATTGATGAGTTGTCGACCAATATTATAATACATATTAACCCCTATATCCCATTTCCCAAACACAAAATTGTTGTACCAATTACCAAATACAGCAGGCAAACGATGCCCTCGCAATTTCCGGTCTTGATCATTGATCGTATTATCGCCATTTTGATCCTTCCATATCGGATCACCCGCACGCAATTGGATCGCATTATAAGTCATTCCCTGAGGGACGTCGGCATCGGTTTTGTAAATACCTTCGTTAGAAAGGAGCCAATATTGGTCTAAGGGTTTGCCAACCTCCAAAAGGTTATTACCGATCACGAGTCGATCTAACCCATTGGGCAATGCCTTCAGTTTATTCTGGTTATGGGATACATTTAGCGCAGTTGACCACTTAAAGTTGTCCGATTGAATGGGATCAAGGCCAACGGTTAATTCGGTACCGATATTCTGCACATTCATTCCCGCTGCATAGCTCGATTTATAACCATACTCGCTATAGGATGGAATATTAATTAACTGATTCTTTGTCTGTTTCACATACACATCAAGCGAAACATGGAAATTTTTCTTCTGAATGGCATAATCCAACCCCAAATTGCCCTGGTCTATATAGGCCCAGGGAATATTATAACCAACCCAACCCGATTCATAAGGTCGCACCAATCCCGCAATCGCATTATAGCCAGCAATAAGCCGATTACCCGTAAATCCCATTTGAGCAACGTAATTGGGGCCTTGCGCAAAATCATCAAACACATTGGCCAGCCCGATACGTCCAACACTAAAACGGGCAGTAAGATCTTTCAGGTTTGGATTGGTATTAAACCAGCTGTTTTTAATATTCCAATTGACCGACAAGGATGGCGTAAAAATCCAGCGGGCATCGGGCTGCGCATTCGATGAACCGTCAGAGCGCAGCAAAATCGATGTTTCAACCTTATTTCCATAATGATAAGTCGCTTTTCCGTAAAAGGAAACCAAGTTGTGCCGGATGCGATCTAAAAACTTAAATATAAGTGCTTTAGGATATGCTGTAGCTTCGAGATAATTTGAATTTAGCGCATCGTCTTCCAGCAGATTGACCTTAATAAAATCATTTACTCCTTTGTAAGCATATGCATAGTTGTAGCGATACGTATCCCATTGCAAACTATTGCCGACTAGCAGGTTTAATTTATGTTCGCTATTTACATTCCAGTCGTAAAAAGCTTTATTGTCAAATACCGCCCGCTGATTATATCCATAATAGTTTGAAGCAAAATTATTGGATTCCATCAGCTTACTGTGGTAGAATTGGTCACGATAACCCTCATTATAATCGAGCATTCCTGTCGAAAGAAAATGAAAATTTCCAAAATCAAATTGAAGCTTTCCGTAGCCCTGCACAACGTTCGTCTTATTGTTATCAAAGCCTTTTTTATAATAACTCAGGTACTCATTGTAGACCTCCTTATTGGGGGACAAGGGTGCTGACAGGTCCGGAAAATAAGCTAACTGGGCAAATCTATCGCGCAGATTCAGGTTGCGATTACGATCGAGCCGAGCTATATTTGCCTGCATGGAGAAGGTCAGCCAAGTCATCGGCCGCATATTCAGTCCAAACAAAGCATAGTACTTATTCAATTTTACCTGATCAGCCACGCCTTTATCCTGTGTTGAGCCTGCCGCAAATTGAAAATTTGCACGTGGCCCACCACCGGATAAATTTGCATTCAAATTGTAAACCAAACCACTATTGTAATACGAATCCGTCCAATCGGATTTTCCAAAATAATTCATATTAAGCGAGTCGCTTAAATACACGGGGTATGAATCTCCATCATTATATTTGCCGTTGGAGGTATATAAATCATAAAATTGCTTTCTGAACTTGTTTTCGTATTCACCATTGATTGTTGTGACATGGGGGCGCTCGGCCAAACCCGTATACATGTTGACCGATATCCGGTTGCTCTTATCCGATTTATACGCTTTCGTACGAACAACTATAGCTCCATTTGCAGCATTAGGACCATACATCGCAATCGCGGCAACATCCTTTAATACTTCAATAGACTTAACCATATCGATATTAATATTCGCTAATAAATTGGTTGCAGGCCCAATGCGCTCTAGATTGTAGGTTTGAACGGCATAAGCAAAGGGATGCTCTCCAACCAAGGGAATTCCGTCCACAACAACCAGTGGCTGGTTCTGAAATACGTCCATATCAGAAAACAGTGCCCTCGAAATACCTCGAATATACATAGGCTGCTTGGTTCCGGGTTCGCCAGACGACTCCGTTACATAAAGCCCCGTGTTATTTCCTTTTAGGTATTGCTGCAAGGAAGAATAAGGTAATAAAGCTTGTTTCTTTATCTCTACTGGATTTACTTGGCTCGTTTTAATCTGGAATATAGAATCCAATTTCGAAGTTCCAATCTGAAGCTTAAGACTATCGGACGCGGATAACACCTTATCTTGACCAAAAGCAAAAGAATAACAGGCACAGGACCACCCTAAAAGAATAAGCCTATCCAAATACCTTTTTTTTATCATGTACATAGGAATGATATATAATTAGGTTATTTTTACTTTTCCACTATAACTGGTTAAAATCACCTCAAAAGGGAGGTGAATTTTTACTGATTTTTCGAGATAGGAAAATTGGTCGATTCCCATCTAAAATTGATATTATGCAGTATCAAATAGAATTAATATCATAATTTAAGGTTTTAAGTCTACAATATAAAAACGTTTTAGCATAACACAACATCAGAAATGTTAAAACGGATCGGTTTACTAATTGGTCAGCACGTATCTCTCTTGGTTATATTGAAGATATATAGAAAAACGAGAAAAAAAAATTTTTTGTGTTATTTTTCTAATTTGCTAAACTGGTTTAGTTAGTAGCATTAAGCAATTTATAAGCTAAAAACTGGTTTTTTACGTAAAAAAAATATGATTTTGCTAAAATGGCGTATTCAATTAATTTTTTTTCTAATTGTAACGCCATGACGCGAACAAACCAAAAAACGAACAGAAAACTCAACAATTAGATGAATACCAGCTCGATAGTACCGACCATTCAGACTGTAAGAGAACATAAAAACCCCTCGTAAACGAGGGGTCTTCTTTATTGTAATCTTTCTTTACTCCTATTTGTTTGGTTTATTGCTCATCTCGAAGATTAATTCACCACCATTTATAATGCTACTATAGGGTAATAGAAAATTATCCAATTTCCGCCCATTTAAAGAAACGGATTTAACGTAAACATTCTTTTCAGACTGGTTACGAGCAACTATGGAAAGACTGCGTCCATTTTCAAGATTAACCTTTGCCGATTTTACCAAAGGACTACCAATCCAATAACTATCTTCCCCAGGTGCCACTGGATAAAAACCCAATGCAGTAAATAAATACCATGCCGACATTTGTCCACAGTCATCATTTCCCCCTAAACCCGCATGGCCATTGTGATACTGATTCCGTATGATCTGTCTGACGCGGGCCTGGGTTTTCCAGGGACTATTGGTTATATTGTACAAGTATGCCACATGATGTGAAGGCTCATTTCCATGCACGTAATTTCCGATAATGCCATCGCGGGTAATATCCTCCGTATGTTCAAAATATTTATCCGGTAATTCCATGGTAAACAGGGAATCCAAATAAGACTCTAAACGTTTTTTGCCTCCCATTAATGCCATCATTTCAGTAGGTTGATGCGGTACATACAGGCTGTAATTCCACGAATTCCCTTCAATAAATCCTTGTCCATGTGTATCCAAAACATCAAATTTCTCCTGAAATTTACCCACCGAATTCTTCGGACGCATAAATCCAATGGAGGAATCATAGAGTGATTTCCAGCTTTCAGCTCTTTTGGAAAAAGTCGTGTAAATATCCTCTTTTCCCAATTTTTTCGCCAATTGCGCTATGCACCAATCGTCATACGCATATTCCAATGTATTAGAAACTGATGTTCCCGATACATCTGCAGGAACATACCCCTTATCAATGTAAGCGCCGATTCCCTCATACTGACGTGTATTTGCCGTTTGTACGCAAGCCGCTAGAGCGGTTTCCGCATCACCTTTGTAAACGCCCTTAAGTATTGCGTCAACAATAACAGACACCGAATGATAGCCGCTCATGCACCAATTATCATTCGCATAATGCGACCAAATTGGCAACATCTTCAATACACTCTGGTCATAATGAGCCATCATGGATGCCACAATATCAGCATTACGGGAAGGGTTAATTAAATTCAACAGCGGATGAAAAGCCCGATAAGTATCCCACAGCGAAAATGAGGTATAATTCGTAAAACCTTTGGCACGGTGCACCTCCTGATCCAAGCCTTTATATTCACCATTCGTATCCATATAGACTGTCGGCATTAAGCTTGCATGGTACATGGCTGTATAAAAATTAACCAGGTCTTCCTTGTTCAACATTTCAGCTTCTATCTTATGCAGCTCCTTTTCCCAGGCTTCTTGGCCTTTCTTAACGTAGCCATCAAAATTCCAGTCCGGAGCCTCAGCCTCCATATTGGCCAATGCATTCTTCATGCTTACTGGACTTAAAGCTACTTTCAGAAGGATGGATTCTTGTGCTTTTGTATCAAAATCCAAGTGTAGCTTAATATTGTGCGCTGCAAGATCAGGGAAATTGTTTTGTTGATCAAACTTACGCCAGAAACCATTATAGACAGATTTTCCATCTTCATACTTGGCGCCATAATTCTTAAAAGCTTTTGAGGTCTTTATTGCAAAGTATACGGTGCGCGTTCTCGACCAACCGTTTGTTTGACGGTAGCCTACCAGTGTTGAATCGTTCAATACCTTGACAACGGTCCAAACATTCTTGCCATCATAATTATAAATCCCAGCAGTTAGATCTACGATAAGATGTGAAGCGTCAGACTCTTTGAATGTATAACGGTGGAGCCCTACACGTGTTGTAGTCGTTAATTCAGCCTTAATCTGATGTTTATCCAGTAAAACACTGTAATAGTTGGCCTCAGCTCGTTCATTGGCATGCGAATAGGACGATCGATAACCATCTTGTGGTCGATCAGCTGTTCCCGGGTTTAATTGAACTTTTCCTTGTGTCGGCATGATCTGTATATCACCAAGATCGGAGTGACCTGTGCCACTAAAATGTGTATGACTAAACCCGACAATCGTCGGATCATCATACTGATAACCAGCACAATATTTATAAACATCACCGTTGTACCGTCCATTGACAGCATAAGATAATGTATCCGTATCAGGACTTAATTGTACAGCACCGAATGGAACTGTCGCCCCCGGAAAAGTATGTCCCATTTTCGCCGTTCCGATGAGTGGTTTGACATACTGAACTAATTTAGTTTCTTGTGCCTTTAATAGATATGGGACACTAATTAATCCCAAAAAGACTAAACTTCTGATATTCATCGCTTATGAATTATAGTGTGGGATTTTGGCTATAATCGGCCCATAGCTCATCAATAGTTTTACCCGTCTCCACTTTCCAAAAAGCATCACTATAGCTTTTGCTACGCATCGCTGCATCCAATTTTTTGACAAAATCCTTCTTTACATGTAGATTGATCCAGTACAAAAAGCGCGCTGTAATACGATAAGAATCGGTGTATTTCTGCTTTTCGTTATATTCTGGCAGCTTCCAGTTTGCCCCCGCATTGTCTATGCCATCATCAAATCGGACAAAATCGGCTATCCCTTCCGTAATCCACCACGGGCCCGCCCCATCGGGGTATGCTTGAACAATATGCATGACTTCATGGGTAACCACGTCAATATCCCCTGGATTTTTGGCAAACCAGGCTGGACTATAACGGACAATCCCACCCGCTGTCGCTGCCACACCTTTATAGTCCGGATCTATAACAAAAGAGACCTTTTTTATAGTCTTTTTATTATATTTCTTGGCTAGTTTAGGATAGTTGGTAAAATATGCCGCTACCAGCCTTTCTTTTAAAGAAGCACTAAAATCTTTGTCTTTATTAATCCAAATTAGGGTATAACCACCTTTACTGATACTATCAATATCCACAGCAACCTTGCGGTCATTTTCGGTATGTTTCCAGTTGTCCTGCGCAAAAAGGGAACAAGAATATACCAAGCCAAATACAGTAACAACGATTTTTAAGTTTTTTAAGTTTATCATAACCTAATGATTATTTCTTTTTGTTCGATTTCAACTTGATATTTGTTAGCAAATCTGTTGTCATTGAATAAGGCGCTGAATTTTTGGACGCTCCCCTCGTATAATTAGGCTTTGCCGCCATGTCAAAATTAAGTGTCCCACCTTCATGCAATGCTCTGTGACTTAACCAGTTCTTACCATAGTCCTTACCGTTCATTTGCAATGTATTTACATATACATTTTCAGTAGAATTCTTTGGAGCATCAATGGTCAACGTCTTACCATTTTCAAATGTTAAGGTCGCTTTTTTAAATAATGGCGCTCCGAGCACATATTCATCCGTTGCCGGACAAACAGGATAGAATCCCAGTGCTGAAAAAACATACCATGCAGAAGTTTGACCATTATCTTCGTCACCACAATAGCCATCAGGTGTAGGCTTATACATGCGATCCATCACTTGACGCACCCAATATTGTGTTTTCCAAGGTTGGCCAGCGTAATTGTACAAATATGGCATATGCTGAATTGGCTGATTACCATGTGCATATTGCCCCATATTCGCAACTTGCATTTCGCGTATTTCATGGATAATACCGCCATAATAGCTATCGTCGAAATCTGGAGACTGGACAAACACCGAATCCAACATGCTCACAAATGTCTTTTCTCCTCCCATTAGGTCGATCAGCCCCTGAACATCGTGAAATACGCTCCACGAATAATGCCAGCTATTTCCTTCGGTGAATGCGTCACCCCATTTTAATGGATTAAAAGGAGCCTGGAATTTTCCATCTTTATTCTTTCCACGCATAAGATTGGTCGATGGATCAAATAAATTCTTATAGTTCTGCGCACGCTTAGCATACAAATCAATTTCAGCCTTCGGACGGTTCAACGCTTTTGCCAATTGGTAGATCGTGAAATCGTCATAGGCATATTCTAAAGTACGTGCTGCATTTTCATTGATTTTAACATCATATGGCACGTACCCCAAACTATTGTAGTATTCAACACCTTTTCTTCCAACAGCACTCATTGGTCCTTCGTTATTAGCGCCGTGTTGTAAAGCTTCGTATAACTTATTGATATCATAACCGCGTAATCCCTTCATATAAGCATCCGAAACCACCGAAGCAGAATTGTTACCCACCATAATATCGGCATATCCAGGACTACTCCATTCAGGCAGAAAGCCTCCTTCCAAATAAGCATTGAGAAGACCTTCCTGCATTTCCTTATTAATGGAAGGATACATAAAGTTTAAGAATGGATACAACGCTCTAAAAGTATCCCAAAAACCTGTTCCTCCAAATAAATAGCCAGGAAGTGTTTTTCCATTATATGGACTGTAATGTACAACCTTTCCTTGCGCATCAATTTCATATAACTTGTTCGGGAAAAATAAGGTACGATACATAGTCGAATAAAATGTACGCAACTGGTCGATGTCATCACCTTCTACTTTAATTTTCCCTAAGGTAGAATTCCAGATCTGACGTCCGTCTTCTTTCACTTGATCGAAAGATTTATTTCCCAACTCATTTAAGTTCAATAAGGCTTGTTCGGCACTGATAAAGGAAGACGCTACCTTCACCTGTACTGGTTTCGATTTGTCTTTTACCTTAAACCCTACGATTGCACCAGTGTGATCACCTTTGATCTGAAGTTGCCCATCCTTCTTCTCTTTGCCTTCCCAAGTAGCGACACTTGCAAAAGGTTGATCAAAAACCAAAACAAAATAATTCTTGAAATTAGCAGGCAGTGGGCCCCGTGCATATTTCGAAGAATAGCCAATGATCATATTTTTTTCTGGAATAATCTGAACTTCCGATCCCTTTTCATAAGCATCCAAAACAATATACGCATCTTCTGTTTTATTAAACGAGATCCTAAACATTGCTGCGCGGTCTGTTGGAGTCATCTCAGCAGTCACATCGTGGTCCGCTAGATAAACCGAATAATAATAAGGTTTTACAATCTCCGCTTTGTGCGAAAACCAGCTCGCACGCTCCTCTTGATCAAATACGGGCTTTCCAGTCACAGGCATGATTGAAAAAACACCGTAATCATTCATCCAGGGTGATGGCTGGTGAGTCTGTTTTAAACCACGAATCTTATCCGCAGTATATTGATACTGCCATCCGTCGCCATTTTTCCCCGTTTGAGGTGTCCACATATTCATCCCCCAAGGTCGCGCTATTGAGGGATAGGTATTACCATTGGACAACTCAAATTTGGATTCTGTACCCATTAATGGATTAACAAGATCGACAGCTTCTAACTGCTGCCCTCTAAATTTCTGAGCCAAAACCGGTTTTGCGCAAAACAAACCAAAAGACAATAACGAACCCAGAAAAACACTTATAGATTTTTTCATTATTTAGGATATATAAAAATATTTCTACTAAAACGTATTAGTAAAGATATAAAAAAGAATATTAAATCAAAATAAAGACCTGTAATTGGACAAACGCGTCTTATGATTTTTACAATTCACTTTTTATATATCCATTGTTGCCCCATTTTAGCGCCGGATCAATTTTGTTGAGATGATATATTCTTTTGGTGTGGATATCCCTTGATCTATTTCCTTTAACAAAACTTTCACACAAGTTTTGGCCAGAGGTTCCAATGGTTGTTGTATACAGGAGATCTTAGGATTTAAAAGATCAAACAACTCATGGTCATCAAAGGAAAACATCGGAAAATCATAGTTATTTTCATCCGCCGACCGCAGGGCCTTTAATCCGAGAATACAAAGATAATTTGTGGTAAAAAAAAGACCATCTAATCCAGGCTGCTTAGTTGCCCAATTTTTCAACATACGTGTGCCTTTCTGTTTCAGATGCTGATAGGGTAATTGCAGTATGCGAGGCTCCATGCCATAAGCCTCACAAAATTCCAAATAAGCGCGTTTGCGTGCCAGCATTTGTGGTTGACCCGAATCGATGGTTACCAATCCAAAGTTTCTACAACCAATAGATTTTAAATGGTCACATGCAGTCTTCCCACTCTCTTCATTGTCAATATGCACATAATGGGTTTCAACTGCTGGAGAATTTCTATCAAAAACGACCAACGGTACCTTATGCTCCAATATTTTGCGCTGATAGTCCTCTAAATCTATCGTCGGGGCTAAGATAATACCCTCTACTTTCTTTTCCAACATCGAATCGATAATATCGCGTGCATTTTGCGAATCTCCAAGCGTACTACTGTAGAGGACGTGATAATTTTTCTTTCGGAACAATTCCTCTACATACAATGCAAATGGACCAAAAAAAGAATCCCCAATATTCTCTACAATTAGACCAATGGTATTTGATCGCCCCGTAGCTAAACTCTTCGCGAGAGCATTGGGCTTATAGCCAACTTTTTCAACGTATGCAAGTACGCGGTTTTCCAATTCCTTGCTAATGCGTGCTCGCTCGGCTTTGTGATTAATGACTAATGAAACAGTTGATTTAGACACATTGAGTTCCTGTGCTATTTCTTTAATTGATTTGGCCATAAGAGCATTTTCATAAAATTAGGGTGAAATTAGAAAATAAATATGAACATATCGGAGATTACAATTGATAGCACACAATAAATTATTACACAATCGTATGCGTAGACAGCAAAAAGTAACAGATTATCAAATTAAGGCTCTTTCATTAATGCTATTAGCCCTCCATGGATGCGAGCCCATGCGATCAAGAAGATATTTTGAGTAAATTTAACGCTCATTCTTTTTAGAATAATGCTTTTCTAAAAGAGACGTATTAAAAAGTATACGAACCATTATCAAAATAAACTAAATAGGTCCATCTTACTGTTTTATATGGATTAAGTGGCACTGCTATATAAACTGATGGACAGTATAAACTAATAGACAGTCTTAGCTAAGAAAAAAATTAATTTGAAGAAATAACCGAATGCAAATGAAAACATCTTTTATATTATTTCTTCTTTTGACCCTAGCCTCTCTTGCTATAGCTCAAAAGAAGGACCAAAGACCGAATATTGTACTTATTATGGCAGATGATCTTGGTTATGGAGACCTTGGTGTATACGGTCAGCAAAAAATTGAAACGAAGCATATCGATTCATTGGCCGCCAAAGGAATGAAATTTGACAACTTCTACGCCGGTACATCTGTGTGCGCTCCGTCACGATCATCTTTAATGACAGGACAGCATACTGGCCACACCTATGTACGCGGGAATAAAGAAATTGAGCCCGAAGGACAACAACCGCTAGCCGACTCTGTACAAACTTTTGCTATGCTTCTACAACAGGCAGGATATACAACCGGTGCGTTTGGAAAATGGGGACTTGGAATGGTCAATACAACAGGTGCTCCTGATCAAAAAGGATTCGATGAATTCTATGGCTATAACTGTCAACGACAGTCCCATCGCTACTACCCAACTCACCTCTGGCATAATAACGAAAGGATAGAACTCCATAGCAACGGTTTAATAGTCCAAGGACAGTATGCACCAGCATTAATCCAAGAAAAGACCTTGGAATTTATTGATCAAAATAAAGAGAAACCTTTTTTCCTTTATGTACCGACAGTTCTTCCTCACGCCGAATTATCAGGTCCGGATGACAAATATTATCAATTATATGCAAACAGGTTTGAGGAAAAACCATATAAAGGAAATGACTATGGACCGCAAGCCACTGTTCCAGGTTATGCATCGGTAGAAAAGCCGCATGCCATGTATGCGAGTATGGTAAGCCGTATGGATGCTTATGTTGGCCAAATTGTTGATCGATTACGCGAAAACAAACTATTAGATAACACTATTATCATTTTTACGAGCGACAACGGATCGCACAAAGAAGGCGGAGCAGATCCCAATTTTTTCAATAGCTCTGGGGGGTTACGCGGCAACAAACGCGACCTCTATGAGGGTGGTATCAAGACTTCTTTCATTGTGTATTGGCATGGTAAAGTTGCCGAAGGAAAAACTTCAAACTATCTGGGCGCTTTTTGGGATATTATGCCTACGATGGTCGAACTTACCGGAGCAAATAAACCGCATTATACAGACGGTATTTCATTTTTGCCAACGCTGCTAGGTAAAAACAAGCAACAGAAACAGCACCAATATCTGTATTGGGAATTTCATGAAGATGGAGGACGTCAAGCCTTGCGCCAGGGAGATTGGAAACTTATCTTACAAAAAGTTACAAGTAGTCAGCCTACAGCCGAACTATATAATCTCAAACAAGATCCAACAGAACAACACAATATTGCTCAGGAAAACCCAAAGAAAGTAGAAGAATTACGTCTATTGATTGAAAAAGCGCACGTTGAAAGTGGTATTTTCCCATTGACAAGTGTAACCGGTCATAAAAAATAAAGCAACGATTTTGGGGAGTAGCGAGCTGCGTTTATTCCCTAAAAAAACTAATAAATTCCTTGAAAATATAGAACTGTAGTCAGCACGTTAAAAATAGAGATTATCTTTCCTGTCACAAGAAATCATATGTTTTTCACTAAGTTTACTGCCCGAGTACACCCATGAAAAGTCAAAAATCATATCAATATCACCAGCTTCTCCCTCTTATACGCCAAGGGGACCAACGAGCATTTGTTGTATTATATGATCTATTTACGCCCGATTTAATCGCTTTTATCGCAAAAAAAATTGCTAGCAGTGAAGCCGCTGAAGATATACTGCACGACCTTTTTATGTCTGTATGGAAAAATCGGGAAATGATTGAACAAATAGAATCTCTCCCAGCCTACCTATTTAGCTCCTGTAGATACCTCATCCTTGCTCATTATCGCAAGAATTTAAAATTAAAGGTATCATCGCTCTATTTTGACGAGCTCGAACTGGAAGACGAAACCGTTGCAATAGAAGACAAACTCTATTACCGTTATATTATTGATATTGTCGCCAAAGAAGTCGAAAACCTTCCTGAAAAATGCCGACAAGTATTTAAATTGAGTCGTGACTTCTACATGAGCAACAAAGCTATTGCGCAGCAGCTTAATATCAGCGAGTCTACTGTCGAAAAACACATTAATAAAGCAATCAAGCATCTTCGAGCAGCAACAAGCCATTTATTTCATTTTACACTATTCTTCTAGTCAACGCCTGCACCTTTTTGACAAGTATTTACATCTATATTTTTACCCATTTTAAAAAAACACTTTTTTTCATTTTCGACTGGAGGTTCCACCTTATTTTACACACTTGTATAGTAACTGACCATTCCAATGGAACCTGTTATGAATCAAATGAACGAAATATACAAGCTGATTTCCGTCTTCTTGAACAGGAAGGATACTGTTCAAGAGAGAAAAGAACTACTTGACTGGTTTGAAAAACAGTCCGAAAATGGCATTGCTGAGACCGAATTCGCAGCTATTCAAAATAATGCAAAAAAGAGCCTTATCAAGGATATACAAAATCCAGCAAGAAAAATTATACGGCTCCGCACAACCCGGTATATAGCTATCGCCGCCAGCATCCTGCTGATTGGTTTTTCGGTCATACAGTTTTGGCCAAAGCCCGAGATCTTAGCTACCACAGCACAATTGGCATCAATCCCACCCGGTAAAGAAAGAGCGGTCATTATCTTGGGAAATGGCAAACGAATAGATCTCGAACATCTTTCGCTCAATCAAAGTATACAAACAGGCGATGTTATTATAAAAAAGGATGGCAATGGACAAATCAGCTATCATGATGTTAAAACAGGAAAAATAAGCATACAGCAAAATAGCATGTATACGCCAAAAGGTGCCACTTATGACCTAACCTTATCAGATGGCACATTGGTGACACTAAACGCTGATTCGAAAATCTCTTATCCAACCTCCTTTGACAATGGAGACAGGGAAGTTGAATTACAGGGTGAAGCCTATTTTCACGTACAGAAAACAATCAATAGAAGCAAATTTATTGTTAAAACACGTGGTCAGAAAATTGAGGTTTTGGGAACCCGCTTCAATGTCAATGCATATCCCGAAACAGATAGAACCCAAACAACCCTAGAGGAAGGGTCTGTGGTAGTATCAGCACAGGATATACCACAATCCGCTATTTACCTAAAACCAAATGAGCAGGCTACTTTGCAACATGGCACACTAAATTCCCGCCACATAAATCTTGAAGAAGTATTGAGTTGGAAAAAAGGTCAGTTTTATTTCAATGGTAATAATACCGAAGAGGTCATGCAACAAATTGCCCGCTGGTATAATATTGACATTATCTACAAACGAAGTAAAAGCAAGGAAGAATACACAGGTACAATCCCCCGCAATCTAAGCTTAAATAAATTGGTGCAGCTGCTCAACTATGCGGATCTCAATACAAAAGCTTTGGTGGGTGACAATAACCGAATTAAATTAATCATTACATAACCAATTACTAAAATTATGACAAGTACAAAACTGCCACCATAAATCCTTATTGCCAATACCAATAAAAAACGGACCCTGTTGGCGCAGAATCCGTAGTAGTAATTGGTATTAAAGCATCGTATAACATCTCAATTATTAACACATTAAAACCAAACGAATTTAATGAAATTTTCAATAACTCCGTTCATGAAGAGGGAGAGGGATTTTCATGAAGGGTTGTTTGGCGTTAACACGACGCCTAATAAAAGCCCTAAAAGTGAAAAACAAAAACCTTTTTTTGCGCGACCATTACCTAGATCTCTTATGAGGATCAACTTAATCACTTTATTGATCGGCCTAGGACTATCCCAAGTGGATGCTCATACCTATGCACAGCAAATTACGCTTAAAAAGCATAATGCAAGTCTTCAAGTTATTTTAAAGGATCTTGAGAAACAAAGTGGATATACTTTCTTTTATAAGAAGAATGAAATCTCTGCCAGTAAGGACATCTCTATCGATGTAAAAAACCAGCCATTTTCGCAGGTTTTAAACATTGTACTGGAGAATGCAGATTTTACTTATGATTTCTTTGACAAAACAATTGTCATTAAGAAGAAAAATGAACCACGGCGAGATGCCTTTAACAAGATTATTAGCAAGCCAATAATCAATAAGAGTTTAGACCTGCAGCAAGAAACTCAAGTAACAGGCTCTGTCAGTGACACCTTGGGCAGAAAACTTACCGGTGTAAGCGTCAGTATCAAGGGAAAATCAGGCCTTGGTACAGCGACAGATATCAATGGAGCTTTTGTACTAAAAGTACCCGCTAACGCGACCCTGACTTTCACAATGGTTGGATACGATCCACAGGAAGTTGCTATTAACGGAAAATCAAAATTTGATATCGTATTAAAAGAATCTGCATCAAGTTCTATTGACGAAGTCGTTGTTACAGCATTTGGTCAACGCTCCAAGAAGAGCGACCTTATTGGTTCCGTTTCATCACTTAGCCCCAAAGAATTACGTGCCCCAGTAAGCAATCTTACAGCAGCATTACAAGGCAAAGTTGCTGGTGTAGTTTCATTTCAACGCAGTGGAGAGCCAGGAGGCGACAATGCCGATTTTTTCATCAGAGGTGTAGGTACTTTTGGAACAAATAATAAACCATTGATTCTTGTCGATAATATGGAGGTGACAGCAGATGATTTGGCACGTATCCCCGTTGATGACATCGAAAACTTTTCGATCTTACGTGATGCCACCGCATCAGCCGTATATGGCTCTCGCGGAGCAAACGGAGTTGTCTTAGTGACAACAAAGATAGGACGTGACGGACCTGCAACGATCAGTTTTAGAGCCGAACAACGCATATCAACACCTACCCAAACGCTGAAATTTGCGGATCCCGTCACTTGGATGAAAATGTACAATGAGGCTGTTACAACACGAGACCCTTTGGGGGTAGAACCCTATGGGCAATATAAAATTGAACGCACCGCTGCTGGAGACGATCCGATCACCTACCCGGCAGTCGATTGGCTCAATGCGCTTACTAAGAAGACTACAACAACCCAAAACTACAATTTAAGTGTATCGGGCGGTGGACAAATTGCAACGTATAACGTGAGTGGAAATTTTACCAATGACAATGGTCTACTTAAAATGGATGCGTTGAACAACTTTAACAATAACGTTAATTTTAAGGTTATGAACCTGCGGAGCAATATTGGTATCAACTTAACCAAATCAACATTCGCCATGGTTCGCACCGTGGCCAATCTGCAAAATTACAGTGGTCCACCGACAAATGGAGCAGAAGCCTACAATCTTGCACTTCGTGCAAATCCTGTTTTATTTCTTCCAGTATATCAAGCCGGTCCTAGTCAGTCCTATATTCAGCATCCACTCTTCGGAAATGCCGATAAGGGACAGTACGCCAACCCTTACGCACAGATTATGCGCGGATACTCGGAAAGAAAGCGGAGTGATATTCAGGTGCAATTGGAATTAAAACAAGATTTTTCAACAATTCTTTTAGAAGGTCTAAATTATAGAGGACTGTTCAATCTAAGCAGAAATTCTTATTTTGCCCAATCACGCCAGTACAACCCGTTTTATTATGAGCCAATAGGAACCGATCCAAAAAACAACTCTTTGCTCTTTCGTGAGATCAATCCTGAAACAGGAACAGAATATCTCGATTTCGTTCCTGGAGAAAGAACCCAATCCGCTGTTTTCTATATGGAGAATCAGCTCTCCTATCAACGGACCTTTAATGAGAAGCACAATGTATTTGGCATGCTGATCAACACTATTCGAGATAATGTCAAAACACCCGTCGACAATAATATTTCCCTGATCAATACGCTTCCCAACAGAAATGTGTCCTTATCTGGTAGCTTCACCTATGGCTATGATAATCGTTATCACGCTCAATTTGCTTTTGGGTACAATGGCTCGGAGAAGTTTTCAGACAAATTTCGTTGGGGATTTTTTCCTTCCTTCGGTTTAGCATGGAATGTATCCAATGAGCAGTTTTTCGAACCAATTAAGGAGGTCGTCAGTAATTTAAAATTTCGCTTCACACGTGGCATTCTCGGGAATGACCAGATACTTGATACGAGATTCTTCTATCTTTCGGATGTCAACCTGAATAGCACAGACTATGGTTATTCTTTTGGCTTACCTGCCGAGTCAGGACGTAGAACCGTCAACGGTATTGTGGTCAATCGGTATGCCAACCCTGACATTCGATGGGAAATTTCCAAACAAACCAACTTGGGAATTGACTTAAGCTTATTTAAAGGCGCATTGACATTTACAGGTGATTTTTATCAACAACAACGTGACAATATCGTTCAAGCACGTTCATTATCCTCAATCAACGGTCTAACCGCCGCTGTTTTTGCCAATGTTGGAGAATATAAGAGTAAAGGATTTGACGGCGAATTGGTCTACAATAAGTCTGTGAACAGTGATTTATGGTTCCAAGGCAGAGGAACATTCACTTTTGCAACAGGAGAATATGCATTCTTCGAAGAGCCGGCATATAAAAACGCGTACCGTCAACGTCAAGGAACTTCCGTCAGCAATCAGTTTGGTTATATAGCGGAGCGACTGTTTATTGATGACAACGAAGTCTATAATAGTCCCGCCCAAGAATTTGGATCAACAGTCCGTGGTGGAGATATCAAATACTTGGACGTTAATCGAGACGGTTTAATTAATGACGACGACCGCATGCCAATAGGCTATCCTACGACGCCAGAAATCAATTATGGCTTTGGTTTAAGCACAGGCTATAAGGGTTTCGACTGCTCGTTCTTTTTTAGCGGAGTTGGAAGAACATCGTTATTTATTAATCCAACAACGAATAATACAAGCAGTCCATTGAGCCGAGGGATTGCTCCATTCGGTGTAGAAACATCACCCAACGCTGTCTTCCAAGAGTGGGCAAATAACTATTGGTCCGAAGACAATAAAAACATCTATGCAGCATGGCCTCGTTTAAGCGTCATGCCAATGGCCAACAATACAGTTCAAAGTACTTTTTGGATGCGTAATGGCAGTCTGCTTCGTTTAAAACAAGTCGAATTAGGTTACACATTCAACAAAAAACTAACGCAACGATACAAATTCAAAAACCTGCGTATTTATGCCAGTGCAACAAATCTATTGCGATTTAGCTCTTTCAAATTATGGGATCCTGAAATGGGTGGTAATGCGCTAAACTATCCGCTACAAAGGGTATTTAACATTGGTATCAATGCTAATTTATAAGAAACTATGAAAATGAGATTTAAGAAAAGTATAATCGTGTTAGGATTGTTAGTAGGTCTTTCGACCTCCTGTAATAAGTTTCTGGATGTTGTTCCAGATAATGCACCTGTACTCGACCAAGCATTCGCAATGCGTACAATGGCCGAGCGTTATTTAGTGACCTGTTATAGTCAATTACCGCAAAGCTTTTCAATGACCAATAACCCAGGGTGGCTTTCGGGCGACGAATTCTGGCTAAACTCCGAATCAACCTATTCGGGGTATTTCAATTGGAGAATTGCTTTGGGCAACCAAAATGGTGACAACCCCTTGTTAAATGCTTGGGACGGGAACAATGGAGCAACAAATCTTTGGGTGGGTATCACAAACTGCAATACATTTCTCGACAATATTATGTCGGTACCGGATATGACAGACGAAGAAAAACAGATGTGGATCTCTGAAGTCAAATTTTTGAAAGCCTACTATCATTTTCTCTTAATGAAACAGTACGGCCCTGTACCTATCAGAGACAAGAATATCCCTATCTATGACAGCCCAGGATCTTCCCAGCTGCCTCGAAATAGTATAGATGAATGCTTCAACTATATTATCAGTATGATTGATGAATCCATCCCCAATTTAATGGATGACGTTACTGCAGTGAACAGTGAAACAGGACGCATTACAAAAATCGTCGCCAAAGCAATGAAGGCTGAGATATTGGTTTATGCCGCCAGTCCACTTTTCAACGGAAACGTTGGTACCGAAGCTTCAATTAAAAATAACGATGGCAAGGAACTATTCAACCACAGTTATTCGTCCGAGAAATGGCAATTGGCAGCTAAAGCCTGTAAAGAGGCCATTGATTTTGCTTCCGAGCATGGTAAAAAATTACACACCTGGACACCCACTGGAGGATTTACACCTCAAGCCAGTACGCAATTTCAGATGAATATCCGGGAGGCTTATAATGAAAACACAGATAATCCAGAAGTATTATGGCTGGATACCAAATCAACCGCCAATGGAACCATTCAAGGTTATTTTATGCTTCCTCGCTACACAGCCAACGCCACGTCCGGAACTTTATTGGGCTTTATGTCTGCGACTTTAAATATTGTGGAGAAATTCTATTCCAACAATGGTGTACCTATTGAGGAAGATATTACTTATCCATATACATCAAGATTCGATTTGATTGCAGTTCCCAACACAGATGCTTATAAATATGATTTGGTCGCTGGGAAACAAACAGCCCGGATGAATCTAAATCGGGAAAATAGATTTTATGGCACCTTAATGTTTGATGCCGGACGTGTATTTATGCTACAAGCTGGTTCGGATGCGAATGCCTACAATATTGATCTCAAATATTCGGGATCGTCGGGAAAAGTAGACCCCACACGATTCAATTGGACAGGCTATGCCTCAAAAAAACACTATAATTATCGGAGTACCGTAGGTGCAAGTAACGCCTACACAGCTCGGTTATTTGGGCATCCGATCATGCGTTTAGCCAATCTCTACCTTTACTACGCAGAAGCATTAAACGAAGCAAATGGCCCATCAGCAGAGGCTTATTCCTACATTGATGCCGTCCGAACACGGAGTGGTCTCAAAGGTGTTGTTGAATCGTGGCAAAATTACTCTTCTGCGCCAAACAAACCCACAACCAAAGATGGGCTGCGTGAAATTATCAAACGTGAACGTACAAATGAGTTTGCTTTGGAAGGTGTGCGTTTTTGGGATCTTCGCCGTTGGAAAGATGCCGTCAAAGAATTAAACAACCCAATTTTAGGATGGGATATCAATCAATCATCCGAAGGCTCTTACTATCGGACAACACTATTATATACACGGTCATTTATGGATCGGGATTACTTTTGGCCATTGAGCTTAAATGAAAGAAGACGCAACCCAAATCTTGTCCAAAGTGCAGGATGGTAATTAAATTACAACTATCGCATCATGAAAAATTTAATCAATAAAATCGCTCCCATCATGCTAGCAATCCTTTTGATGGCTCCATTACTATGGACAAGTTGCAAGGAAGACATAGGCATCACCGCAGCAAGACAAGGAGAAAAACCGAATACCTTAAAGAACCTTGCCTATGAAGAAGCTCCTGGCGGAGCGAAGATCAGCTACGATTTACCAACATCAGCAGACTTACGCTACGTCAAGGCAACGTATACATTGGAAAATGGGAAAGAAATGGTCACCAAGGCCAGCATATACGACAATCAACTTGCTGTGCAAGGATATGCAGCGATCGGTGAACATGACGTTAGACTTGTGGCTGTCGCGGTTGGTGACGTGGAATCTGATCCCGTTACTATTAAAATCAAGACAGGAAAGCCTAATTATATCATTTTAGCCGAATCATTTAAATCTAACGATTTTTTCTACAGCACATTTGGTGGAGTAAACCTTAAATTTGAAAATAAAGATGCTGCAAATATCATTTTAAGTATATTCAAATATGGGGAAAATCCGACCACCAAAGAGGTCGGCTGGAATGTCCTGAACGAGACCTATACAAAATCCAAAGAAGGTGTTATTCGCGTTCGTGGAGAACAACCGATTGCAACCACCTACGGTATTGTAATCCGCGATCAATGGGGTAACGTATCAGACACCGTTCGTCGCAATTTGACGCCACAAGAAGAATATGAAATCAACAATTTATTGATTTATAATGGTATAACGGCCTATAGTGATATGAATAGAAATGGTGATTACATCAGCAATTACAATGCACAAGGTGGAAGTGCCGAAATGCAGGTATCACTATTTGATGGAATTGAAGGATCCCCCTATTATATCACAAACAAGCAGTGGTGGGGTAAGGCTGCCCCGATCCCATTCCAATTCACTTTGGATGCCCGTAAAAAGGCACAAATAAGTCGGGTCAAACTCTGGGGTCGAAACGACAATTATGGGCTATTGTTTCAAGCTACACACCCAAAAGAATTCGAGCTTTATGGCAGTAATTCACCGGCACAAGATGGTTCTTGGGATTCTTGGACATTACTCGGAACATTTGAAGGCGTCCGTCCATCCGGCCTTGCCTTTGGCACTAACGCGAATAGTGAGGATCAAGATTACGCGCGTAAGGGAGAAGATTTTGAAGTCAACTGGGATAACCCGAGCGGATTCAAATATTTCCGAATAAAAGTAAACTGTACGTGGAATGGCGTTCGAGAACAACCGCTAGGTAATGCCCTAACAGTTGCTATATCGGAATTGAAATTATATGGAAAATACGTAGACTGATAAATTATGAAAAAAATATTAAATTATATACTGATCGTGTTGGGTACTGTCCTTTTAAACTACAGTTGCAAGCCATCAGACTACTATTATGGGGAATACCTAAAAAATGGGGAAATCTACTATCCTGGCCGCGTAGATTCATTATCTATTATCCCGGGCAATCAAAGGGGAATACTGCGTTTTAAAGTAACGACAGACCCCAAAGTGAATAGTGTGAGAGTATATCTCAGGAGCAGCCTCTCACCTATGGCAGAAGTAAAAAATTACCCGATAGAAGCCAGCGAACATGGTAGAATAAAATTCATCACCTTAGATGCACTTTCGGAAGCAACATACACGGCAAACGTTTATTCATTTACGAGTCAAGGTGATAGTTCTCGAGCAGTAGCCTCGAGTCAGTTTATTTACGGGCAGAGTTATATACGAACCCTTGTCAATCGCTCATTTTCAAAATTTGACAAAACAAACGCCAGTGAGCATTTCCTGGTATTGGCTCGAGAAAATAACCTGCCCAGACAGGGTACATTTTACCCAATGCAGTTTACAGAAGTTACTTACCTGAATAATTCAGGAGATTCCACGACAGTTCGCATTACCCCTTATGAGGACTTTGCAAGCCTAAAAAATATTGTAAGTCCAAGTACAGTCAAATACAGAACTGTTTACAAACCTGTACAAGCTTCCATCGATTATTTTTACACTGCATTTACAGAACAGAAGTATAGCAAATAACACAAATGCCAACAAAATTGTAACTATTGCGATGATACGCAGTAAGGTAAATAATAGCTATTTCCTTACATGCATTTTTTGATCCCGTCGATTACAACAGAAAAGGTTAGACGGAAACGCTTCCCAAGCAGTTCCCTGTCTAACCTTTTTTAACTATCTTTTTTTAGATACATTTGTGCCATAATTGGAAACTAAAAATGGATAGTACAATTGCACTTTGGCTAAAACAAATCGCAGAAGGCGACCGAACTGCATTCGATGCACTATACAATCATTTCTGGAAAGCAATATACCAATACGTCTATCCCAAAACTAAAAATACCGAAGCAACCGAAGATATTCTACATGACCTATTCTTGAGTATCTGGAAAAATAGGAGTAGATTGCAAGAAATCAACAATATCGAATCCTACCTCAAAACTGGCGCACGCTACCTAACCTTCTCCTACTTCAATAAAAATAGCGAACAGCATAGGATGGATATCGATAAGGTAGACATCATCCTCGATGATGCGCCAATCGAAGATCGCTTACATTACCGCTATTTATTGGACCTCATTCAAGAAGAAATACAAAATCTTCCCGAACGTTGCAGAATTATTTTCAATGAAAGCCGTGTCAACCACAAATCCATCAACCAGATAGCCCTTGAATACGGCTTATCAAAAAGTACGGTTGAGAATCAAATAAACAAAGCGCTCAAGCGTTTACGCCTAGTTACCAAAGACTTCCACACCTTTCTCTCATTTTTTTAATTTTTTTTCATTTTAGCGTAGGTGCTTTCAGATGTTTCGATGACTATATCTATACAAGGCTAACCAAACGACTTGTAAAGTCATCATGATGTGTTCAAGTGATACGGGACAATGAATGTCACTGATAACTTCATCATAGCTGAAACAGTCGAATGCAAAATAAATCTCATAAAGAGACTGCTTACTAATGAATAAACAGATTTAACTAAATGAAAGTACCTAATACGCTGCAAAAACTAATCGGAAAATATCTATTGGGCTTCGAAAATAAAGCGGAATATGATAACCTAAAAAAATGGTTTGATGAATCCGATGCACAAAGCACGCCTAATGACAGCGACATTCAAGCAGGTCAACTTCGTGTCTTACAGCGTCTAAATAGAAATCAGGTATTTTATGCGCCTCGTACATTTAGTCAAAAGTATAAATATGGAGCCCGTATTGCGGCATCCATCACCATTGCGCTTGGTTTTGCTATGGGCTATTACTATTACCAATATGCTGTCTTCGACAAAATAGCTCCTCAACAACTCGCCTCAATCCGACCAGTTCAGGAAAATGTACAGCTTACTTTTGAAGATGGAGCAGTCGTCATACTCAATAACCAAGGTAAAGCTACCCAAGCCATTGAAGGCGTTCAGGAAATTAAAAACGGAGAACTTATCTATCATGACAATGCAAATCACATCGTTCAAAATACGCTTTCAACACCTCGGGGTCAACTATTTAAAATTGTACTTCCCGATGGGACCAAAGTATGGATGAATGCGAATAGCTCCCTGAGATACCCCTCGAAATTCATAGGCCCAGAGCGTTTAGTTGAATTACATGGAGAAGCGTATTTTGAAGTTAGCAAAAATCCGGAACAACCCTTTATCGTAAAAACAACAGAGCAGCAAATTAAAGTTTTGGGCACACATTTCAATATCAATGCCTACGATAATGATATGACAATCCAGACAACACTCGTTGAAGGAAAGGTCGAAGTATTACATCAGCAACAGAAAATGATCCTAATGCCGAATCAACAGGCTATTTCTACAGGATCAGCACTTAGTAAGAAAAATGTGGATGCTGCCGAATATATAACCTGGCGTGAAGGTTATTTTACCTTCCACAATGCCACAGCAAATGAAATCATGCAACAGTTGGCAAGGTGGTATGATCTCAATGTCCGTCCTGACGACTCCGAAATAAACGAACGATTCAGTGGAAAGATCAATAAACAGATGAATTTGCAGGAAATCCTAACCGTTCTGCAATCTGCTGGATTGAATTTCGACATCGTGCAGAATAAAAATCAACAAAAAACAATCCTACTGAAAAACTAAATTATTAATACTAAACTTATTAAACATTAACCTAATGCAAAACAACAGGAAGGCCACACCTTCGGTCCCATGGGACAACCATGTCCAAATCTCAGTAAACTCAAACGCCATCACCTGGCCTCGGGCTTTTGTGAAGAGTAGTAATGACAACACATTGCACACCGTATTTACCCGAAAAAACAAGCTGCGCTTTAACCTTGTTTCGGCGCTTTTGACGGTCAGTCTCCTGCAGCTTTATGGAACAACAAATGCACAGCGCATTTCTATTAACTCAAACAAATCGTCCATCAAACAAGTTTTCCAACAATTGGAAAAACAATCTGGCTATAGTTTTTTCTATAAAGACGTTGTACTCGAAAAGATCAAAGATAACGGTGTTAAATTTGAAAATGGGACCCTACAACAGGCACTGGATGCCATTCTAAAACCGAATGGTCTCGACTATGAGATTGTTAATAAGACCGTGGTGATTAAACCTGCGCCAAAAAAGGGTCTGAATAATAGCATAGTGAGCCGGATTCAGCAACAGTATATCACTGGAAAGGTAATAGATGAAAACGGGAAACCCGTTGAAGGGGCATCCATACGCCAAAAAAATGATGATAGAAAATCAGTTAAAACCAATACAGATGGCGTCTTCAATCTGCCAATCACTGCATTGAATGAAATGTTCATTGTCTCCTTCATTGGTTACGAAAGCCAAGAAATAAAAGTAACACTATCGGTCAATAGCATGTTTGTAAAACTTCGCAGGAAGGATAATACAATCGAAGAGGTTGTTGTTACAGGAACAGGAATCAATAGAAATAAAGACAGCTTTACAGGTACAACCACAAAATTCTCTGGTGCTGAATTAAAAGCAGTGAGCAACAACAATATTATTCAAAGTTTGAAGACATTGGATCCTTCTTTTTTGCAAATTGAAAACAATTTGGCAGGATCAAATCCAAACGTCATGCCAGTGATTGAAGTTCGCGGTAAGAGCAGTATCCCTAGCTCCACGTTAACGGACCAGTTTGGCGCTGATCCCAATCAGCCGCTATTTGTATTGGATGGATTCCCAACAACAATACAGACTATTGTTGACCTTGACATGAATCGCGTCGCATCAGTAACCATACTTAAAGATGCTGCATCAACGGCACTATATGGTTCACAAGCATCAAACGGTGTTGTGGTCATAGAGACAATCAAACCCAAACCTGGCGAATTGCAGTTTACATACACACAAGATTTTAGGTTCGAAATACCCGATTTATCAGCCTACAATATGATGAATGCGACTGAAAAATTGGAATTTGAAAGACTGTCGGGACGTTACAACTCATCATCAAGTCCCACACAACAGGTCTACCTGGATAGCCTTTATAATCAACACCTTTCATTTGTAAAGAAAGGTGTTGATAATTACTGGTTAAGTGAACCACTACAAAATGGTTTCTCGACCAATAACTCGATCAATGCCGCTGGTGGAGACGAAACTTTTATCTACAACCTGGGCCTAAACTATCGGGCAGGAAAAGGAGCCATGATTGGCTCCGGAAGGGATAGCTATAGTGGTAGTATCAACCTAACGTATCGAAAAAACAAGGTAAATATTAACAATATTACCTATATCAGAGGTAACAAGACAACCGAATCCCAATATGGCTCATTCTCTACCTGGGTAAATACAAATCCATATTATGAAAAAAATTCGGAACAGCCCTATTTAGAAATTAGTCGAAAATCCAATTCCTCAGTTGATTTTTATATCGCTAATCCATTATATGATGCTTTGCTGCCACAATATAATAAATCCAAAAATTTGGAGGTACAAAATAACTTTAATGCCAACTATGATATCACAAGTTACCTAAGAGCAAATGCGGCGTTACAAATTACGAAGGGGACAACAGAAGGAAAAATCTATAAGTCACCCGAGATGAGTGATTTCTTTGATACGCCAACTTTACGGAAAGGAAAATATACAGACATCAGGAATAGCAATTTTTCCTACCAAGGAAATTTTATGTTAACCTTTTATAAAACCTTCGCGCAAAAGCATCAATTAAATGCCAACTGGCGTAATACCATCGCTGAAAATAAAAACGACTCGTATCAAACTGTCGCGGAAGGATTTCCTGCTGGAAGCACCGGTAACCCACGGTTTGCTTATAGCTATCTCTTAGATGGTGCTCCTCTCGCATCAAGTAGCACCTATCGTTCGGTCAATACAACACTAAGCGCGAATTACTCTTATGATAACCGCTATCTATTTGACATCGTATACAGGCTCGACGGATCAACGGCCTACGGAAGTAATAAGCAATTCTCTCCCTATTATGCCGTAGGGTTAGGTTGGAATATTCATAAAGAATCATTTGCTAAGCGAATGCCCTGGATTAACTCCTTACGGCTAACAGGAAATATGGGTATAACAGGGAATCAGAATTTCGCTAATATTAGCTCAATTTCTTTATACAACTATACCAGTGCTAATTACAACCAATTCGGCCAGGGTGTAACACTTAACATGCTGGGCAATCCCAATTTAGAACCCCAAAAGACACAGCAGATCAGCACCTCTTTAGATTTCAGTTTGTTCAAAAACCGTTTCACGGGTTATATTAATGCATATACCAAGAGAACAGATCCGTTAATTGTTCCGGTAGACTTACCATCCTCTACCGGCGTATTTTCCTATCCCTATAACATTGGCAGTCTAACCTATAAAGGACTGGAGACTAAACTTACAATTTATCCGATTTATAATCTTGAAAAAGGAATCACTTGGAATATTGGGCTTACCGCCGCAAGCTATAAGAGTCAATATGGCGGATTTGGCGACATTCTGAGAACTCTCAACAAACAGCAGGAAACATCCAAATCCTTAATCAGATATATCGATGGAAATAGCGCTGAAGCCATTTGGGCGATTAAATCTCTAGGGATTGATCCGACCACGGGAAAAGAAGTTTTCTCGACTAAAGATGGACAATACACTTTTGATTATAGCGCTGCTGACGTAGCCAATGTTGGAAATACAGCACCTAAAGTGGAGGGAGTAATTTCCACGAACCTTCGAATCAGAGGATTTACACTCGGACTTGGCCTACGCTATAGATTAGGTGGCGATATCTTCAATACAGCATTATTTGATAAAGTAGAGAATATTAACTTCATCAACGTTGTAAACAACCAGGACAAACGTGCATTATACGATCGGTGGCAACAACCAGGAGATATTGCCCAATTTAAAGCGATCTCCCAAACGGCAACTACACCTATATCGTCACGATTTGTCCAATCGCTAAACACACTAAGCAGCGAAACCTTAAATATTGGCTATCTATTTGACAAAGGCCCTTGGCTGGAGAGCATGAGGCTAAAAGCATTATCTGTCAACCTAATGGCAAATGACTTCTTATATTTCTCCACCGTCAAAAGAGAGCGTGGTATAACCTACCCTTATGCTAGAACTTTCGCCTTCTCTTTCAGAGCATCATTTTAATTATTGATTTATGAAACGCACTATAAAATTACTCCTAATTCTGCTAACAGCCTTGACTTTTTTCTCTTGCAAAAAATTTTTAGATGTCCAGCCAGAAGATAAAGTCTCGGAATCTCAGTTATACAGTACCAAAAATGGTATCAGGTCCGTACTCAATGGTATTTACCTAGATCTTGCAGCAAATCAATTATATGGAGATAACCTGACACTTTCCACAATCGAAATCCTCGGCCAGCGCTACAATATCAGTTCTGAGCACAATCAGTATAAGACTTCAACTTATGCGTACAAAGACAAACCAACGGTAAACCAAATGGAAAATATCTGGTCTACAGCATATTCAACAATCCTGAATATTAATGTGTTCTTGGAAAATCTTGATAAATACAAAGGTGTTTTGGATCAATCCACAGAAAATGGCTATCGAGGAGAAGCTATCGCCATGCGTGCATTTCTGCATTTCGATCTGTTACGCTTATATGGTCCACGATATTCGACTGTTGATTCTACAAAGCAGAGCTTACCTTATTATAAAAACAGTAAAACTGAAGTAAACCCTTTATTACCTGCCAATCAATTTATGGATATCGTATTGGCCGATTTAAACATTGCTGAAACCTTACTTCAAAACGATCCTATTATCACGACGGGCGTGAACGTTTCCAAGCCAGAAGATCTCGTCGATTTTCAAAACAATAACAGAAATTACCGGCTTAATTATTATGCCGTAAAAGGCCTCAAGGCGCGAGCTTATCTCTATCGTGGTGACAAAACCGATGCTTTAGCAATGGCTAAAGAAGTCATAGCTGTCAGCGACAAATTTCCGTGGACGACTTCCGCCAATGCATTGGTGGAAAAACAAAATCCCGATCGCATATTCTCAACAGAAATGTTATTTGGCGTGATGAATTCCCAGCTTTATAATCGTTACCTGAATTGGTTCGATCCCTCCATTAGCGAAAGACAAATATTAGCTCCAACGCCAAGTCGCTTAACCACCGTATACGAAAATAATGAAAATGATTATCGATACAATTTAAACTGGCAGATGCCTTCCAATGGATCCAAACCCTATAAAACTTTTCTTAAATATGCAGATGTCGTGGATAAGACCAAAACTTTTCGGTTCAGCATTCCTTTGCTCAAAATAAGTGAAATCTATTACATCGCGGCAGAATGCGAGCCCAATAGTGCTGACGGGATAGCGTTGCTCAATATAGTACGTGCCAACCGAGGCTTACTACCATTGGCAACAATGGCAAACATTTCAACCGAGCTCCAAAAAGAGTATCAAAAGGACTTATTCGGAGAAGGGCAGCTTTTTTATTACTACAAGCGGAGAAACGTAACATCTGTAGCCAACGGCTCAGCAACAAGTGGTAATGTAACGATAAACTACAACGTTCCCCTTCCAGATTCTGAATCTATTTATAGACAATAAAATGTTACCCATGAAAAATATATATTATCTATTCCTCGCCTGTGCAACTATTACTTGCCTCTTTTCATGTGAAAAAGAACTCCAAAAGTATGAAGGAAAACCTACCGTTTATTTTAATGAAACGGCCCGGCCCCTTGCCTATTCCTCAGAAGTCCTTAAAGATTCTACTGTTATTTCTTTCAGCCTGACGAAAGGAACAACCGTTGACTCCCTTGTGCATATGGTCATTGCCACAATAGGAGGTGCCGTGGATTACGACCGACCGTACAAAATAGTTTCAAATTCATCCTCTACTGCAATCGAGAGTAAGCATTATGAACTTATCACCAAAGATTTTTCCATCAAAAAGAATCAGCTTCGGGATACTATATGGCTCAGATTCCTGAGGACTCCTGATATGAAAGACCAAACTTTCTTACTCAGTTTTGACCTCCTTGAAAACGAAAATTTTTCGGTCGATATGCAGTTTAAAACTACCAACCAGACTACGGGTCAAAAGCTGAATTTTATCAATTACAGATGGTTTATTAACGATATAACAAAAAGGCCAGCCCGTTGGTTGGACTTCTATCTCGGAACATTTTCCCGTACAAAGCTCAACTTAATGGTTGAAATCCTTAATGTCGATCCACAATATATGGATACCAATATTTCAATTGCTGAAACATTGGCCTATGGCAAATTTATGCAACGGTATCTGAATGAGCAGAAAGCAGCTGGCAACCTCATCTTAGACGAAGACGGCCAACCAATGAATATGGGAAGTGCCACGCAATAGCCTACAAACTTAAAATGAAAAAAATGAAAAATATCTCATATTCAATTATTAGCTTCCTAATGGCATGTATGTTCCTTGGGGGCTGTAAAAAAGATCTTGGAAATTACAATTATTCACAAATAAATGAATTGGATACGATTACAGAACTGCCCAATGAAGTCACTGCCCTTGTCGGTAAAGACCTACTATTGACACCCAAGATACAATTTACGCAAGACAGCAAGTTTATTGAAGATAATTACCAATACCAGTGGACTTACATTGGCCCCAACGGTCTGGGAGGGCAGGAGATATTCTCCCTAAGTGAAGAAAAAAATCTGAATATTAAAATGAATCTCGTTGCAGGAAGCTATTTAGCTTATTTTTCGGTCACAGACAAACAGACCGGAATAAAATATACACGTCCTTTTAAACTTAAAGTGGTCAACGAAATCAATGAAGGCTGGATTATGATGAACGAGGCCAATGGAAAGGCCAGAGTTGATATGCTCGTATTAAATTCCAACAATACTTTTGACTTGTACAATGATGTTTTGGCCTATACCGGATCGGAGCTGAAATTAACCGGCAAACCTGTTATGACCTATACCTATTCGACAGGATTATTACTCGGACCAGACAAGATCAGTTACGGACTGTATTTTGGCACAACCACCGGAACAACAAAAGTAGACCCCAACACCTTTAAATGGACAAAGACCATGGGTCTATCTTATGAAATGATTGGTACAATTCCGGACGGATTTTATGCTGACGTCATCCAACAAAGAAATGGTTCATCTTCCTATTTAATAGGTGGTGGAAACGCTTACTTTTATGATCGGGCATTGAATATATTCTACTCATCCCCGATTAATTACATCGCAGCTGAAGAAAAAAGTTTTGAGGTAGCTCCTTTTATAGGAGGACGACATACGGATGTTTCCAATCCGGTTACATTATATGATAAAACCAATCGAAGATTTGTGCGCCATGTATCTACCGCTTCAACTTGTACCACACTTATCGACCCGGACAAGGATCTCAAGTTATTCAGTTTTAAAACAGGACTGGATATGGTATACATGCGTTGGATGGCATACAACGGTGGTGAGATCTTCGCTATCCTAAAAGAGCCTAATGGGTCAAAAAAATACCTCGCAAGGTTCAACGCTGTCAGCACGGCACAGACTTACTATAATGAAATCACCGGCACAGACATCGATAAAGCAGAATTCTTTGCATTCAATCCTGAATTTGGCTACCTGTTTTATAGTGCTGGAGGTAAAATTTATGAATACGATATGACTTATAAAACTTCCAAATTGATGGTCGATCTAGGAGATAAAAAAGTAAGCTATCTGAATTTTTATGAATTCAAGAATTCCACAAAATATACCAGTGGAAATAAACTCATGGTAGGATTTTATGACCCTAACAAGGCAGACGGTACCGAAGGGAGCTTAAATATTTATACCGTCCCAGGGCTGAATGCAAATATTGTGCTGGATAAATCCTATACAGGTTTTGGTCGACTCAAAAATTTAACTTATCGCGAACGCTAATATTCTAACTATACGTTTCTTCATACTATTCCCATCCTTAATTAATTCGAGGGAATAGTATGAATTTTAACAAGCTTCAGCCCGAAGTGGATTACGAGCTTGGTCGATAAATAAATAGTCATTGTATTATACTAAACAGATTAAATATTCCCTTAAGCCAATGAGCATCGGGAATGAAAGCGATTATAAGCGATTTTATGAAATATCTTCAAATTAAAAGGTCATTTTTGCTCGGTTTATATGTATTGGCAGGATGCTATTGTCATGCCCAAACCAAAAACATATTCGGCGAAAAACTGTTCCAAACTTTCCAACAGAAAGACACCACATTAATTGTGGCTGAACTGGCTTCAAATTTCTCCATAGCAGGACACACCGATGCTGGCGCCAAGTTTCGGTTAAACCAGATTATCAAAAATTACCCTGTTTCAAAAATTGAGGTTATAACAGAAAAAAAAACAGCAAAGGGAACACTCTTACAATTAAACGTTACAGCTGAGACGGATAAAAAGTCCAATACTGAGGCCTTACTCGATAAATCCGGCAAGTTAGTGCGCCTTTCCTTATTTGACCAACTTTATGGTATGCAACGTAAGGAAAAAGCACAATTACGGGCAACTATTCCTTTCGAAAACAAAAATGGATCCATCTATCTCCAGGTCAAAATCAATGGCTACGAAAAACCATTACGACTATTGTTTGATACTGGAGCGGACGGCATGGCTGTACACCAACAATTAGCCGATGCTATTGGCCTAAAGGTCACAAGAGAGAATAATGCTTCCGTGGTTGGTGGCAATACCAAAATTCAAGTATCGGACAATAACAGCATTCTTTTAGATACCTTAAAATTAAACGGACAGGGTATTGCCATATTCCCAGAAATGGGTAAAGAAGGCGATGGTATCATTGGTAATACCTTGATTCGCCAATTTATTACCCACATCGATTACGACAAAAACATTATCTCATTATATGATTTTGGCGATTTTCAATATAAAGACAAAGGAACTACCGTTCCGATTACAATGCCCGCGGGAGTGATGATTCTTCCCGGTCAACTCGAAATTATACAGGGCAAAGCGTATACCGGACATTTTGTTTTCGATACCGGAGCATCCTATGATCTGATCTGTTTCCGTCCCTTTGTACGCCAAAATAAACTACTTGTTAGTGGATTTAAGCCAGAAGCTCAAGCAGCAACCGTAAGTATGGGAGTTTCTTCACCCACCTTCTCCGGCAACAGCTTTCAATTTGCGATTTCAAAACTTCCAGCCATATCGGGCTTACCAATAACCTTAATGGGCGGTAGCTCCGCAAACGAGCAATGGCAACCAGGTTTTGATGGATCCATTGGCGTTCGTTTACTGAGTAGATACAATATGACCATCAATCTAGCAAATAATGAGGTCTATTTTTCACCGAATAAATTACATACCGCCCCGCAAGACTTTCTGGTAAAACACCATCAATTTGGATGGGACAATGCTGGTCAACTGAAAGCTTTAGGAATAATAGGTGCCCTTGAAAATCCCGACGGCTTAAAAGCAGGGACCATAATTCAAAGGATCGACAACTACACCGAAGACCAACTGAAGAAAAAACCGATGCTGATCGAAGAAATAAGATTAAAAGCGAAGGAACAGCCCATTCTCATTACCGTTGCGGACAATAAAATCATTACAATTTAAATTTTAACAGATCGTATAAATACGAACGCTCCAAACAATAAATAGATGAAAAGAATTATTCTTTATATGATCACAACCTATTGTGGTCTATTTCTGCCCTATTTGCTAAATGCACAGGAAAAAGCCTTTCAAGGCACCTATGCGGAATGTCAAGCTCAAGCGAAAAAAGAAAACAAACTCATTCTTATTGACCTTTACTTTGTCGGCTGTATGCCCTGTGCCGAAATGGATAAACAGGTGTTTCCTGATCCAAGCGTGGTCGAAGAATTAAAAGCCAATTACCTGCTTTATAAAACAGATGTGATGAAGGAAATGGATGGCAAAAGGCTGGCCCGAAAATATGGTGCACCGGGTTTTCCAACTTATGTGATTGTCAATGCTGATGGTAAAACTATCCTAACAGAATCAGGATTCTTTGGTGTAGACCGATTTGTTCCCTTGCTAAAGGAAGCCGTTCAATGCAACAAATCCCAATTATTTCTAGCCTTTAATACCGATCTGGATAATGATTATCCAGCCGCTTATAGTGAACGCTTTATCAAAAGCAGTGAGAAGCACGATTTTCTAGAATTAGAAGGTTATCTGGATCAACAAAAAGACCTTTTCAGCGAAGCAGCATTTTTAGCCAATAGCATTACCTCATTCCCAAAATATACCAATTGGACCTATGATAACTTGCCCAAACTGATCAAAATGTATGGTGGAAATCTCCTCCGCAATAAAATTTCGGCGCTAGCCGCCAAGAAAAGTAAACAATTTGGTTCTACGCAACAGCTGGACAGCTTAGAAAGCATGCTCACATATATTCGTCCAACTTTTAATGACAAACTATGGGATGTCTTTTTGCCTGGATTCATTACAAATTATTACACGAGTTCCCAAGACGCTAACACTTATTTGACGCTGATCAATCAGTACAAATTGTACAATAACTGGGATCTGAAGAGCAATGCATTGGGGCAAGTCATTATAGACCAGGCAAAGAATACTGAAGTTCTAAAAAAGATACTGACTGAATTTCAACAACAGCAACTTAAACAGCAACTGGATGCAGTAGACAGCTACCGTTTGGCACTTTTATATTATTATTTACAGGATTTTAACCAGGCGACAAAAGCCGTTACTGCACTCCTAAAAGCAGATCTATCGCCCGCCTACCTTTCCACACAGAAAAAAGAATTTATAGCGTTGAAAGATGCAATTGACAAAAAGAATTCGACACAATTTCAAGCGAAAGATATCAAAAAAATTATTCCACTTAATATCAGTTAAACCCAAAGAATCATGATCAGAAAAACCATTTTATTATTGACCACATTTATTTCAACTTTTGCAGCACTAGCGCAACAACCGAGCAATGTCACCGGTACTACAGATCCTATCAAGGTGAAACGCGTCGGATTATTTAAAGTACTCAATGGACGATTGAAAGAAATTGCAACAGCTATTCCGGATGCTGCAGGTCGGTTTGGATTCCGTTTCACACCCGAGTACGAGGGTCTATATTCGATCGGTAGCGGAACCGCACAAAACCAACAAGGATTATTTCGCTTCTATTTCAAAGGAAATGAGGACCTAAACCTAAAATTGACCTCAAGCGACTATGAACTTACAGGCAAAAACAGTCCCGAAAACGAAGCGCTTTATACATGGGATAAACAATCAAAAAGTTTCCGCGATAAGGGAACAACGCCAGGTGGAATGAGTACTTACGTCGATTTCTTTCCTGAAGTCGAACAGTTTAAAGAAAAACTCACTGGAATAAAAAAATCCATTAACACTGGAAACGCTAACTTCGACAAGTTTTTTCCCGAAATCGTAGATTACGATTTTGCCTATTATGCGATCTCTTACTTATACATGCCTCGTACAGCGCACCCAAGCAAAGAAGAAATGAGCGATTATTATACACAATTCAGTGCCGATCGCTTTCTCACAACTGAGCTACTTAAATTTCCTTATGGCGATCGCTTTATGAGTAACATGATCTATAGAAAACTGGATCTAGCAACAAAACCAACATTTGACCAACAGGTCGCCGCGATAGGTCCCGATGTACTTAAAGGACAATATGTACTACAACGTTTGGAAGGAGCTCGCTCCTACAACGACTTTCAGGACATGAACACGACCTATAAAAAATATTTTACCTTACCCGAGCAGATCGAACGAGCCAAAACTGTTGAAGCCAAACTCGTGGAAACAAAAACGGGCGTACCCGCTTTTCAATTTAGTTATCCGGATATAACGGGCAAGAAGGTGAGTCTGTCAGATCTAAAGGGCAAAGTTGTGTTAATTGATATGTGGGCAACTTGGTGTGGCCCATGCCGTGCAGAAGAGCCCCATTGGGAAAAATTGAACGAAGAATTCATAGGAAAACCGGTCGCTTTTGTAGGCGTATCCGTAGACCAAGATAAACCAAAATGGGAAGCCTACGTCAAGGAAAAGAACTTAAAAGGTATCCAACTGCATGCCGGATCAGGAAATACTCTATCCGACGCTTACAAAGTCAATACCATTCCACGTTATATCCTCATCGACAAATCTGGAAACTTGATCTCTGCAGATAGTCCAAGGCCAAGCGACCCTAAATTGAAAGCTTTGCTTGAAGAATGGAGTAAAAAATAAAAACCGGATTACATCCTACCTATACAAAAAGATCCCAGTTGAAATAAAACTGGGATCTTCCATTATAAAGACAGTACATCAATCATCTAACGTTAATTACGTTCATCCCAATTGTGGATCAGTTTTCGAATGATTGCCTGTTTCCACACGACCCGCCAACTGGCGCACAAATTTGGTATTCTCCGCATGTACCGTAATATCATACCACCCATGGATTTTATGAGATTCTACAATCCACTTCGTAGATTTACCGGCAGCAAGGACAATCGATTTCTTCCATGTACTATAAGCATTATCTTCTACATGCAAACGGAATGATTTTTTACCATGATTATGAATCTCCACAACAAGATTACCCGTTAACTGCCCTTTCCTCCCGATTTCATAAGTTGTTTGAACAGTCAATGGTTCCTCATGTCCTTTAAATCCGCGCATAAATCCATTTGGGCCATATACCGTTAGATCGTAATGCCCATCTTTAAAGTCGGCCAGATTCCAGTCAAAGCTCAGATTCTGACCAGCAACAACTGCAAAAGGCCAAAATTTAACCCCTTCTTTATAACTTGGTCCACTATAGACATTAAAAGGGCTACTGAGCGATTTATCACCAAACACCTTATTGCCCGCTTCTAATCTTAAATGAATTCGGTTGCCTTCTTCAGCAAAGGCCTCTTGAACATAGAGCTCATAGGCCAACGCGCTAGAATTTTTCTGACCTTTCTCCTGTCTCGCCAGTAAAGTTGAATGACCCTTAGACCGTAATGCTGCGGCATCCTCTTTCGACCAAACGTGAAAATTATTGGGTAGCGGTTTCGCTTTCGCCTGATCAATCGCATAGATCTGCTGATTCCGATCGAGGAAAGGCAAATCAACTGTATTCGATCCTTCAGCTTTCCGAAATACCGATGTCAAGTCACCTGTAATGGCCCGGCGCCAAGAGCTTATATTTTCCTCTTTAACCTGCTTACCCAACTTTTTCTCGAAAAAATGCTCCATAAACTGAATCGTCGACGTGATATCACAGATCTCCGAATTGACCCATCCGCCTTTAGACCAAGGGGAAGCCACAATCAAAGGGACGCGGTAACCAAGCCCCACTGGGCCCTCCGTTGCATTATCTTTTTCTTCACCATCGGCAAGCTCCTGTGCTAAACTCACATATTCTCCACTATAATCTAATTCCGGAGAAGTTTTTCCAGAACGGCTATCTGCGGGGTTAGGTGCTACAAAAGGAGGAATATGATCAAAGTAACCATCATTCTCATCATAGTTCAAAATAAAAATGGTCTTCTTCCAGATTTCCGGATTTTCTGTCAAAATATTCAATAGCTCTGACACATACCAAGCTCCATACATGGGCGCGCTCGGATGATCCGAAAAGCTTTGTGGTGCTACAAGCCAGGACACGGCAGGTAACTTCCCGGATTTCACATCATGTCTAAATTGGTGGAGTACATCGCCCTTAGGCACGGTAATCTTTTCACCCTCATGTGTCACCACGCTTGTCTCACGATAGAAAGAATCACCCTCGTTCGTCTGAAAAGCGCGATCATGCAAAGCACGCTGCTCTTTAGGAAGCTGCTGAAAAGCATGCTCCGTAAGACGTGCCAAATGTTTTTGGTAACTATTCAGCTGTTCCTGCTTCTGCTTGAGTTTATTCTGCGTTTTTTGTACACTCTCGGTATTATTAATCGCTAATGCTTTTTCTAGTTCTTGAATCTCGGCTGGTAGCTCTGCAACACGTTTACGCATAAAATCAAGATGGCTTTTCTTGAATTCAATATGATATTGTGCAAACCATTCCAAATTGTTGTCCGTGAAATTACCCAACAGATCCTCACCGTCTAAGCCACTTTCTATGCTGACTTCATTTTGGTAGACTTTCCAGGAGATACCTGCTTCTTCCAGTCGTTCCGGAAAAGTCTTCCAGTGTGCCCAACGGTTAAAATAGATATCTGAATTCCGCACCAAAGGTTTAGCCCCTTTATGTGGCACACAGGTTCCCGTCCAGAAAAAATGACGATTAGTTGTTGTACCCGTAATAGACGAACAGAAGTGCTGGTCGCAGATGGTAAAGGCATCAGCCAATGCATAATAAAAAGGGATATCCTCGCGTGTATAATAACCCATTGTTAGTGGAATCTCTTTCAAGACCTTTCCTCCTGGCCGTTTTGCTTCGATCCAGTTATCGTGTTTACCCTGATTTCGGGCGGCCATCTGGTTTTCCCAGGAATGCGGTAAATTGCCGGTCCAGGCAGCATTTGAGTTTTTGATGTCCAGACGGAACGGCGAATAAGTCTTACCTGCAGCCGACGACTGCAACCAGACGGGATTACCGCTAGGCAATTTAATCGCCCGCGGATCATTAAATCCCCTAACCCCGCGAAGGGTTCCAAAACTATGATCAAAAGAACGATTCTCTTGCATTAATAAGACAATATGTTCGGCATCTAAAAAGGTACTTCCTGTTATAGGTTCAATCGCCAATGCACGCTGTATCGCATCAGGCATGGCATTTTGTAAACCAAAAACACCCGCTAACAACGAAGCCTTCTTGATAAAATCTCTTCTGCTATCCATAGATAAATGTGTTGTCTCTCTACTAAATTCAATGGTCCACAGCGAATATATTCATTCGCTGTCGTTTTTAATGTAACGTTTTTAACAAAAATCCCCGCAAACGATTGATTTCATTTGCGGGGATTGTTTTTCCAAAGGCTTATTTCAAAAGCCACATCAATTGGTTGATTTCATCCTTACCCCCATATTGACGGGCAAGCGCTTCATCCAGATTTTGCCCGTTATAATTGTATTCTGTAGAAGGATAACGCCAACGAACAGGTATCTTGGTCGGGTCATCCGCATTCAAACTGGATGCTGGATTGATTTTCCATTTTGGGTAACCTGTACGACGATAATCATAGTAGGGATTTATTCGTCCTTGCAAGAAACTAGCTAAATACTTTTGCGTCATAATTGCCTCAATTTGCCCTTCTTTAGCTGTAGGGAATTGATCTCCATAGGAAGCAATAGCGCTGGCGATATAGGCCCCATCCAATGGCATATTATGTGTGTATTGGCTCGTATTTGGGGTATTGTCCGCAATGAATTTCATCGCTGCTTCAATGCCTTTTTTATACCAATTGACCGAAGACTCTGTAACCCATCCTCTTGCAGCTGCTTCAGCAACCACAAAACATAGATGCGCATAGCTATATTGTTGTGTCGGTTCGCCACTTACGAGCTCGGTATAGCGGTCATTCAATTTAGAATAATCGTTTTTCTTCTTTAAGTCCGCAATATCCCCAAACGCCAAGGATGGATCAATACCAACATATGCATTGAAATCACTCACTTGTTTGCCATTGGCAATTTGTAAAGCTGACGGATTTGCATAGAAAAACAGCCTTCTATCTTGATATAGCTTCAAACGGTCTATAATCTCCGTAGACACAACGGGATAAATAACGAAACTATTACTGATCTTATAAAAAGGATAGGTCTGGCCACTTTTATCCGAACGTACCAATTGAAAATTATCGACATTCGAAGTGAATATAGGCTTGTTCGTTAGAATCGATTGAAACCGTCCTTTTAAATTCAAGTCCGCATCAGCTTCCTTCTTGCTCAATTGAATCAGTACATTTAACGCAAAACTGTTGACTAGTTTTCTCCATTTTGTTATGTCTCCGCCATACAAGGGATCACCCGCAAATTTTGCTCCGCTTGCAAAGAGCTGGTCTGCTTTCTCCAGCTCGTTCAGTATGCCTAAAAAGACCTCTTTTTGCGTATCGTATTTTGGGAAATATGTTTTGTCTGATTCCCCTTTTAAAGCTTCTTTGTAAGGCACATCACCTACACTCATTGTCGCCTCATAAAATTTCACAGCTCTGGCAAAATACATTAACCCATTGTAGGAATTTGCCAAAACATCTGTTGCGGCGTATTGTCCCATGAAGTGAGCATCATTGATTGCGTTCATGGAAATACTTCCTTCACCGAATCCATTATATTGATACCCCTCAACCAATTCCGTCCATGCAATCTCCTTCGTTAACAAATAAGGCTGCATAAATGATTTCTGAGTGGGCTGGTTCGCTAAATTCAATATGATACGGGTCGCTAGCATGGAAGAATTCACTTGTACAGGAGTTTCAGGATTCGTGTTTATCTCATCAAATTTTGAACAACTCGCCAATGAGATTAAACTCCCCAAGGCGATATATATACACAATTTTTTCATTTTCATCTTAATTTTACTGGTTTTTAGAATGTTACATTTAAATTAAAACCTATGTAACGCATAGATGGTGAGTTCAAATCTTCTGAACCTACATCTGGATCGGAAAAACGATATTCCTTTGTCCAAAGAAGCAAGTTCTGCCCAGTAACACCTACACTTGCACGTTTCGCTTTAAATTTAGAGGCTAATTTCTCAGAAACGCGATAATTGAGCGACAACTCACGTAGTTTGATAAATGTCTCATCCCAATAATTTCGTCTACCTGAATACGCCGATTTCCAATAGGTTTCATAAGAGACTACTTTGTCATTTGGTGCAAACACACGCGTATCTTCGGCAATCTGACCATATTTATCATATGTAACTCCACCAGAAACGATCTTAACACCAGGGGCGACAAAAGTTTTGTTTCCATTAACAACCTCTTCATAGCGATAAGGGTTATCCGAATCCGGGTGAGCCCCTGTCTGCCATAAACGGGCGTTCATACCTGAATAAGACATTCCTTTTATTCGACCGTCGAAACTCAAGGATAGTGAAAAATCTTTATAGCGAAATTGATTTGTCAAACCACCAAACCATTTTGGTGCAGTATAACCAAATAATTGAGCAGCATATTTTGCAGATATCGGCATACCGGAGGCATTATTAACGATTTGTCCATCGGGTGACAGCTCCCAATCCTTTACTGTAATATAGTCTGTTCTAGCCCCTTTTTTAACATATAATGCGTCGGCAGAATATACGGGATCAAGCTTGTGATAGAATTCTAAATTCTGAGACATATTTAAAATAATATCCCATTGAAAATTTTCTTTTTTTATTGCAGCTGTACCCAAAGTGATTTCATGACCTTTCGTCATCTTTTCCTCTTGTGTGTTAATTAACCGTGAGGTAAAGCCTGATGAGCCCGAAATGGTCGCATAAGTTGTGACATTGTGTAAAAGACGATAATAACGGGTATAATTACCATAGAATCGATTTTTCCATAGCCCAAAATCAAAACCGAATTCTGTTAAATCTCGTTGCGTCGGTGATATGGAGTAGTCCTTGATTGAATTCGGATATGAAGCCGTCGGCAATCCATCCCAGACATTGTTGCTAATTGTAAAGGCCTGATTTATTTCATATGGAACTGGCACCGTCTTCGTGACAGCCCAAGACCCACGTATCTTAAACATATCTAACCAAGTCGGTTTATTTGCTATTAAATCACTTACGACAACACTACTTGAAACAGATGGATAAAAATAGGAGCGCTGTTCTTTGGATAAAGCCGAAGACCAATCGTTACGGCCTGTCGCTTCTACAAAAACAGCGTTACGCCAGGAGACAGAAAGTCGTCCGTAAGTACTGTTGACCATTTCTTTTGTTTTACTTTCAATAGTCGACACTGGGTCAATTGAGTTTCGAAGCGAGTAAAATCCTGGTATCGACAAGCCATTAACCGTCGTTGCTGTAACCACATTATCACGTTTATAAAAAAGTGCGCCGCCCAATAATCCGTCGAAGCCAAAATCACCAACTTTCTTTTTCGCTGTAAAGATTACGTCATTTGTTGTACTAAAACCATCCTGATTTTGCATCCAATACTTTCCTTTACTGTCAAAGCCTGAATATCCACCCCTTGTACCATAAATGCCCATTGGATTGCGTTGCTCTCGTCTTTGTCCATAATAATCATATCCTGTACGTACCATAAGTTTCCCCCAATCAGAAACCTTATAATTCAAGGTCAAGGCAGCGTTCATTTTATTAACCAGCTCAGGGGTAACCTTCTCATAAGCCGTCAAATACGGATTATCATACCAGGCTTTATACATCCAATTCTGCGATTGATCTTTAATCAACCAATAATCTTTGTAATCCTGTAAATTATATTCAGGCCCAGTCCACACGAGAATATTGTAAATATATCCCTGATCATTATATCCTGCGCCAAAATTACTTGTTGCTGAACGACGGTTGTAGGCAAGGCGTGTTTCTATATCAACTTTTTCGCTAATCTTAGTCTGCCCAGCGACAGACATGTTTGTCATATTGAGCTTTTGGTTTGGATACTGTCCTTTGTTATAGATATGATTTATCGATGTTCTAATACTTCCATGTTCACCCTGGTTGGTAAAACTAACGGAGTTATTGGATATAAATCCCGGCTCAAGAAAATTCTTAAAATTGTCCTTGCCACGGGAAAGCAATTCCATCTCTTCCAGTTGTTTTGTCAGTGGATTCCATTGCTTGGCTGTACGCCCAATATCCAGTTTATCTCCCCACACATAATCATCATTATTGAACTTTCCCCCTTCACCTGAAGAGTATCCATGTTGTACCTCCGGCAAAGCCAGGTAACCCGAAAAAAACATGTTGTTGCTATTAACGGAGATTTCCGTTCCTTTTTCCGCAAGTCCCTTTTTTGTCGTAATCATAATAGCCCCACCGGCCCCCATACTTCCATACAAGGCCGTTGCGGTTGCTCCTTTCAGCACGTTCATATCTTCGATATTATCTACCGGCACATCACGTAGGGTGAGATTTTCATAAGCAACACCATCGATCACTAAAATGGGCGTTAGGCCCCTTACTTGAATTTGAGGCGTACTGTTAAACTCCGTACTGTTCAAAACACGTACACCTGAAATACGTCCCGTCAATGTGGTTCCTACATCAACCCCCTTCACACGCGTCAGATCATCTCCCTTAATACTTTGTGTTGCGTACCCCAGTGCTTTTTGTTCCCTCTTTATACCCAACGCCGTTACAACCACTTCGCCAAGCTCTTCGGACGATTTGCTCAACTTAATGACATCAGCGTTTGAAGCGGAGACTTCGCTTGTCTGATAACCTATATAGGAGACCAATAAAATGGCATCATCTGCCACATTTACAAATCGAAAAATACCTTGCTGGTCAGTCGTTGTTACTTGTGTGCTACCTTTGACACGTATAGTGACTCCCGCAATAGGCTGCCCACTTTCTTGATCGACAACCTTACCACGGATCTCTTTGGCTGTGTTCGAAACTGGCTTTTCGTTTTTCATCCTAGTATCGCTACTGGTTTTTCTCGAGATCACATAAAGCTTCTCATCAATTTTTTTGACCTCAAGATTTCCGTCCGAAATGGTCTGGATAAATTGAACAATTTGTTCCTTTTTCAATTTGTCAAGGTCAGCGGCTTCATTGATCTTTTGGTTCGAGATCGAAGCGTCATAACCAAATTTGACATTGAATTTCTGTTCCATTCGTGTGAGGATTTTCCCGATTCCTTCACTGCTAGAAAATTGTGAGGCCATGGTTTGAAGCGCAAGCGTTTGAAATAGCAAAGCTCCACCCATGAGTTTTAAATAGTAATTGGTTCTTTTCATAAATTACTTTTTATGGATAATTGTTTGATTAAATGCAGTATTAAGCATCTTGAGCGATTTTTCCAAGTCACTGGCTGGTAGATAACCCGTGTAACTTTCAGTCCGGAAAGAATCGATTAATTCAAGATGACTTTCCGGATAAAGATTATTGAGATCGGCTACGATTTGCGTAAGTGGAACCTGATTAAAGGACAAAAGATCACTCTTCCAGTTCGATGCCCTGCTCGTATCCGCCTTGGCTACATCAAATTGTTTTTGTCGCACATCATAGGCAACTCTTTGACCGGGACTAACAAATGAATATTGTTCGGCACGCGAAACGCGTACTTTACCATGATTTAACACTAATATGCTATGTTTCGACGAACAATTTAGATTGAAGGCCGTTCCCAGTACACGAACATCAAAATCGCCAGAATTAACAATGACAAAAGGTTGTTCAGGTTTTTTGACAACCTCAAAGAAAGCTTCTCCTGAAAGTTTTATGCGACGTAGACTGTCTGTGTTAAAATTAGACAATAGCTCTATTTGAGCCCCCTGACGTAATGCCACCTGTGTGCCATCAGGAAGTGTGAGCCTTTTGACAAACTTTGTTGGATTAACATAATGTACGAGAGCCTGACGGGAAACCATTCTTCCTTCTTGACGGGTCAAATGAAATAAAACTGCAAAACCAATGAAGAAAAGACTCGCTGCAACAGCTATTGTCGACCTTTTTCTCTTCCAAATAGGTATTACACGCGTCGTCAATGGCGTACCTGTAATCGTAAAGAAGATATCTTCAGAAGTTGTTTTGTTCAGTTCACAATCACGCTCATCCAACGCAACGACTTCCTCCACATCTGGAAGCTCATCCTTGTCGCAAGAAGTCAGTAAATCAAGAAATATGGCGTTTTCCTCGGGACCAAGTTCTCCCTTAAGGAATTTTTTATATAAAGCAGCTATTTTGGAATTCATCATCTATGTCGGTCTTTAAATACATATACGTATCTAAAGGACACGAAGACGATACATGTCTAAAATATTTTTAGAAAAATCAATAGGGCTATTGAAATCTCAAAATGATCAAGAATATATTGCCGGACAAACTTATTTCCCTTAACCAATTGATCACGGACAGTATTAACCGAAATACCAAGTCTATCTGCTATTTCCCGATTGTCTAAAAACTCCTCCTTACTCAAAAGAAAAATTTCAAGGCGCGCTTTTGGGAGTTTTGAAATGGCCTCACGGTAAACGCGCTCCAGATCTTTAAACCGAATAGCTTCCTCATTCGAATTGTCTATTAAATTAGCCTGGTTAATATCCCCAACCTGAAATTGGAATCTGACCTTTTGTTTCCGTAATTCGTCAAACACAAGGTTTCGCGCAATCGTATAAAGGTAAGATTGCGGGTTTTTACTTCCATCTAATTCCGTCCATTTTTTCCAAATTCGCGAGAATGTTTCCTGGACCAAATCTGCCGCCGCCGCCTCTTCTTTCAGATGCAAATAAGCATATTTATACACTTTATCCTTATACGACAAGAAGAAGGTTTTAAAGTCCAGGGCATTGTTGTTTTCAATAGGCATTCCTCATCAGATATAATTGATCCTACAAGTTTAGTTAGAATTTTTTGAAATATTCCAATGAAATACGCAGGATCTAAAGGCAAACCTGCTACCAACACAATGCTTAACCATTTAATTATAATTAATATATATAAAATTAACGCTCTCGCATGAGAAATACAGGCGACAAAAAACCACTCTTAAATCTAGAAGTACTCCAAAAACAGCGACACCATAGCTGTCGTATTGCATAAAAAGTCCCATCACATAGAAGCAATGGGACTTTTTTGTATCTCTTAAGAAATTAAGCCATTTATTTTAACAACGGAAATGGCCCCAAGAAGTAAGTTCCTCGTTTGTAAAAACGGAGGAAAAAATCAAGTACAGCATCATTCAACGGAAAGAAGAACTGTTTATCTACCTCCGCCTTAAATAGGTTAACATAGTACTTCGGCAATTCGCTTGGAAAAAAATCTTCAACCAAAAGATTCAAAAAATACCGCGCATAAGGCACCTCACTTTGATCATCTTTCTCCACAAACTTGTTATTCTTTAATGGAAAAAATTCCGCTATACCACCAAAAACTTCCAAACCCGTTTTTGGATTAAAGAATACCGTAACTTGGGCATCTTCCGTAAGATCCAAATTTGATTCCGGAAGTGGAGACTCTTCTTTACTCGGATATTTTTGCTGATATTTCTTAAAGAAATCCGTTGCAAATTCCTTCACTTCCTTTCCTTCCATAAACGCAACGGCCGCCTTATGCTCCGACTGGAACAATTTACCCATATCTTTCAGCTGCTTTTCCGTTTTCTTCAAGCTCTTATCCTTACCATTCAAGGCTTCAATGCGATAAGTCATCTCATACTGCTCAGGTAAATCAAAATTTATTTCCTCGGCATTGACAACGGTCATGATTCCCGACAGGTTCCATGCATCTTTCCAAGGCACAATTTCCATATAAAAAGATAAGGTTTCTGTCGGTTCAACAAATTGCTGTATAGAGTCCTTGAAGATTTTAAATGCAGTCTTTGTACCAATATGTTTTACATGCACATAAAGCTCATCCGTTTTAACGAATTCGAAAAAGCTATTCATACGATTACCTAATGTCTTGACAATATCATGCAGACGGTGCTCTTTCCCGATCACCGCAGCGACAAATTCAGATGCCTTCAATGCATATAGATGCAGTCTATAATTATTGAAATGGTTATCTCTAACCCGATAGATCATCTGTTGTAACTGATTCTGATCGTGTTGATATCGCCCTATTTCCGCAACCTGCATCAGATGATTGAGATTGGTATTATATTCACCTGCTGTCAGGTAATTTGTAGCGACAAGCTTTTCAATAAAATTGCGGACTTCGAAATAGTTGGCTCCTTCATCCAAAACATATTCTAGCTTTAACTTTTCGTTTTCAGGAGCAACTTCATAATGTTCTTCCAGAATCGCATAAGCTAGATCAGTCACCAACTGGATCAAACGCCCACGAGGATCGATAAATAAATGTGGATTACGTTCACTGAAAAACAACCAGGTCAATACAGCAACATCTTCGCTATTAATATCCTCAGCATAATAATCTGTTAGGTCATTATCCGCATGAAAAGGTAAAAGTTGATTGTATAGTTCTGTATGGATCGTTCTAAAAGCAGCAAAAATCCCTGTTTTCGCAATGACGTCTTCTAAGTAACATGTTAAATAGATACTTAATGTCTTTAAAGCATCGGTATGAATGAGTTCATTGGTTTCTTGCTCCTCAAACCATAGTGTCGATAAACTATCATTGATTTCATTTGCGACACGTAAGTAGTAACTATCTATCTCGTTTGTTTTTTGGTAAGTATGGTGTGCTATCCAGTCTTGAATAAAAATTCTGTTTCCTCTCATGTGAAAAAATGCTAAAACCAAAAGTAGCCAAATTTTCGAAATATCCATACGGGTAAAACACAAACGCAGGCGAAAATAATCTATATCAATCAGGGTGGCCACAAACAACAAACAAGCACTCAGGCATTCCTTGTAAAATTTTAAAATACAACCTCACGGCGGTTCAGGCTAATCGGATTAAAAGTGGGTGATGTCTGTTACGATACAGAACAACTGTCACAAAAAAAGAGATACCTAAAAGGGTATCTCTTTCTATAATGAATAGTTTTAATGTTAGCCTGTAGCAATCACATTCTTATTATTTCCTAAATGATCCTGCAATGTCGGATTCAATATAGTGCATGTTTTGAGTAAATCACGCACAGGATATTTAGCCACCACATCCTCCAGCGCAGCTAAATGCCGCTCGTGGTGCACGTCTGTCCCTACAAAATCATACATTCCAGACTTAATCATTGTCAAAGCTGCAGACTTTACCTCAACACCATAATACCGACTGATCGATAACAAGTTCAGCTGTAACATACAACCGGCATCTTTGATCTGTTTATACATGTTAAAGTTATAATGATAATAGTTATAACGTTCCGGATGTGCCAAGACAGGCTGATAACCGAGCTTTTGTATGTCCAATATGGTTTGAAATAGTGCCTTGGACTCCTGCAAATAAGACATCTCAATAAGCACATAACCTCCTGGCATAACACATAGCTCATTCGCCCCAATGAGGTTTGCAATTCCGTCATCAATCATATGCTCAGCAGCGGCATGAATCTCGGGTATATTTGGAAGACCTTTTAGACCAGCTAATAGCTTGTCCCTAGCAGCTTCAATCGTACGAATCGAATTTGGATGCACGCCATCCATAATATGCGGTGTACAGATAAATTTCTCGAAGCCCATTCGTCCAAGTCCTTTCAACAATGTCAAGGATTGTTCGATAGATTGACTTCCATCATCAATTCCAGGAAGGATATGGTTATGCATATCCACTTCCAAGAAAGCCAGTTTACCGACAACCTTTACTTTTGAATCCTGAGTTTTGTTTCCAAACAGTTTTGAAAATATCCCCATATTGTGATGTATAAATCGTTTAGTTTGTCTATTTATGCAGTGAATTAAATGTCAAAAGTACCATAAACAAGTTAAACGTCATTAATATTATTTTAACATTATGAAAATATAACCATAATATTACAAAAGAAACCGAAACAATAGTGCAACAAAATTGTTTTTGAGCCCTCTTTAGTTACTTTTTATTTAATTCCGCCATAATTTGATCCAGTAAGTAACTGATCGCACCCTCGCTCGTCTGCGGCAGTCGTGTCGACATTTCAACCTCAGCACGGTTGCCTACTACACCCTTGGAAGTAATCGCTGTACTGCCATATTGATTGAGCTGCGCCACCGTTGCTTCCCATTGTCTTCCCGGTGTTACGCCCATTTCCTTTAACATACCCGGTAGCTTTTGCAGATCAATGGCTGCAGACATCTTATTTTGCTTCATTAGCTTTGCAAAATCTTTATTTAGGGGCGCATTCATCCTGTTCTGACGGATATCGTTCAAAGACAGCGAATCATTACTAACCATGACCAGGTCTTCTTTTAAAAGAACATATATTGGAAAATCCTTGGCTTTTTGTTTTGAAAACGCATAAATACCGTCATGAACCTGTCCGACTTGCTTTGAAACAGCCATTTCTAAGCCTTTTTTTATCAACCGTTGATCCTTCGATGTGAACATCCAAATAAACACTGGAAGCGTTTCTTCCTTCGTCTTTTTCACTTCGGTTGCATTATAATCATCGTCATAGGTGTAATCAATATAGTCTTTTTTGAACTTCCGAAGACCATTTACGACGACCAAGTGGTCTCCTGGCATCACCTCGGCAATGGCCTTTTCATCTAGCGCTATTTCGAGAGCCATCAATCCCCATTCCACAACGTCCTGTTGAGGTCCCAATAGACCGCTATAATATTTTGCCATATAAGCAGGCATCTCTTTTAGATACGCCTCCGAATTAATGTTCACATTAAAAAAACCTAAGGTTTTATCCGTTAAATATTTACTGAACTTCGAATTGGGTTTTCGCGCATACATTCTCTTGGTCATCTCAGCAAGGTCCCTATCTAAACCCACAGATCCCTTTAATTTCAGCACATTGCCCTCTTGCACTAAATCCAATAGACCGTCTTGATATCCCGTCTTGAACTTATCCAGTTTGATTCCCATATAATAGTAAGGAAGAGAGGTCGTATAAGGCAAAAGACCACGGTACAAATCCTCTACACGAGGAACATACAATCGAATAAGCCCGAGGTTCTTTAAAACCTTCTCCTGATCTGCAATTGACAAAGACTTATGACTCCCTGAAACCAAACGGGTAATTTCGTTCAATAACCATTTATCGCGTAAGCCGTTACGAATCGAATCGTTTTTCCGATTTTGATCTTCATAGGCCGTATAAAGTGAATCATAATAACTAGGATCATGTATTTCTGCCGCTTCATCCATCGCAATATCAGCAACAGGAGGCAGTACTTCCGTAGCACCTACTATCGTATCAGGCTCCGCAGCTATAGCAACCGGTGGAGATACCGGCACCGCTAGATTTTCATCTGCATCCCAGACTACCGCAGCAGAATCCATTGCGGCTACAGTTGTATCTGCCCAAGCATCTTCGTCATCAGCTGGACGCGCGACGTAGTCCACCTTTTTGATTCCATAACGACTAGCTATTGAATCATTGTCCAAAAAGGTGGTATTTGTCGTCGCCGAAACAAATCGAGCGATTCGATCGTTATATACCAACATACTCCCCGACTTGAGGCCTATGCTCGTATAGCCATTTGCAAATGCCTTGGGTTCACCCGCCTCATGAAGCAGTTTCTCAAATTGCCCCTTGTTGTTCAAGGAAAACATAAATTCCGTAAAACTGATACTATCGGTTTTTCTGGTATAAAAATAGGCTGTCTGGGATAGGTCTACCCCCAAATTTTTAATATCATTGTTCGCTGAAATTCCCGATTTCTCAAAAAAACCAGTCTTCTGAAGTAACTCGTTCAGTTTATTAGCATTTGCTTTCTGCACAATATCTTTCATATGGAAAGCTGCAATCATTTCTGCATCCTCGGGGATTTGTTTGATCAAGTCCTGCGCCTTTACAGTTGTCCCAAAAGACAAACAGGCTAAACCTAGCAGTATAAATTTTGATTTCATCGTATAAATAATTTTTCAGCTATACCGAACCTGCTCTATAGAAGCGCTTTCAGCAACTAAATGAAGTCCCGGTTTCACCAATGTTATAGGTTATTTTGTTAATGTGATTTTATTTGCCAAGCTCGATTTACCATAGACCAAATCCATAAATGGTAGTTTTAGCAAGACCCCTTTCTTATTTCCGGCAACCTTTGCAAGACTGTTTGCCTGAGATACAACCGGTTTTTCAAAACGTACAATCTGCGTATAGAATGCGTCCGCAAACTGAGTTGTATTATCGCTTCCCAGTTGATTAAATTTTGCTTTCCAGTCAGCAGAAGCCACAAATTTGCGTTCAAATACATGGCTTTGTGCATTATAATAATAGCGGTTTGAATTCGATATCTTCGTTTTAAACCGATTTGCCAATATATCCGAAAAGGCGTTCAAGGATTCTATCTGGCTGAAATCACAGGAGATATTAACGATATAATTGGAAAAATCTGTGCTGTACTGTACATTAGAAATTCCTTTAGTTTGTTTGAGTAGCTGAACAGCAGATCGAATCTCTTTCTCCATGTCCGCTTGAGAAGGTATACGGATTCCTTTAATACTTTTCATTTTCATTAAAGAAGACACCTTGGTTTTACTTTTACTCAAATTTAATGTGGCGGCAATATGTCCAGAACCGTCTGATTTTAAATCGATCTGCTCAACAAAATCAAAGCAGCTCGATGCTGTCAATACCATGACAACAGCACAGATAATCACATAAAATCTATTCAATTTTCCTTTTACTTTAAATACTTCTTCCATTACAGCAGTGTAACGATTAATAATTTGTCAAATCAATATATGTTTTGACATGAACAGCAAACATTGTGCTATTTTTTTCTTATTGACAAATTTATTAAAAACGAAAATGCATTTTACTACCTGATTTCAGGGAAAATGAAGACAATCGACACCTTGCTCTTATTTCTTCCAAAAGGTATTAAAAGCGTTAGCCTACCACTACGCATCACGAGGATAACAGGAAACTAAATGATTTTTTATACAAGTATGTAAAATATTTGCTGGCAAATATTTTTATGAATGATTATTATTGTCTTAACAACTGTTTGAAAAATGCGAAATATACATCCAATGAGACGCTATAAAAACCTAAAGAGTTACTAAAAAATATCTATCTCTAGATCAATTCAGTACAGATCTTACAACCAGTAGCACTGAAATATAGCTACGATTTATAGTCAACTTGCCTATTTTTGCCTTCACTTTATCAATATACACGAGCTATTCATATGACGAACAAGACCAAAGCGATACCGGATCAAAATATATTCCGGATAGCTTACTTTATAATTGCATTGCTTACTTTTAACTCCTGTCAGAAAACGGAAACTAGAATTGACCGAGCAGCAGTACAATTTACCCCTACTATTGTTGGCCAAATCAATACACAAACGACAGAGAGTTCCTGGAATAAAAATGATCAAATTGGTGTATATATGTACAGAGCCGACCAACCTTTGGCAGCTACGTCGGTTATCAACCAGGTCCAAAATCACCCCTTCACTTTTAACGGTTCGCTTTTTCAAAGTAACAGCCTGGTTTTCTTACCCGATGAAAAAGTGGACTTCATCGCCTATTATCCTTACAAATCGCTAGCTGGCTTTCAATACCCCATCAATGTAAGTGACCAGTCCAACCCGGCAGCCTTAGACCTGATGTATGCAAACAATGCCAAAAACATCGGTAAAAACAACAATACAGTACCACTTATTTTTGTACGACAACTGAGCAAAGTCAACATTAAGCTATCCATAACCAATACAGCCGCATTGGAAGCCAATCAGATTATCGTAAAAATGCCAGCGATAAGCATCCAAGGAGGATTCGATTTGACAACAGGAAAATTGACTGTTAATTCAACCGAAAAAAAGGATGTGCAAAAAAAGGTATCACTAAATACCAATAAAACCGCTCGTATAGAATTTATGCTACTTCCTGGCGAAGATATCACAGGAAAGGCCATTAAGTTTATTGCCACTAATGGCGATACCTTTACCTGGACAATACCCCAAAATCGGGATTTAAAAAATTTAACAGCCGGAAGCCAATATAGCTTTGATATCAACATTGACAATGGAAAACCAAGTGGCGGGATTGGTGAATCACAAGCTTATCTGGAAATACCCAAAATGAGTAATCTCAGCAGTGATGAGGTATTTATACAACATTTTATGCCCGACGCAAGCGACAGCAGAAATTATGCGATGCTATATGACAAAAAGCTAAAAATGGCATATTGGGTTGCATACCCCTTATACAGCAGTGTGCTAGGGTCAGGCAACCGTACGGATGCCTGGGGTTACGATCCTGCCGTATCAACAGCATTTCAACCCAATCTATTTAAGGGATTTCAGCCAACAGGGTACGACAGAGGGCACCAATTGCCAAGTGCAGACAGAAATCTCAATATTGCTCAAAATAAAACAACATTTTATTTTACCAACATGACAGCACAGGTTTCACGACTTAACCAAGGTATTTGGGCAAACCTGGAAACGAAAGTCAGAACCTGGACTGCACAGTGTGACACGATGTATGTCGTAACTGGCGCAATACCTAAGACCGGTACCGAAAACAGCCTCGATTTTGCGCAGGACAACGATGGAAAAGATATTGCCAAACCAAAATACTATTTCAAAGCCTTGGCAATGAAAAAAGGAAACGAATATTATACCATTGGTTATAAGATTGACAATGTCATTCCACCTTCAGGAAGCACGTTCGAAAATTATAGGTTAACCGTAAGCGAACTGGAAAAAATAACTGGATTCACTTTTTTCCCCGATCTAAATGATACACAGAAAGGAAATATAAATACCGCCATTTGGAAATAATTAAACTCCATTTAATCTCACTATTCTACCATGGTTCAATCGCAATTTTTACTAGATTTATCAAATGAAACTTATCATATTTGATCTGGACGGAACACTGCTAGATACATTACAAGACCTGGGGGACAGCTGCAATGCTATTCTTGAACAGCATGGATATCCAACGCATCCACTCGTTGTTTATAAGAAATTTGTAGGCAATGGCGTACAGAAACTTATCGAAAGGGCATTGCCCGAAGAAGCACGAACGGCAGAGACGATTACAGTCTTACTTGGAGCTTTTAAGACCTATTATGAACAAAAACCTGTATCGCATACACGTCCTTACCCGGGAATTGTATCGCTGCTTCAAGAACTGAAGTCCTTAGGTTACCTCATCTCCGTAGCGTCCAATAAATACCACGAGGCAGTCATCCCGCTTATGCAGCAGTACTTCCCCGATATTCCATTTGACCTTGTCCTGGGCCATCGCGCTGGTCATCCAGCCAAACCCGATCCCGCAATCGTCCTAGATAGCCTCGAGACATTAGGTGTCAACAAACAAAATTGCCTGTATGTCGGTGATTCATCGGTCGATATGGATACGGCCAATAATGCCGGGGTAACAGCAATAGGTGTTACTTGGGGCTTTCGCGATGAAAACGAATTGAGACAACACGGGGCAAAATACATTATCCATACCCCAAGCGAACTCCTTAATATTACAGCAACAACGCAGATATAACAGAAAAACGGCACTTTAACCGATAGCGATTTAAGTGCCGTTTTTATTAGATCCATCCTAATGTCGTTGATTCGGTACCATTGCTATTGGCGATCCGATGAAATCAGGGAAATTTACTATAGTGTCCTAAGCCTACATTTTTGCATCCATTAGTTGCTCACGCTGTCCTTTTGGATGACCAAGTTTCATTTTTATAACAAAAGCCTTATTGGCAACAAATGCGTCTGGAAGTACAATATCGTAGTACGTATTCTTATCCAGGTCTATGCCGATTTCAGCTTGCTTTAAAACCAAGGTTTGATCATTTTGAAGTAATGCTGCCGTTACCGGAACCGTTGTTGCATTCTTCGGTACAGCAATACGGACAATATTGTTGACCGGGCGATTAAAGACCGTAAGATAGAGATTATCCTCCTTTTTGGTAAAATAGCCCAATTTAGATGGAGCCAGCCCCGCATGCCGAACACCATACACGGCCTCTCCGTTAATCTTGATCCAGTCACCGATCTCTTTCGCCAGTTTATCCTCTCCCGGATGCATCCGACCATTTCCGTCCGGACCAAAATTCAACACGAAATTGCCGTTCATCGATACACAGTTCATCAACATATCGATCAAATCGTCGGATGTCTTTGTATAAATACCCGACCAATCTTTCATGTAACCCCAGCCATTGGGAGGTATCGTCATGACACAATCCCAATCACGTCCTTCCAACCATTCAAATTCTTTCGGCATTTTGCGTTCCCATCCTTGCTCATAATCCCCCAGCATATCGCCATTCGAATCGAAATGTCGTTTTCCAAATTCATCGTTTCGAAAACGGCTACCGATGATTAACCCCGGATGCTTCTCGCGGAGTTCCTTTTCCAGTTTATAGGTAAAGTCATAGGACTGAATCCAGGACTGATCCCAGGTACCATCAAACCAAAAACCTTTTATCTGGGGGTAATTTTGAAGAAGCTCCAATAATTGATTACGGGTATACTCTAAAAACTTGTTGAATTTTGCCTTTTCTTCCGGTGTAGACGGCGCCTTTCCCATATAGTTTGAATTATTCCATTCCAAGATCGAAAAATACAAAAATACATCTATACCTTCGGCTGTGTAAGCGTCTACAACCTGCTTGACAATATCTTTTTTATATGGGCTTTTCTTAATGGTATAATCTGTGTATTTCGAAGGCCATAAGGCAAATCCATCATGATGTTTGGTGGTAAAAATCAGGTATTTTGCTCCCATTTCTTTAGCCTGCTTAGCCCATAGCTTTGCGTCAAATCCTTTGGGGTTAAATTGCTTATATAAATTATCATAGGTGTTTTTCCAGTCCTTCGGTGCCGTAGGTCCACTCCAGGTACGAATCCATTCGGAAGCGGCCGCACCTTTTCGAGCACTTACCCCTTCCCACTCATTTCCTGGAATAGCATAGAGACCCCAATGGATAAACTGTCCTAAACCATAGCTACGAAAACGTGCCATTGCCTCATCGGTTCGATGCGCCGGTGTTAAAGGCCCATATTTTACCTCAATTCTTTGCTCCACCTTTTTGCGTGGACCAGTCCATTGGGCAGAAACAGTTTTCCCGGCCAATAGCCCTCCAGCCAACAGCATGGTCACCATCAATCTGTTATAGCTTATCATATTTTATCTAATTGTTTTATTACAAAGTTTTCATTTGTTCTTTTCATACGCATTCATGCAAAAGCACAAGCTTTCACATCTGCATTATGCTTCTAAAAAATCTACAGTATTTATTTCACTCCAAAAGATCTGACATCATCATTACCGATTACACCACTCCCCGTCAAAAACAAATCACTGATCTAGTTGGGACTATCAATATACTGTTTGTGTGCTTTCTTCATAACGACCGGTTCGGGATTACTGTCCTGAAATGGATCAAAGTAATAGAGCCCCTGCTCGCGATACAGCGCTAAATGCTGCTTCAACACATGTGAAAACTGATCAAAATTACGTTGCTTACCAGGTGTCCAGGCCGCTTCCGCCAATGCCGCAATTCTCGGAAAGACGAGATAATCCAATCGATTGGTATTCGTGACGGTTTCAGTCCATAGATTAGCTTGGATGCCCAATAGCTGTTTTCTTCGACCACCTAAACTGTCCAGCTGTTCGCCTGCAAAATTGTAAACATCTTGAATAGGATTAAACCCTTTGCCCCATTTCCGCCCATACCGGTGATTTTCCTGCTGCACAAAATCGAAATATAAAGGTAACCTGGGGGTAAGAATAGCCTGATATCCTTTTTCCAAAATTTTGTTGAGCTGTTCGGGTTTATCATGGCGCCACCACATCATCACAGTTTGTGCCTTGTTCAGTTTTGCGTCTACCATCTCATCCCAAACAATAATTTTTCCATTTATTCGGGCCACGGAATCCGCCATACGTCGAATAAAATACGCTTCGACCTCCTTATTCGATTTCAGTCCTTCCGCCTTTTTTAACTCCTGCACCTTTAGATCATTATTCCAGGCATCGCTACCGAAAGCAACCTCATCTCCACCCAAATGAATGTAAGTCGAAGGAAAAAGTGCTTTTACCTCGCGCAACACATGGGTTAAAAATGAATATGTCGTATTATTTGCTGGGTGAAAAGTAAAATCAGGGTGTTTTTCATTACCGCCGCCAGATAAAAATGGATACGCACGATTTGCCGCTGTTGCATGTCCAGGCATATCAATCTCAGGAATGACCTCAATATTACGTTCATCCGCATAAGCAATAATCTCACTGATATCATTTTGTGTGTAATACTGTACTTCGGCATAGGGATCGAAATAATTGCCTATACCTCCTATTTGAGTCAGCCAGGGATAACGTTGTATACTAAGACGCCAGGCAGGCTCATCCGTCAAATGCCAATGAAACTTGTTCAATTTATAAAACGCCATCCAGTCCAACAATGACTTTACTTTTTCCTTCCCAAAGAAATGTCTCGACTCATCTAACATAAAACCACGCCAGGCAAATTGTGCTTTATCCTTGATGTCAACAGCATCCAACTCACGCTGATCCCCTTTCTGGGCTGCAACGGACAACAGTTGGTCTAAACTTGAAATTCCATTGACAAGTCCCGATTTATCTGAAGCGTAGATTCGAATTTGAGTAGGATCTATCTGCAGACGATAGGCTTCATGTTCAAGTGTTTTATCCCAGCTTACCCTAACTTGGGCTTCATCGACCTTGGTCACAGCATAGGCCGAAATCCCGAAACGCCCAAGCAGGAGCTTCTTGAAATATACTATCGTGGGATCAAAATATGGGTCGCTTATAATACCTATATTTCTACCTAGGATAAATTTCCCCTTCCGCGCCTCCTGCTGCTGCGGACGTGGGATAATAGCAACCTGTGCTTCCACAGACTGCATCAGCAAGAATAGCAAAAGAAATGTTCCTGTTAATCTATGTTTCATTCGTTTTATAGTTTTTTTCTACTCATCATAATCCTTCTTCTTTCACTCATCAGATTAAATCTGCTCATGTAAAGGCATTTGTCTCTGAATGGGTTCAATCACTCATTTTTGAACCTGGTTTGAGTAATTATTGACCCACGATAGCCAATGCACAAAACAAAATAAGTGCGAAAACCCATCATATGAACGGTTTACATTGGCTTCGTCTATATTTCATCCTCTAATACAATGGTAAAGAATTTATTATTTATTACAGTAGTCCATGTATAGTCAATCGTTTGCGCAAGTCTCGAAAACGTTGTAGTGAATGAACGCAACAAAGCGAATAAAGAAAAAACAACAATCAGCAACAACATTTTAATCACTTTTAATTAAAAACAAGCTCAAATAGCAGTTTTCCCGATGATAGTCCAATTAGTCATTATCATTTTGTTAGCTATATTTGAAGACATAAATACAATATCCTAAGTTAAAACCGTATGATAAAAAAGATATTTTATACCTTAATCTTTATTGGAATACTGCTATTGAACGTACAAGCACGAACCGTAGTTCCATTTAATACCAGCTGGACTTTCAAAAAGGGGCCTTTTTCTACGTCGACACTAGATTATAATCAACTATTTGAAGGGAAATGGCAGCTTGTCAATTTACCGCACACCTGGAATGCAAACGATATGCAGACCAAAGAGATTAAGTCTGGTAGCTTAGGAAAAAATGAACGCTTTTATACCGGCGACGCTTATTATCGTAAGTCATTTGTGCCCGAAACAGCATGGAAAGGCAAACGCATTTTCATTCGATTTGAAGGAGTCAATACCAACACAGAAGTATACGTAAACAATCAGCCCCTTCCGACCAAAGAAGGCAAGAATGAAATTACCTATGACAATACACAACGCAATGGAAATTATAACTTCGTGGGCAGACATCAGGGCGGTTATTCCGCATTTGTATTCGAACTGACCAGTATGCTCCAATTTGGGAAAGAAAACGAGATTTTAGTGAAGGTAAACAACGAGGCTACCCCACAGGTCATTCCCGTCAACCATACCCTTTTCCCAATGTATGGCGGTATTTATAGACCAGTCGAACTTATTGTAACCGATGAAATCAATATTGCGGTAAATGATTTTGCAGCCAAAGGAATCTATATTACGCAAAAAAATGTATCCAAGAAAACAGCTGACGTTGCCGTAAAAATAAAAATAGACAACAAATCCGGAAAAAAACAGCCTATTGAATTACTAACAACGGTTTTCGAAAAAGACGGATCGATCAAAGCCAAACAAAGTACGCCCTACACGTTGCTACCACAGGGCCGGCAGACCGTTACACAACAAATTATGGTCAAGAGCCCGCATTTATGGCAAGGTTTAGATGATCCCTATCTCTATAAGGTCGTCACGCAAATCAAAAAGAATGGCGAGGTTATCGATGAGGTGACAGCCCCCCTTGGCCTTCGTAAATTTGAGCTACGCACAGGAGAGGGATTTTTCCTGAATGATATTAAATACCCCTTACATGGCGTTTGTCGCCATCAGGATCGTCTGGGAAAAGGATCTGCCCTGAGCAATGCAGACCACGACGAAGACCTCGCGATTATCAAAGAAATGGGCGCAACATCGATTCGACTGGCACACTATCAGCAATCCGAATATTTCTATTCAAAATGTGATAGCATCGGCTTGGTGATCTGGGCCGAAATACCCTTTGTCAATCGTGTAAGTACATTCGAAGAGAATAATGCACAACAACAATTGAAAGAATTGATCCGACAAAACTTCAATCATCCATCAATTTACATTTGGGGGATGCACAATGAGGTGTATACACCGTCAGCCTATACGATCGATCTGACAACCAAATTAAACGATCTTGCCAAATCTGAAGACCCAGATCGCTATACTGTTTCTGTCAGTGGATATAATGTTATCAACCACGCCGTCAATAATAACGCGGATGTACAGGGTATTAACCATTACTTCGGCTGGTATAATGGCGAATTGGAAGACAAATCAGACAAAGAAGATGATGTCGCCTCCTGGGCTAAACGTATAAGTGAAGAATTCAAAGATTACCGGATTATCTTTTCGGAATATGGTGCAGAAGCCATTCCCGAAGACCAGGCGGAAGAAGTTGGTAATTTTGGCAATCAATGGAGTAATCCTTCATTCTTCCCTGAAGAGTATGCCACAAAATTTCATGAGATCCACTGGGGGGTAATCGCTAAAAATCCGATTTTCTTAGGTTCCTATGTATGGAACACCTTTGATTTCGCAACACCAGTTACCGGTCTTAATGTCAATCCCAGAAATTATAAAGGTCTGGTGTCCTTTGACCGTAAATTGAAGAAAGATGGTTTTTATTGGTACAAAGCCAACTGGAGCAAAGAACCGGTGTTATATATCACGCAGCGACGCATGATCAACAGAGGCAATGAAATCACCCCTATTACCGTTTATTCGAACAGAGGAGAGCCAACATTGATTATCAATGGACAAACGATCAAAGGGGCCAAAATTGGCCAGACCAATGTACATTACATCTTCGAAAACGTGAAGCTAAAACAGGGTAAGAATACTGTTGAAGCAAAAGTAATCCAAAAAGACGGTAAGGTATTAACCGACACAATTGAATGGAACTATGACCCCACATTTAAGCAAGGACCATCGGGACCAACAAAATCGAAAACAGAGCATGTAGGTCTATAATTACATTAGCAAAATAAGTGACAAAAAACAGGGGTAGCTTTTAGGCTACTCCTGTTTTTTGTTTTAGGATATATCTCCCGTCAGTTATAGTGATAATCATATCAATTTCCTTAATCTCAGCAGAGTATTAACCGATAAAAGCTGGTCGTTTACCGAGATTGTCTCGAGACTGGCCTAATGGGTATCGTATGCCTCTTATTTCCGTGCTATCTTTGAGTCATCAAATAAGAAATAAAAACATTAAAAATAAACATCATGGCAACTAAAACAACATTCAGCATCAACAGTAAAACAATTACTAAAGCTTTTCAAGATCTTTTTGATTCCTTCAAAAGCTCCCGTTTAAAAGTTTCATCCAAGAATGGACAAGAATACTTAAATATCTCCTTGTTATTGGCTGTAATCATCGGAATTATTTTCCCTGTAGCTTTCATTGTACTGATTATTCTTAGCCTGATTGCACCTATTGAAATTGCAATCCTTCAAGAAGTAAAGGAAGAGCATGCAAATCAAAAGATGATTGAACTCGAATAAATAAAGCGTCTATAACTTAACTTATAAAGAGCTATGGCTATCCAATGGTTGGACAGCCATAGCTCTTTGTATAAGATTTTACATATACATGCTACACCAACATTTCGGATAACTAATTATCAAAGTGTTGAACCTGAATTATGAACAGTTTCCACAACGGATTGTATCGGCAGAAAAAGATCCTCTTATTTCCTTTCTATTTTATCAAAAGCCGTGCTAGGAGACAAATTAAAGGTAAAGTTCCCTTTTGAATCCACACCACCAGCACCTCTGACGCGGGCTTTGATCTCGTACTTCGATTGCGGATTATAATTTGTTACTGTAAAATTGTAATAAAAAGGTTTGATCTTATTGGTTCCTCTAAATTTATCCGCAAGTGCGTGATGTCCATCTTCTGCGATGACACGTCCGTCCTGCAGTAATTGTACAGCATCAATCTCCAGAAAATTCTTACCGTCCACAAAGAAAAATCCAGCTTGTGCCCTTCCGTTATCGTAAATCTTTTTCGTCACATCAAAATTCAAAAAACTATACGATTCCCTGATATCATTAGGCCCCCATGCCCCCGCAATATATCCCCCGGGGCGATAATAATCAATACGCATGGAATCCAATCTTGGAAGATTTGCATCCAATCGCTGGTTGAAAGCTTCGTAATCTTTCGCTGATTTGGACGACCATCCGATTTCGGCTACAGCAAGTAATCTCGGAAAATTCTGTACGTTCAGATCTTTAATATCCTGCGCCAAAGCAGTCCACATATTTCCCTGCACACCGAGAACAAGCTGCTCCTCGGCCGGACTAAGCCCCGCGGAAGGATCAAATTCGTACACCCTTTTCAGCGAATTTATTTGAGGATAGGCCAAGTCAGTCATGGTCCCATCATTACGATCGGCCTGCGTAATATCAAAATAGAGATGAGATGCAGGGGTCGCTACGGCTTTAAACCCATCTTTAGTTGCCTCCTTGATCGCTTCTTCACCAAGCCAGCTCATAATTGCTGTGCTTTTCGGTAAGTTTTCCGCATCTGCTAAGATATCATTCCAGCCGATCGGTTTTTTACCTTTTTGAACAATGATAGCAGAAACGCGTTGTACGAAATAACTCTGCAGGGATTTGACATCCTTAATATGGTGTTCTTTCATAAAATCCTGCACATGAGCCTCTTTTTCCCACAAATCATGGCGAACCTCATCCCCTCCAAAATGAATATAACTACCCGGAAAGAGATTAGCGACTTCGGTGAACACATTATTCAAGAATTCATACGTAAGCTCTTTTGTGGGATCCAATGTATTTGGCGTAAACTGATTTCCCCAATATCCCCAAGATGACACAAAAGGAAAGATGTGATTGGGATAGGAATTTTTGTTGACCCCAAGTTCAGGGTAGGCTAATATGGTCGGCCATGAATGTCCGGGGACATCAATCTCGGGCACAATCGTAATATTACGCTCCCGGGCATATTGGACAACTTCCTTGATCTGCTCCTGCGTATAAAATCCACTGCGTTCTGCAGGTTGCTTTTCTGTTCGATGAAATACCGTCGCATTTTCCAGGGTCAATTTCGGATATTTCTTGATTTCAATCCGCCAGCCCTGATCATCCGTCAAATGCCAATGAAAAGTATTCATTTTGTACAGGGCCATGACATCCAAATACTTTTTCACGGTTTTCACATCAAAGAATGTCCGGCTTACGTCTTTCATATACCCGCGCCAATGATAACGCGGATAATCTTTAATGCTCACTGCCGGAATATTCCAGCTTATTTCTTTGGTAGAGTTACTACCCTCGAAAGCTGTCGGTAAAAGTTGGCGCAGTGATTGCGTTGCATTGAAAAGTCCAAGCGAACTCTTTGCTGTCACGACAACTCCCCGATTGGAAACCTCAAGCTGATAGCCTTCGTCATTTGGCAGGGTCAATTTAGGAACCAGTCTAAATTCAATGTTATTGCTTGCTTGCTTCTTCACGTTCAGGGGATAATGTGTTACTTTTCTCAGCTGCTCAACAAACAAAGACACATCTTTCACAACGCAGTTCTTAAAGCTTAAGGTAGTCTGTGGATTTAACTGAAACTGGCCAGCTCCTACATTGATTTCCTGAGGCTGGGGGATAATATTAACCCCAGACTGCGCATGGAGTTCTTGCGTAAATAATAGGGATAAGGCTATCGAACAGAAGAGTGTTTTCATTAAAATTTAAGTTTTTATTTCTAAATAAAGAGGTTCTAAAAAGACCACGTATGGGTTTCACTATGCAAAATAAAAAATAAAATAGGATCCTTCTACACCAACTCTCAATCAAACGATTGTGTAAGATTTTAAAAAAGTAGCTGGCTATCTACAGCTGCAAGCAACGGATATGGTTTTTTAGTATTAAATTTGACTTCCAGACAAAACAAAACAGGCTATAGTTAACTTATTGGGGTGAAAGAACAATAACGTGAAAAACAGTAAAAAATTATTTATTTTCAGGACAGTTTTAATTGCTTTTCTGATTCTTTCCTTGGTTTATATCGGATCGATATTTACCTATCAATATATTGAGTACCAAAAGACTGAAACTCGTTTAAACAAAGCATACAGTTCTAAAAATCAATTGACGAACCTTTTCTACGAACTCTTCTCCTCCTATAATGCTGCTGGAAATGCTTTTCGTTCCTATACCGTAGACTTCAGTGCCGAAAATTTAAAGCATTATAGCAATAGTTTAGACACGCTACGATTTTATATTGACTCCTTATCTAAATTATCTTCCCAAAAAGGACTTACCGCTGCTACAAATACCTCTTTGGAACAGAATATTTCGCTTTCGGACGAATTCGCACAGATTAAAAAATCTGTCGACAACATGATTTTTTTGGCAAAAGACTCGCTTTCACTCTTGACTAACACAAACAGAACCATTCGACCGGGGAACAATCGGATACTTGCAGATTCTGTTGTCAATAAAATATTACGCGATACCGCACTCAATGTAAGTAAGAAGGACACCATTGTCCGAAAGAAAGAAAAACTCTTCAACAGAATTTTCAAAGCGAAAAATGACACTTTAGTTGCTGACAAGCTGCAACAGAATTTCAACGTTAATCAAATCAAGGCTATACATAGCCAGATCCAAAGTTTGATTGAACAGAACGAAACATTTCACCGGCAAGATTTCAGTAAGATTCGTCGTTCATTTGCTGAGCTTCAGCACAAGGAAAGACAGCTACTACAATCTAATTACAACTTATTTAGTACAATTAGCACGGCCTTGCTTCGTATTAAAACCCATGAAGATGAGACATTAAGAGCTGCTGAAATTCAAGATTTCAAACTTTACAGGGAAAACTCTTCCATTTTTGGCAAACAAGTCATCGCTTCTATTATTCTCATGATTATTATGGTGACACTGCTGTTGTCTTACCACTATAATACACTCGTCTATGAGCGTAAGCTTACCGCTGCCCGAGACTATGCCTTACAGACATCAAAGGAAAAGGCCAGTATATTAGCTAATATAAGTCATGACGTACGGACACCGGTCAATTCTTTGGTCAGCATTATTGATTTACTAAAAAGCAATGCAGCGAACAATCGCGTCGATCCTGTTTTATTAGACTCCATTACACAAGATATCCACGTGATCAATGATACCGTTGAAGATATTTTGAATCTCGGTAAACTAGAATCTGGCACACTGGAAATTAAGGCTGAGTATTTTTCGCCAACGCAATTACTCGCCAACCTCATTAAAATGCAACAGGCTCAGGCAGACAAAAAAGGACTGAAACTCATCAGTCACATTGATATCAATCCCGACATCTTGATCAAAAGCGGTACATATCGTGTACGCCAAATTGTTTCCAATCTGTTGAGCAACGCGATTAAATATACAGATAAGGGGCAGATCGAGGTGAAAGCATTTATCAGCAGAGATCAAGCGCCCAAATTACATATAGTAGTCAACGATAGTGGAAAAGGTATTTCTGCAAAAGATCAAGGACATATTTTCGAACAGTATTATATGACTGATCAGAAATCCAAGCATAGTTTTGGATTGGGATTACATATTTCTAAGCTTATGGCCGAACAGCTAAACGGAACGTTAAGCGTTAGCAGTCAACAAGGTAAAGGATCAACATTTACATTGGTCGTTCCGTTTACGGAAGAAAAGAAAAATAGAAAACAAATTACGAGCTTGGATAATCTCTCAAAAGAGCTACGCTTTGTCGTTATTGATGACAATCCAATCAATAATTTATTTGTAAAACAGGCATTGCAACATTTCGAAGATGTTAAAATCTATCAGGATTCATCTGCAGCAATGGCCTATCTGAAGGAAAATAGAACGGATATTATTATCACCGATCTCAAAATGCATGGCCCTACTGGTTGGGACATCCTCAATATGGTTAAAGACAACAATCTTATACAGGGATGGACTAGCAAAGTTATCGCACTCACATCGGACGAATCCCAAGTAACCATGCAGGTTCCAGCAGGACAGGCACATCACTTTGATGGCATTATGACCAAACCTCTGGACAAAGCTATCCTTGCTCAGCTCGTTGCACGGATTTCGTAAGCTAAGCCGTATAAGTGAAAGAAATAAGGGGGCTGTCTTTGACAGCCCCCTTATTTCTTTTACACGATATACCTGTAATACTAAAGTGACCGTAACCTCGCAGAATATCGTTACGTACAGGATATGCTATTATTTAAATAATTCAGCAAGTTTGGCATCCAACTGTTCGTCCGAACCGCCATTGCCACCACCATAACGTCCGATAATAATACCTTGCGGATCTATTAACACTTTAGTAGGTAACGAACTGACACCATAACCCTTCGTTACATCTTTGCTAAGATCAAAATTTGTTCCATCGAATTTTGCCCCGCGTAAAACATGTTTCCAAATGCCAATTTCATCTTGTTCCACTGCCTTGTGCCACTTTTCAGGTTTGCTGTCATCATCTGCAATCCCTATGATTTCAAAACCTTTACTTTTATATTGCCGATACAACTTAATAAGATGTGGATTCCCTTTACGACAGGGCACACACCAGCTAGCCCAGAAATCCAACAAGACATACTTGCCTTTGAAATCTGACAAACTCAGCGGTTTACCGTCGATATCGGTCGTACCAAATACCGGAGCAGTCTTGCCAACGGCACCACTTCGACTTTCATCTAGCTTTTTCGAAACATCTTTTCCAAAATGACTATTTTGTACCTCCTTGGAAAAACCAGCAAACAATGTTTCCGTTTCTTCCAAAGGCAAACTGTTCATTCTGAATAGCAACAAATAAGGGCTCAAAAACGATTGTGGATGTTCTTTGATAAAGGCCATATCAATCTGGGCTGCTTTTTCATTAAAAGGCTCAAATTGATTCTTGATATTAGCAGCCTCTTCGCTAAGTAACTTTACTTTCTTTTCCAAATCTTCCAGTTCTCGCTCAGCACGACTATATTCCTTATTTTTAGCAGCATAAGCCTTACTGATGGGTTCCATCCCTTTTCTAATACCTGCCTTTTCTTGCTCCAACTGCTTGTGTTCGGCATCCAATTTCGATCCAGTTAGCGTATAGTTTTTTAGGTTATCATCTTGAAACCCTAATTTCATTTTGGTAGGCTCCAGGTACATTTGTGTATAATCGCCTTCATTTGCGCGCTCTGGATCCGACGATCTGGTTAGAAATGCCAGAGTAGGCTCGGGAAGTGTACCTTTAAATTGAAAATGGTTTTTGACGACCGAAGCGCTATCAGATACTTGTTTCCCTTGACCGTCCATATAAAAAAGATAAAGCTTTTCGATTGTCCCATTTTTAAGTTCGCCGTCCAGAACAAACTTTTTCTGTGCCATTCCCATTATAGGAAATACCATAAGGGCGGCTATTTTTAACATATGTTTCATTTAATTATTTCTTTATGTTTATGTTGCGTTAATTCTACAACTCACCTAACTTTTACCAGCCATATCCAGGATTTTGCTCTCCGAAGGTTGGATTTTTTTCATATTCTGCGTAGGGAACCGGTAATATATATTGCCATTTTTCCTTAATATTACCATTGAATTGTTTTAGTGTTTCAAAGGGTAAACGCAACAAGGCCATCCAATCAGAACCATCTTCGGCAGTGAGACTCCGGATTATTTCCCTAAAAACTTCCATCGTAAGCTGCTCACGTGTATTCATAGCGTTTAGTCCCGTAAAATCTGTAATTCCAGCTTTCGCTTTAACAATTTTAAGTAGGTCCCGAACTTCGGTCAAACTTCCATTTGATTTGGCGAGAGCCTCAGCTTTCAATAAATAGGCTTCGGTCAAACGGAAAATAAACTTAGCTTCCGCTTGTCCTCCGGTATGCTTCTTAAAAACTTGACGTTTGGCGACTGTGCCAATCATCCAGTTGGCTCTTGGATCATTTTTCAAGAGATCCAATAAAAATGGCGTTGCATTATATGTATAATTTGCCCGGAAATAGTACTTCTCCATTTCAGCAATTTGGTTAGCAAAGGCCTTTGTACCGAGAATCACTTCTTTACTAGCCAACCCTTTTGTAGAGAAAAGGTCCTCCACATGAGCTTCAAGAGCATAGGGGGATTGTTCGATGAGCTGGTTAGCCAATGTGACCACCGTCGGATAATCAGAGGCGGCTTGTCTCAACATCAAAACACGCATTTTGAGCAAAATGGCGGCCCATTTAGTTGCATAATAATTAGGATTCGTTTCAGGGGCATGGGCAATGGCATAGTCAACATCTTCCAAAATAAAATCGTAAGTATCTTTTACTTTTTTTCGTGGCGTAGCAATAGTAGATACCGTCACAGGCTTTGTACGGATCATTACTCCAAAATTACTATTGATATCAAAAAATTCCCCGTAATAAGCCAGCAGTTTAAAATTTGCATAAGCGCGCAAGAAACGAACTTCACCAAGTATTTCATCGCGTCTTTTGCCGCCAAACTTTTGTTCATTTATGGCATCAATTCCGGCAATAACTCCATTGGCAGCATTTGCGAGTTTATAGCCTTCATTCCAGATATTAAGTGCCTCACCATCGCGGGATTTTAAGGTATGCATATCAGCTTGACTGGGACCCTGATAATCTTCTATGAGCCCAGCAAAGCGTGCTGGAAGGACTTCATGAGAAGGGCCCCAGGTCGTTCCCGGTAGCCCTGTTGTTCTATTCTCAGTTACATTGACAAATAAATAGTAGGCACCATTCAACGCAATTTCCGCGCTTTTTTGGTCAACAATAACATTATCATCAACTTTTTCCTGTGTTGGCAACGCATTGAGCGTCTTATCACAAGAGGCATTTAATCCCGCCAAAGCAATTAACAGGAAGTATAGTGGAAAGGTCTTTTTCATTCGTTTATTATTTTAGTAGTCTTAATACACATCATTCATCGACGTCATTCGTTTGTCTTCCACACGATTAGAAGCCAATACGTAATCCGAAAGAGAACATCCTATTTGATGGGTAAGCAGAGATATCACGTCCCCCACCGATTACAGAAGTTGGATCATCCGAGACTTCAGGATCCATTCCAGGATAATGTGTTACAGTAAATAAATTTGTTGCCGAAACATATGCCGAACCGCTTCTTAACTTGAAAGTCTCCAATAACGATTTACTGAAATTATAGGAAAACGTGATGGACTTGAGCTTCAGGTAAGAAGCATCAAATACATTGACGTCTGCCAATGGTCTGAACTGCGCATGACCATACAGTAGCCTTGGCCGTGTTGCGTTGATGTTGTCACTATTATAACGCCCCAATATACTTACTCCTCGATTGGCTAGATTGTCAGCTGCACCATTAGCAACGTCAGCCTGGTAAATCAGGTCATTACCATAGGAGAATGTGAAAAGGGTCGATAGTCCAAAGTTCTTATAATTGAATGTATTTGTTATACCCCCAAAGAAATCGGGGGTCGCATTGCCAATAATATCCTGTTTATAAAAAGGCTCACCTTCCCCGATTCCATTGGGATCCAGTTTATATTTCATATCGCCAACATTGACGTAATACTCCATATATTCAAGAAAGGGAAAACTTTCTTTATAAGCTTTCAGTTCGTCCGCTGTCCGGATCAATCCGTCTGTTACGTAGCCGTACAATAGACCCAATGATTCTCCCTCTTTGACTATACTGGTCCCGAGGTTAAGCCCATCGCGATTGTTTGGATTGGAAAAAGGTCCTCCGTTGATATTTAATACCTTATTTCTATTTTTTGAAATATTAACCGCCAAATTCCAATTGAAGTCTTTCTTTTGAATCAGATCGCCGCGGATATCGAACTCTAAACCGCGATTGCGGATCTTGGCGATATTAAGCACCACATTGGAGTAAGCTGAGCTGGGTGCAGTCGTAATATTGAGCAATAGCCCATCTGTTACCTTTTCATAATATCCAATTGATCCACGTAGTCTTCCTTTAAAAAAAGCATAATCTAGGCCAGCATCCTTTTGCGTAGTAGCTTCCCATTTGATCTTATCGTTACCTAGCTGCGTCGGAATGAAGGCATTCTTTCCAGCGTAACTTACAGGCGAATATAAAGTCCGATAGAGGTTGCTTCCAATATTTTGCGTCCCCGTTTTACCTGCACTTACTCGCACTTTCAACTCATCAATCCAACTCACATCTTTTAAGAACTCTTCTTCAGAAATTTTCCATGCCACAGCGCCTGAGGGGAAATAGCCCGTTTGATTAGCAGGAGCAAATTTCGACGAACGATCCGATCGACCAGTAAATGTAAAAAGGTAACGATCTTTCCAGCTATAATTAGCACGCAGATAAAAAGACAAAAGCGCATTGGTCTGAGCAGGACTACTACCTTTAACTGACACCGGAATTGCAGCAGAATTTAAATTATTCAAAAAATCATCATCCGGATAACCTGCTCCCGATGCTGAGAAAAAATTCATTTTATAATTTTCCCAAGATGTTCCAATCAGCGCATTGAGACGGTGATCTTCACCAAATTGCTTATTCCAAGTCAATGTATTTTCGATGAATGTATTGATCGATTCGGTGTGGGCCTGACTACCTGTACCACCATTCGAATCACCAGCACCATAAAAACCGCTCATCATCACATAGCTTGGCACATAATTTAATTGATTATAGGTACTGTAATTGATTGAACCGACAGAGCGCCATTTCAATTCCGGTAAAATATCCCATTCTGCTGCCAACGATCCCAAAAACATGCCCGTTTTTCCCTGGTTGATACCAGAAACCATGGCTAAGGGATTTTGATAACCCTGATATTCGGCATGCAGTAAGCCAAAATTGGAGTACGTACCGTCAGCGTTATAGGGCGATTCCGTTGGCGGAGCAAACAATGCCTGTGTATAGGCTCCGTTTGTAATATGGTTTGTCGTGTAACTGTAATCCATATTTGTATTCATCCGAAAACGTGGCGCTATCGTAGCATCTAAATTTATCTTACCTGCCAAACGATTAAAATCGGTACCAATAATTGTCCCCCTTTGCTTATTATAGGCCAAAGAGGTGTAGTATTTGGTATTCATTCCTCCCCCCCGAATCGAAAGATCAGCATTTTGCAAAACACCCTTTTGTAAAACCAGGCCGAGCCAATCTGTATTGTTGTTCCCAAAGAAACTAGCATCGTTTTCGATAGCTGTTGGAGTTGCACTAGGTGGAAGGCCTAATTTGCTGCGTTCAACATTGAGATTATGAGCAGCTTCCTTCATGATCATCTTATATTGATCTGCATTGAGTATTTTCTCTTTGAAGGGAGAAGTAAGACCAGTATAATAGTTAAAATCTAGGATCGGCTTACTATCTGCCAAGCCCCTTTTTGTTGTAATAATAATAACACCATTTGCTGCTTTCGAGCCATAAATGGCAGTCGCCGATGCGTCTTTGAGGATATCGATACTTTCAATATCGTTGATATTCAAGCCAGCCAAACTGTTCAAACCACGGTTGAAAGATCCAGAGACCATACTGCCCATATCATCGCCATAATAACTTTCCATCGGATTAACAACTTCAGCGCTACTCGATACATAACGATTTTGCACATTGACAGGTATACCATCAATAATATACAGCGGTTCGTTTGTACCTAACAGTGAGGCCCCACCACGAATTCTAATCCGTGCTACTGCACCGGGCGAACCATCCGCCTGTACAACCTGTACACCGGCAGCTTTTCCAGACAAGGCCTGATCAATACTTGTAAAGGGTACATTCTTAATTTCAGATGGATTTACGGAAGCGACAGAACCTGTTAGATCGCTACGTTTTGTGGTACCATACCCTACGACGACGACATCATTAATAACGTTATCCGCAACAGTCATTCGGACCAAAACATTTCCTTCTTCGACCTTTTGTTCGATACTGCGGTATCCTATACTAGTCACGATCAGCATATCCCCTTTTTTTGCTGCAATACGAAACTCACCCTGCGACCCACTACTAGTCTGTATAGTAGCCTTTTCTTTTACACGAATTGTAGCGCCCGCTAGCGGTTTGCCATTTGCATCGACGACTATCCCACTCACACTTTGTTGCTGCACAGCCGTTGGCTTTTTGGTTACCACGACAATCGACTTTCCTTGCATGAGGTAATCAAGATTCTGTCCTTCAAAAATTGTGTTGAGCGCTTCCGTTATGGTTGCCTTGGTCAGTTCAACGTTAACTGATCCAGCCTTTTTAGCAATTTCCCCCGTTAGGATATAGTCGTATCCGGTCTGTTTTTTAACCTCTTCAAGGATCTGCGATAGCTTACCTTGTCGATGTAATGTAATAGACTGCCCACTGGCCCAGCTAACTCCGGGAAAACAAGAGGGAACAATAAGGTACAGTGCAAGCATACCCTTTCTGAGCATTCGCCCCACAGGTGGGCTTAATGGACTTTCAGTCCATAAATTAGGTAATTGTTCTTTCATAGTTATTTAGGTATAATGAGATTAGGAACGTATAGTTATTCAACAATCAGAATTTTCTCTCCTTGACTGTTCATCGTAACGCGAAATGTGATATTTGAAGTTTTTTTCAAGAGTTCTAAAACGTCGGCAAGACTATTTTTACGGGAGACACTACCATAAAATGTAACATCAGGGTAGCTCTTTTCATATTTTATCTCCACATTGTACCAGCGCGAAACCTTATCGAGCACCGTCTTCAGCGATTCATTCTCAAAGACAAAATCGCCATGAATCCAGTCCAGTTGAGTAGTATTATCGAAAGGTTCAACATCGAAAGCCTTCTTATTGCTATCCCAGATAGCCTGAAATCCTGGCTTCAGTTTGACAGTCCGAGCTCCCCGCTGACACTTTACCACAACACTACCTTCCACTAACGCTGTTTTGGTCAGCATTTCTCCAGCATAAGCCTGTACATTGAAAATAGTGCCCAATACCTCCACCTCCTGCTCAACGGTATGGACAATAAATCGTTTTTTATGCCCATTTTCCATCAATTTAGCTACGTGGAAAAGACCTTCTCCGACCAGCTCTACCTTACGGATTTCCTGGCTGACCAAATCCTGAGAGAAACGTAGCGTGGAACCTGCATTTAGGGTAACTTCTGTACCATCTGGTAATTTCAGGTTAATTGTACCACCTTTAGGTGTTTCGACCTGATTCATGACCGCTTGGCACGAATTGCTGTTAGCCGCCACATATTCTACCTGACCGTCCTGGTTTTTGATCACATTGTAATTACCAACACGTAATATGGTTCCGGGTTTCAGTCGATCAAGATCGACTACTTGACCATCAGCAAGTCGGATCAATGCCTGGTCTCTTGCCGGCATTACTGTTTCTGCAGCGATCTGGTGTTGATCGTCGGCCCGGATCTTTCCATACCAATGGTATACGGCCAATCCCGTTAAAAAGAAAACCAATAAACTCGCAGCAATCCCATAATGAATGATACGTCCTCTGATCCTTGACAAGCTCGGCTGTCCAGCACCGATTCCCAGTTCCTTGTGGATATTACCGAGCAGTTTCTCACGAATATCTCCTTGTTGATATTGTGGATTTTCCTCAAAAAACGTTTTATCTTCCGATTGGGCGTACCAATGGTCCAGTTCATGCTGCTCTAAAGCATTTAGATTCCCTGAGAGAAACTTCTCAAAAAGCTCTTTTAAACGTTGATAGTTATACATTTGGTTAGCCTATTTATAGATAAGTCGTACGAAAGAGGGTAAGGTTCTACTCAAAAAATATTTTTTTTGAATTTTTTATTTTGAAGGTCTGCAATTGACTGCTAAAAGAGCTTAGGCGATGGATGTAGTGATGAGATCCACGTTCATTTGGAAATAAAAATCGTTGCCAACAGACAAAATAAAAAGTCTGTTTTCATCTCTTTACGTAAGATAGACAAGGCTTTATGGATGTGTTTTTTAACAGTGCTTTCGGAGATGTTCAATCGCTCGGCAATCTCTTGGTGAGACTGATGTTCAAAGCGGCTTAAATGGAATACTTCCTTACATTTTTGAGGCAAATCATTGATTATCCGAACCAACTTTTCGTTTGTTTCCTTAATTTCTAATAAGGCGTCTGGAGACGGGACATCTTGGCTTGTAAAAGACTGCCAGGTGTCCATTTTCTCCGTTTGACGCATAATTTTCCGATAACGGTCAATGACTTTATATTTTAGGCGGCAAGAAGATATCCTTCCAAAGTCGTACGCACTTGAACGCTCTCCCTGTTTCGATACAGATCCACAAATAACTGTTGTACCAGCTCCTGCGCCTCATCAGCATCTCCCAGCTTACTATACGCTGCATCCAGTAATCTCTTCCAATAGCGATGATAGAGGCAATCGAAAGCGTGTCGGCTATTATCTTTCATTGCCAACAATAAATCTTGATCACTTTGTCCCTCGTTGTTTTTCACGGTATGTTTCTGTATTAAAAACAAATGAACATAATTTTATATAATACTCCAAATGCGAACACAATTTGAGTAAATCTTTTAAAAAATATAGGATTAAAAAATAGCATTTTGAAACTAGTGGACTGAGACTAGTTCATGTTATGGCTACTGTAAAGGAAGAGTTCATATAACCTAAAGATCTGAAAAAGGGATATTATCGTATCGGATATGCCGTGATGATCAGTGGCGGGAGTGTAACGGCTTTGTAAGCTGACACCTAAAAGAGTAGCGCCGCTTGGGGGAGTATCTAAACATGGTTATGCTAGTGCACCATACCCTTAAAGACAGTAGAAGCTCTAGAACAGCGCCGGTCGGGGGTACGGAAGATATGCAATAGCATTATACGGGGAAGTACGGGAGTTACCTAAACGAAAGAAGCCCTTGACTGTTTCCAGCAAGGGCTTCCGTGTAAAAAAAGGCACCGACCTACTCTCCCACCTGTTACGGCAATACCATCGGCTCTGGCGGGCTTGACTGCTCTGTTCGGAATGGGAAGAGGTAGACACCGCCGATATAGGCACCTAAATATTTTTTTAGATCTGAGATCAGGGATAAGAGTATCCGGAGCCTGTAAGGTCCGAAATGATCCCTATGTTCATATCTAAA
>NZ_LBGU01000028.1:0-111578 GCF_000988325.1 Sphingobacterium sp. Ag1 | reverse complement strand
GGATGAGTATCTCGGTTAAAGAAACTTTTAGCGTATTCCTTCGTACACGCATTAGGGACGATGGTTCAGTGAACGGTTGGAGATTCGTATTAGGATGCAGTCGAAGGGGGCAATACATAAAAAAAGCTCTTTACAGATTGTAGAGCGCTTTTTTTATGTTGTTCTAACGACTAGAATCTTTCAAATTGAGAGAAGAAGAAGTTTCCTTCTATAGCAGCATTCTCATCTGAATCCGATCCATGGATAGCGTTTGCGTCAATAGATTTAGCATATTTGTTACGGATTGTACCTTCAGCTGCATCAGCAGGATTAGTCGCGCCAATCAATGTACGGAAATCTTCAACGGCATTATCTTTTTCCAAGATTGCAGCAACGATAGGACCTGAAGTCATAAAATTTACCAACTCACCATAGAAAGGACGCTCTTTGTGTACTGCATAGAATGCACCAGCTGTCTCTTGAGAAAGTTGGATGTATTTCATTGCAATGATTTTAAAACCACCAGCAATGATATCGTTTAAGATTGCACCGATGTGACCGTTCGCTACTGCGTCAGGTTTGATCATCGTAAAAGTTCTGTTAGTTGCCATTATTTTAATTTTTTTGCAAAATTAGATAAATTGCTTTTCATATGCAATATCATTACGCCTCTATATAGACACAATTATTGATAAGCCGACGGGTTGATGTCACCCTTATCGCTAAATTATTGGTTTTTGTTCACGGATCTATGCCTCTGCTGAAATAGATGTTTCCGTTTGTTCCCAACTGAATGTCTTTCTCTGTATGTAACAAAACTTTGTATCTGGCCGTTTATAGAAAAGTAAAAAAACAATTGATCTAAGTTCAATACGAATATGTAACTTTGTGTTATTATGGCATTAAATCTAACAGTAGACATCGATAAAGATTCAGGCTTTTGCTTTGGAGTGGTATACGCTATTGATATGGCGGAAGAGATTTTAGAGGAAGAGGGGTACCTTTATTGTTTGGGAGATATCGTTCATAATGATGAGGAAGTTGCCCGATTGAAAGCAAAAGGTTTGCGGATTATCGATCATGCCGCTCTGCCGACCTTGAGCAATGAAAAGGTATTGATCCGTGCTCATGGTGAAGCCCCGGAGACTTATCGAGTTGCTTTGGAAAATAACATTACCTTGATAGATGCCTCTTGTCCAGTGGTGCTTAAACTGCAAAACCGTATAAAAACGTCGTTCGACCAAGAGGAGAAAATTTTAATCTTTGGGAAGCATGGACATGCTGAAGTGATCGGTTTGCAGGGGCAGACAAATAATGAAGCTTTGGTTTTTCAGGATATTTCCGAATTGGATCAAGTCGAACTGCCGGCCTCATTTACCCTATACAGCCAGACAACAAAAAGCGTGGATAAATTTTATGCCATCAAAGACGAATTGATCAAGCGAGGCTATGAGGTAAAGGCCAATGATACGATCTGTCGACAAGTTTCTAATCGATACGAAGATCTTGGCGCTTTTGCCAGACAATACGATAAGATCGTTTTTGTATCGGGCAAGAAATCCTCCAATGGAAAGGTGCTGTTTGAAGTTTGTCAAAACGCCAACCCCGCTAGTTATTTTATTTCTGATCCAGCTGATTTAGATGCATCGGTCTTTGCTGAAAACGATCGCATTGGAATCTGTGGCGCTACTTCAACACCAATGTGGTTGATGAAAGACGTAAAAGCAAGTTTAGAAGCATTATAAGTACAATTACCCGTCACAGATATTTCATAATTCCGCGGTTTAGGTCCGGAGTGCACTCTTTTTTGCGTAGCTTTGTAAGCTATGAGCAATAAAGGCAAAAAAGGTATTCTTTTAGTACAATTGGGTACACCTGATAGTCCCACCACTCCAGATGTAAGAAAGTATTTAACGGAGTTCCTAATGGATCCGCGAGTTATTGATATTCCTTATTTTCAACGCACCTTATTGGTCAAGGGAATCATTGCACGTACACGTGCGCCCAAATCGGCAAAAGTATACGAAACGATTTGGGATAAAGAAACAGGATCACCTTTGATGCACTACAGTATTTTGCAACGCGATCTGCTTCAAGAAGCGTTGGGAGAAGAATACCATGTGGAATTAGCGATGCGTTACCAAAACCCATCGATTGAGGCTGCCTTGAAAAATATGGAAGGCCTATTTTTGGAGTCCATTCGTGTCATTCCTTTATTTCCACAGTACGCCTCAGCAACATCGGGCTCAGTCATCGATCGTGTCATGGAGCTTATTCGCAAATGGAATTATCTGCCAGAAATCAGTTTCGTAAGCAATTTCTGTACAGACGATTTAATGGCAGAAACTTATGCGGATCATGCCCGCAGGCACGATTTGGAACGTTTTGACCATTTTGTCTTTAGTTATCATGGCCTTCCTGTGCGGCAGCTTGGAAAAGTAGATCCGACAGGTCAGCTTAAATGCCCCGAATCAGGCTGTGATTCTTGTAAAATGACAGTCAATTCATATTGCTATCTTTCGCAATGTTATGCGACAACACGGACGATAGCTGCCAAGCTCGGGTTGAAAAAAGAACAATATTCGCTCTGCTTTCAATCCCGTTTAGGTAAAGAACCCTGGATACAGCCCTATACCTCCGATTTATTGCATGATCTTGCCGCTAAGGGTTATAAGAAGTTATTAATTTTTAGTCCTGCTTTTGTGGCGGATTGTATCGAGACCATTGATGAAATTGGCGTGGAATATGCTAATGAATTTAAACATTTAGGGGGGGAGGAAGTGTGTTTGGTAGAGAGTCTTAATGATGATCCCAAATGGATCGAATCTTTAAAACAATTGGCGCTTAATGCCAAAAACTAAAATCGATAAAAGATGTTGTTAGTAAACGCGTGTGTATTACTCATATTGGATTTTTATATTTTCTTTGCGCTCCGTGCAACGAAGATTAAATTTCCCAAAACAAAAGTATTTGCTATTCTCTGGTGGTCTTATTCTGTTTTACTGCTATTGGGCGTTTTTATCTCAGCACAATATAGTATTCCTTTAATCGTCCGGTCGGTTATTTTAGTCGCCTTTTTTCTGACAGCCGCATCAAAGATATTTTTCTTTTTGATTTTGTTGATTGATGATATCCGACGTGGGGGTGTATGGTTGAAACGTCTGTTCGCAAAAAAGAGATCTGTTGAGGATTTAGTCGACGATGCCGGAGAACCTTTACCGGAAAATCCAGTGAAAGGGATTAGTCGATCCGAGTTTTTAACAAAAGCTGGTATTCTAGTCGGTGCCTCACCCTTGATACCCCTGAGCTGGGGAATTATTTCAGGAGCCTACGACTATCGTGTAAGGAGAGTACCGTTGTATTTACCAAATTTGCCCAAAGCATTTCATGGAATGACCATCGCGCAGATTTCAGATGTGCACTCTGGATCTTTCTACAATAAAAAGGCTGTCAGCGGTGGTATTGATATGCTTTTAAAGGAAAAAGCAGATGTGACATTTTTCACCGGTGATATCGTGAATGCCCAAGCTTCTGAAATGCGTGGTTATCAAGATATTTTTGCGCGTGTGAAATCTGATTTGGGTGTGTTTTCTACATTAGGTAACCATGATTATGGTGACTATTATTATGGTAAAGAAGATTCTCCTGCAAAGCGTAAGAACCTCAAAGATGTTATCGATGTTCATAAAATCATGGGCTGGGATCTTTTAATGGATGAAAATCGTAAGATTAAGGTCGACGGTGAAGAGCTTTGTATTGTCGGGGTTCAGAATTGGGGGACTGGCCGTTTTCCGAAACATGGTGATATCAAAAAAGCGTTAATGGGTACCGAAGAGCAACCTGTTAAGTTGCTTTTATCGCACGATCCGTCACATTGGCGGGCCCAGGTATTGGATACAGACGTTGATGTGATGTTTGCTGGACATACACATGGTATGCAATTTGGCGTAAGGTCCGAGATGTTGCAATGGAGTCCAGTGCAATATATCTATAAGGAATGGGCGGGGTTATACCGTGCGCAACAGAACAAACGATTATATGTTAATGTGGGCTATGGCTTTTTGGGTTATCCAGGACGTGTTGGAATTCTTCCTGAAATTACCATATTCGAATTGCTGAAAGCGCAGGACCCAAAGTTTAAAGCCTAAAAAATCTCCTTTGACTTTTGAGTTAATATACCTATAATTGTGTATTCTGTACACCAGTTATACATAACATGCAATCAACTTTAAACTTTGGGGACTCTCCCCACACACGTGTTAATATTCTTACCGGGGAAAAAGTACTTGTGTCTCCGCATCGTAGTAAAAGACCATGGCAAGGGCAAGTAGAAGATCTTCCCGGGGATAATAGACCGGAATATGATCCACAATGCTATTTGTGCCCGACAAATAAACGAGCAGACGGTGATATCAATCCAGATTATAAAGAAAGTTTTGTCTTCGTGAACGATTTCTCAGCTTTACTGAAAGATACAAGCCAGCAGGAATTTAATGAAGATGAATTATTTATCGCCGAAACCGAAAAAGGAATCTGTAAAGTAATTGCATTCACACCACGCCACGACCTAACCTTGCCAGAAATGGATCAGGTAGCTATTAAAGCAGTAGTCGATCTTTGGCAGAAAGAGTTTGTTGAACTCTCTCAGGTTGACTGGATCAAATATATTCAGATCTTTGAGAATAAAGGTGCAATCATGGGCTGTAGTAACCCACATCCCCATGGACAGATCTGGTCACAAAATCATTTGCCTGTAGAAATCCAAAAAGAATGCGTTCAGCAACAGCACTATTTCAATAAATATCAACGTACGATCCTGTCAGATTATGTTAAAGCGGAGTTGAGAAAAGAGGAGCGCATTATAGACGAAAATGATTCTTTCGTTTCGCTAGTCCCTTTTTGGGCCGCCTGGCCTTACGAAACGATGATCGTCAGCAAACGATCTATCCAAAACATTGGTGGGTTTGACGAGAAGGAAAAGTCGGATTTTGCCGCTATTCTCAAGTTACTGACGACGCGTTATGACAATCTCTTCAAAACATCTTTCCCCTATTCTGCAGGAATGCATCAGGCCCCAGTAAATGATGGTGACCACCCGGAATGGCACTGGCATATGCACTTCTATCCACCACTGTTACGTTCTGCTACCGTTAAAAAGTTTATGGTTGGTTATGAAATGCTAGCAAATCCACAACGTGATATCACACCGGAGGTTGCCGCAGAACAATTGCGAAATTGTTCGACAGTACATTATAAAGCGAAATAAAATGATAACAAAAGATACAATTGTAAATAAATTTAAAGAACTCTACCAAGAAGAACCTCTTGTCGTTACTTCCCCCGGCCGGATTAATATCATTGGAGAACATACGGATTATAACGATGGATTTGTATTGCCTGCCGCAATTGACAAAGCAATATATGTTGCTGTAAGTAAGCGATCGGATGATAACATTGTGCTTTATGCGGAAGACTACAAGGAACGTCATGAGGTCAAGCTAGCAGCTATTGCTATTTCTGAGAAACATTGGCCAAACTATATTTTGGGGGTTGTTGACCAGTACCTGAAACGTGGGACAACACTGGGGGGCTTCAACCTGTATATCGATGGTGATGTGCCACTGGGTGCTGGATTATCGTCTTCAGCTGCCGTTGAATGTGCCGTTACCTTAGCACTCAGTGAACTGTTCAATTTGCAGGTCGAACAACTTGATATTCCACAGATTGCTCAAAAGGCTGAACATACCTATGCTGGTGTGATGTGTGGTATCATGGATCAGTTTGCTTCAGCCTTCGGTAAAGAGAAAAATGTCATCAAACTGGATTGCCGTACCTTGGGTTTCGAGTATGTTCCGCTTGATCTTAAGGGTTATGAAGTTGTATTATTGAATACAAACGTAAAACATTCATTAGCTTCTACAGCATACAATACGCGTCGTGAACAATGTGAGCAAGCTTCTGCATGGGTGCAGGAGAAGTACCCGGCTGTAAAGAATTTGCGTGATGTAACCATTGCGATGCTTGATGAATTAGTGAAAGATAAAGATGCCGACATTTATGCGAAAGCAAGCTTTGTAGTTCGCGAGAATGAACGCGTAGAGAAATCGTGTGATGCACTACGTTCAGGAGATGTTGTTCAGCTTGGACAGTATATTTTTCAGAGCCATGAGGGATTAAGTAAAGTGTATGAAGTCAGTTGTCCGGAGCTGGATTACTTAGTGGATTACGTCAAACAGTTTCCTGAGGTGATCGGTGCCCGAATGATGGGTGGCGGGTTCGGTGGATGTACAATCAATATCGTAAAAGAAGGCGTACTACCTTCAATTTTGCCAACACTTGAAAAAGAATACAAAGAGAAATTTGATAAAGAACTTTCGGTCATTCAGGTCAGGATTGCCGATGGTACCCGCGTACTTTAATAAAAAATAGGTGTGCAGTAAGGGGAATAACACGTTCATGTTATTCCCCTTATTTTTTTGTATTATGTGATAACGACTTACCATATAAGTCTTAGTTAAGCTGGTCCAATGCCTGTTTTAAGTCGGCGATTAGATCATCGGCATGCTCGATTCCAACAGAGATACGCAACATGCCTAGCGTGATTCCGGAAGCTTCTTTTTGTTCCTTCGTATGATGACCGCCCCACATACTCGCAGGATGTACAATAAGCGACTCGACCCCTCCCAAACTGGCCGCATTGATAAATATATGGAGTCCATTGATGAGTTTCTGTGCATTTAAAAATGCATCCTCTTCATCTTTACCATTGACATCGATGCAAATCATGCCCGAAAAACCGTTCATTTGTTGGGCGGCGAGTTCATGTTGGGGATGATTAGGAAGTCCGGGATAACTCACTTTTTTGATTTTTGGATGTTGATCCAGAAATTCAGCCATCTTTAGCGCATTGGTATTGATCTGTTTGACTCGTAAACTTAATGTTTTTAATCCCCGTAATAATAACCAGGAATCAAGCGGTGCGAGTGATGCGCCCAAAGCGACGGATCGTTTCCATACGCTGGCGATATAGTCCTGCTTACCGCAGACGATACCAGCAGTGAGGTCACTATGTCCACCTAAGTATTTCGTGGCACTGTGGACAACGACGTCTATTCCAAAATCTGTCGGTGTTTGGTTGATAGGAGAGGCGAATGTATTATCGACCATGCTCTGAATCCCATGTTGTTTGGCGAGTTCCCCGATCGCTTTTAGGTCTGTGATATGGAGATTAGGGTTCGATGGAGTCTCTATATAAATCAGCTTGGTATTTGCCTGAATAGCTTCTCCAAATGCTGAAACATCGGTCTGGTCTACAGCAGTAACCGTGATACCGTAATCGGTTAGGAACTCTTTAAAGAAAATAGCTGTTCCGGAATAATGTGCATGTTGGGCGACAATATGATCCCCCGATTTAACGATGGCCAATATGGCTGTACTGATCGCTGCCATACCTGTTGCAAATACCAGTGCATCCTCCGTTTTTTCCAATTTTGCTAGAATGGAGGCGATTTGGCTATTCGTCGGGTTGCCATGACGATGATAAAAATAAGGATGTTTCGGTTCGGTAGCGGCCTTGATATATTCCGCAGGGTCAGGATCCGCAATGTAAGTGGATGTCTGATAGATTGGCGTAGTTACTGCAGATGTCTGGTTGAATTGCTGTCCTTCATGGACGAGTATCGTTTCGGTATTGGTAGCCATGCTAATAATGTTGATTGATGCTTGTATTGCCTTAAGAGTCTATAATTCGATCTTGTCGAATCTTTGACCGTAAGGAACCCTTCGCTCGTTTGAAAGCATTGTTGGTGCTAATAGCGCGAAGACGGTTTATCTTGTATCTCAAATATAAATAAAATCTACTCAATATGTAGATTTTATTTATATCGGGTGCATCAATATCGCTTACAACATTAATACATCTTATAACATTTCTTTCAGAAGACTCAACGCATACCCAATGGTATTCACATTATTTAACGCTAAACGAAGCTGGCCTTTGACTTCTTTGAGGTTGCTGATCTCTGGATGGCTTTGTACAAAGGACAGTACACGACCGAATTGATCCGATTCAAAGTAGCTGGATTTGGGGTTATTGACAAAATAACCTTTCAGTGTATGCTTTTTATACGCTATTTTTTCAAACCCGATCGTTTTGCCAAACCACTGTAAACGGAGTGTATTGAATAATTCAAAGACTTCGCGTGGGATGGGGCCAAATCGATCTTCAAGTTCTTTTTCAAAGGCTGCCAATTGCTGCTCGTTCTCCAATTTGGAGAGTTCAGTATACAGATTATACCGTTCTGTAATATTGGTTACATATTCATCGGGGATCAATACCTCGAGGTCTGTGTCAATCTGCGTAAAGGATACATATTTTCGTTCTTTCTCATCCGCAAATACCGCCGAAAACTCATCCTCTTTTAGCTCCTGAATAGCTTCGTCTAAGATTTTATGATACATTTCGAAACCGATCTCGGCAATAAAGCCCGATTGTTCACCACCCAAGAGATTTCCCGAGCCACGTATATCCAAATCGCGCATGGCAACATTAAATCCAGAGCCCAGTTCCGAAAACTCTTCTATTGCAGAAAGTCGTTTATAGGCTTCCGGTGTTAAGGTCGACAATGGCGGACTCAGTAGATAACAAAAAGCTTTCTTATTGGAGCGGCCCACCCGACCCCGCATTTGGTGCAGGTCGCTCAGGCCAAACATATGGGCATGATTGATAATGATCGTATTCGCATTTGGGATATCAAGCCCCGCTTCAATAATCGTTGTTGCAATTAAGACATCAAAATCGTGATTGATAAACTTGAGCATCACATCCTCAAGTTCATCCCCTTCAAGCTGGCCATGTGCCACACCGACCCGTGCTCCGGGAACCAGCTTGCGAATCAAATTGCCCAGCTGCGGAAGATCTGCAACACGATTGTGGATAAAAAACACCTGCCCGCCACGATCAAGTTCGTAACTGACAGCTTCGCCGATCAATGTTTCATTGAAAACATGCAGTTCGGTCTGTACGGGCTGCCGGTTGGGTGGTGGAGTCGAGATGATACTCAGGTCGCGGGCCCCCATTAATGAGAAGTGCAATGTTCTTGGAATTGGCGTTGCTGTCAATGTCAGCGAGTCTACATTCGCACGCATGACTTTCAATTTTTCCTTTACTGCCACCCCAAACTTTTGTTCCTCATCGATAATCATCAGACCGAGATCTTTGAATTTGACATCTTTGCTAACAAGGCGGTGTGTACCAATGATAATGTCTATTTTTCCTTCAGCGAGCCTGGCTAAGGTATCTTTGATCTGTTTGCTCGTCTTGAAACGGTTGATATAGTCGATCGTGCATGGAAGACCCTTTAGACGCTCCGAAAATGTCCGGTAGTGCTGTAATGCCAGAATAGTAGTCGGTACCAGGACAGCAACTTGTTTACTGTCTGCTACAGCTTTGAAGGCCGCACGGATGGCAACCTCCGTTTTTCCGAAGCCTACATCCCCACAGATCAATCGGTCCATCGGATGTGGCGATTCCATATCTTTTTTCACATCGGCAGTAGCCTTTTCCTGATCGGGTGTATCCTCATAAATAAAGGAGGCCTCCAGCTCATTCTGTAGGTAGCTATCCGGTGAGAACGCATTTCCATGCTGTGCCTTTCGTTTGGCATAAAGCATGATCAAGTCGCGCGCAATGTCCTTGACTTTTTTCTTGGTCGTCTTCTTGAGTTTGTCCCAGGCGTCGGTCCCCAATTTATTCATTTTGGGAACAGTGCCCTCCTTACCGGAATATTTGGAAATACGGTTTAAAGAGTTGATGTTCACATACAACAGGTCATTGTCCGCATAGATCAAGCGGATCATTTCCTGAGACTTACCGTTGACATCTACTTTCTCCAAACCTCCGTAGCGGCCGACACCATGATCAATGTGGGTAATGAAATCGCCCGGTTTAAGATCTCGTAGATCTTTGAGCGTAATTGCCTGTGAGCGCTCGTAAGCCTTCTTACGTTTATATTTATAATAACGGTCAAATATCTGGTGATCCGTGTAACAGGCCAACTTTAAACTGTCGTCTCTAAAACCTTCGCGTAACGCTTTATGAATCGGAATGAAGGTGGCTGATTTATCGAGATCTTCCAGAATCGTATAGATACGTTCGACCTGTTTGGTCGAATCTGAAAAGATCAGATTCTGAATCCGCTGGCTCTCATTCTCCTTGAAATTATGGATTAAGAGATTAAAATCTTTATTGAATGAAGGTTGGGGATGTATATCGAATTTGAACGTTGCTTCAGCTTTATAAAAGAACTGTTTGCCGAATTCGATGATGGGGAACTCAAAAAATAAGGCATTGAGGTTTTTCTCGTCTGTAAATTCATAGGCTGGATTATGCCATTCCGGATTATCCTTTTTCTGCTTATCGGTTAATCCCGCCCATAATTTTTCCGCTTTCTTTAACCCATCTTTCACGATATCTAACGTAAATTGAGCGTCTTTGATCCAGATCGTAGCATCTTTATCTACATATTCCAATAAGGAAATGTGTTGGGATGTCAGGAATTTCGCTTGAACATTTGGTACAATGGTTACTTTGTGGATTTTTTTGACAGACAGTTGGGATTCAATGTCAAATGTACGTATGCTTTCGATATCATCGCCAAAGAATTCAATACGATATGGGAGGTCATTCGAAAAAGAAAAGATGTCTACGATGCCACCGCGTATCGCAAATTGTCCCGGTTCATACACAAAGTCGACACGTTCGAAATCATATTCGATCAAAAATTCGTTGATGAAATCAATACTTAGCGCTGTGTTTTCTGTTATTTCTAACGTGTTTTTATCCAAGTCGTTGCGGTTGATCACTTTCTCAGCAATAGCCTCTGGATAAGTAACAACCATTTTCGGTAATTCCGAAGTATGATTGAGCGAACTTAATGTCTCCGCACGTTGCAATACATTGGCAGAGTCCGTTTGCGTAAAATCAAATGTTTTGCGATAAGACGAAGGGAAAAAAAGAACCTGCTTATCCAACAGGCTTTCCAGGTCACTTAAAAAATAAGAAGCGTCTTCATGAGTCGGTAAGATAAAGACCATTGGACGTTCCTGTAAGTTGTAAGAAGATACGGCTATGAATGCATCCGAAGAACCAATAAGCCCTTTCAACTGAATCTTGGGGTTTTTGGATTGTAAAGCCTTGGTAAGCGACTGAACAGTTTCGCTTTGGCTGTATTTTTCTAATATTTCTTGAATTCCCACGAGCAAAAATTTCGAATAAGTGCGAATTTAACGAAATAGTATCAAGTATCGGGTATGAAGTACTAAATTTTTTGGTAAAAAAATAGTTGACTTGCTCGTTAAGAAGGAGATGACTTTGTGAAGCTCAAAAGCTATAATAGATGAATCTGTGCAGGGGCTTATTTCGCGAGGTAAAAAGTATAGGCAAAAGCGAGCAACACCAATAAGGTGGCCAAGTAAATTAATTTATATTGCTCATAAGCTGTAACATGAAAGGATCCAATTTTAACGCGATTTTTGCTGTTTCTCATAACTAATTTAGGTCGAGGTCAATCTTCTGTTCACTAATATAGCTTTTAAGTGTTGTATTACCAAAAGCATCCAGTGTATTTTGAAAATCTTCCCGATAGTCAAATTGAAAGTCTTCATGAAGTTTACTGTATTTGCCCACCGCATGCTTGATACGCCCTGTTATATATTTATGTAATTTGTGGGCAGCAGACTGATAGGAGGGGTCGAAAAGCCTGTCGTAATCAGCGATGGCTCTCTTTAGGATATAACATCTAAATTCTACTTCACTGATTTTATCCTTGGTGACTTTTTCGTGCTCATTCACTAAACCGCTTGCCTGTTTGATAAGCTTGCTAAGCGAGATAAAATTACTATGTTGTGGCGTATTGCCAATTTGACTCAAACCACTATCGAACAATTGCTCCAGCTGCTTCCGTAGTTTTTCAATACGTCTCTCTAAATCCTCCGCGTCCTCCAACAATTGGAAATGCAATTGCTTGATGAGCATTTTGTCCTTGCTGATCAGGCGTACGAGGAGTTTGTCTTTTTCCTTTTGGGGTAGGTCAAGGACAGCTTTCTTTAGTTCGGCATCTTGATGTAAGGACATAATATGTGTGTTTTAGTGTAAAAAGAGTTATTGAGCGAAAATTCAGGCACACCGTCGGTATGCCTGAATAAATTTCTCGTTTCATAAGCCGGAATTTATGTACGCAATAGCTGCCCCATATTTACCGCCGCATGCTATTAATACAATATTCTGAACTTAATTGTATTGTCGATCTGTTTGAGTTGTTTCAATAGATCTTTATCATATTCACCTTGTATATCGGTTACCGCATAGCCAATGTCGTTTTTGGTCATTAGAAATAGGGCAACGATATTGATGTTATTTTGGGCATAGACCTTATTAATCTGAGCCATAATTCCGGGAACGTTTTGGTGGATATGCAGCAATCTTGTGACCTGTTTTACTTTTGGTAAAATCAGATTTGGGAAGTTGCGACTTAAATAAGTATCACCATTGTTGATAAAATCGGCCATCCGACGCGGAATAAACTCTGAATTTTTCTTTTTATTTTTCTTGTCGTCGAAAACGACAATACCTTTTGCATTGCAGATATCCTTATTGATATGTCCTTTGATATCGCCCAAATATCCGATTGTTTTTAATTTGTCGGCCTGCTGAAGCTGTTCATCACTGATGTCTATATTGTCGCCCAAGAGCAGCATCCCTACATCCTTTACATACTTTTCTTCGAATGTATCTTTTGTGCGGATAGAAAAACCGTCTCTTTTTAAGATATGAGCCGCTATTTCTGGTACATCTCCCACGATCAAACAAAGGATACGATTTTTAGGATAGGAGATGGCACGGGGCAGATCATTTACATATAAGAACTCATCAAAACTAGGTGTGATGAAGTCTGCTTTCTCAGTGACACTTTTGCGTTGGATATTCTCTGTAAATGCAAAGAATTTTTCAATTAATCCCGATTCTTTCAGTTGAAAATCTGAATAACCGTCACCAATGCCAAATAGTCTTCCTTCAATATTCAATTGTTTTAATAATTGCACTTTTCCACCTTCATTTGATAGAGGATTCTCTTCATCAAAACCGATGATATTACCTTCTTCATCAAATCTGAATGTATTGGCATAGATATTTTCAGTCTTGATATGATAGGGTGTAACGACAGGTGTAATAAACTCCTTAAAACCTCCTGAAACGATCCATGCGGTGTCGGCGTGTTTCTTGAAAAATTCACGATTTCGAGAAAAAGAAGTCGAAACCTTTTTCTTAAGATGTGAAACAAGTTTATCGAGATGAGATTTATTGGCATTGAGGAGTTTTACGCGACCAGCCAAAGCCTCTCGGAAAGAGAGTTTACCCTCCATGGCAAGATTGGTGTACCGCTCAATTTCTTGATAGATAGATTCGCGATCCGGATGGTTCTCAAGAGAGATCCGTGCAAGTTCGTCAAGTGCTTCTACTTGTGTAAATGTACTATCAAAATCAATGATGTAATAGTTTTTCATTTTATTAATTTTTTATGAAACGATCATGAGCAATAGCGCTGAATGCTAGTCTCCGATATCGGTAGGTTGCCGATGGTTTCAAGGTTCGGTTGTTTGTTATGTTATAGTTTTACTGTTTGTTATATAAATCTGCAATTTCCTTTAGCGTTTGTTCCAAAGGCCGATAATTGTGGTTTAAAAGTTCTTGGATTTTAGCGTTGGAATACTGCAATTTGGCGCTTGAAGCCGCCGCAGTTTCTTTTGTTAATGGTGTATCCGATTTTTTAAATACGGAAAGCACGCTGGAAACAGTAGAGGCAATTTGTAGTAAGGTCTCGGAAACTTCGATTGTCGGTTTTGGCTTGTTCATTAACACACTTGCCACACTCAACAGATCCTTGTTGCTTATATTGAGATGATTGATAATATAGCGCTCAGCAGTAATATCGTCCCTTTCCATCAATTGAATCATGATCGCAGCAACATCTTCTACGTCAACAACGCCAACGCTTCCTTTTGGGTAAAATCGTAAACCTTTATTGATCATTGAAAAAATAGCTCCAGAGCCTTTGTCGTTGGCCGAAGCACCTAAAATTACGGCGGGGTTGACAATAACTGCATTTAGACCCTCGGTAATGCCACGCCATACCTCCATCTCCGCCTGATACTTTGATAACGAATAGTTGGATGTTAGTGCATTGTGTTCCCAGTGGTCTTTCTCGGATACCGGCAGGTTGTCTCTATTTGTCCCTAAAGCTGCGATCGAGCTGACATGAAGTAGGCGAATGCCCTTTTCAAGGCAAAGATTGACTACATTTGTCGTTCCTTCCACATTCACTTTAAAGAGCGCTTTAGCGTCTTTCTTTTGGTAGGAAACCAATGCTGCACAATGGAACACTTTAGTAACCCCTTCAAGAGCATCTTCTAATTCAAAATAATTGTTGATATCAGCGTCGATCCATTGAATCAACGAAGAAGATAATAACGAGGCAGGAATAGTCGATTGAGCTCTTTTGATGGCAATGACGTCAATTCCTTGGTCTATCAACTGTCTGATTAGTGTAGACCCTAAAAAACCTGTTCCTCCAGTTATTAATATCACTTGATAAAGATACTGTTAAAAATAATGTTTTCAAAAGTTAGTTAATAAATGGATATTTGTGTGAATTGCATCCTGAAAAACCTTCATGCTTTCGCAGGTATTAAACGCCATGAAAGCCGGGTAAATTCTTTCAGTCCAATTAAAACAGTCGTTTTCAGAACAAATAGGAGATTTTACAAATTATAGCTTATGTCATCACTGTCCGTATTCTTTAGCCCGATTTCAATTACAGGTTTTGCTCCTGAGCATGGGTTCTTGAGTTCTCAACTTGGAAACGTTATTCAAGCCTATGAAACTGATTTTCCGAGCTGGGAAAGGGATAAACAGCCTCAATTGGCTATTGTCGGTGTGGAGGAAGATCGTGCATCCATGAATAATAATGGAACGGATAAAGCGCCGGATGCTGTACGAAAACATCTCTATGCACTATATCAGGGCGATTATACGATGAATATCGTTGATTTGGGAAATATTAAAGCAGGTAATACAATTCAAGATACTTATATCGCTTTAAAATCTGTCGTGGAGGAACTGGTCAAAGAGAATATTCTTCCAATTATCATTGGTGGTGGACAGGACCTCACCTATGCACAATATTTGGGGTATCAAAATTTAGAGCGAAAGATCGAGCTGGCAATTATAGATGCGCGTTTTGACCTTGACGAGGAAAATGCCGAAAATGTAATACTGAATTCCCGATCTTATGTAAACCATATTATTTTGCATCAGCCTGACTATTTATTCAATTTAAATGCCATAGCCTATCAAACCTACCTCGTCAGTAAAGAGTCTATCCATATGTATGATAAACTATTTTTTAATGCGACACGAGTCGGTATGATTGCCGGTAAAATGGACCAATCAGAGCCTTTGATCCGGGCGGCAGATTTAATTAGTTTTGATATTGGAGCCATTCGGGCCTCCGAAGCACCTGGAAATGCCAATGCAATGCCCAATGGTTTATTTGGCGATGAAGCTTGTCAACTTGCCCGCTATGCGGGGATGTCGGATAAATGTTCTTCCATCGGTTTTTATGAATTCAATCCAACATTTGATCCAATGGAACAGACGGCGATGTTGGTCTCCCAAATGATTTGGTGCTTTATTGATGGTTATTATAATCGTAAACAAGATACGCCGTTGTATCCCAAATCATCTTATATCATTTATCGCACCACACTGGAAAATGAGGAGCATGAATTGGTCTTTGTGAAAAGTAAAAAATCAGACCGCTGGTGGATTCAAGTGCCTTATTTTGGATCTAAATCAGTCAACGAACGCTATTACCTCGTGCCTTGCCGTTATGAAGACTATCAATTGGCTGTCTCAGGTGAAATGCCCGATCTATGGTGGAAAACACACCAAAAATTGCAATAAAGCTTCGTTGAACGGTACATTGCTCTGATTCTGCTTCGATGGCGAAGCGGATGATGCACCTTGTAAACTGACAACAGACTTTTTATCGGTGCTTTAATAGCGCTGATCCATTGAATTTGGGCGCCTATAGTTTAATTTAATACAATGATGGCTAAACTGACCTGCTCAGGTAAGGATACACCATCTTCAGAAAATACAAATCATGGAAATATTTTTCTTTGCGGGAATCGTATTGTTATTGGTCATTTTGATCGTATTGGTATTAAAAAAGAATACCGATTCGAGTGCTGGTCCTGCATACAATAAAGAGGTTGAAACACTAAAAATTGAGCTTGCCAGATCGCAACAGCGGGAACAAAGTTTGCTGGAAGAACGCCTTATGCTAAAAAATGAATTGGATAAGGAACGGGAGAATCTTCTGGTCGCAGAGCGGTCTTTAGAAAGTACACGTTCATTTTATGAGGCGCAGCTCGATAAATTTCAGGAACAGAAGAATGAAATCGCCGAGATTAAACGGCAGTTCAACAATGAGTTTCAGGTTATTGCCAATAAAATATTGGAAGAGAAGACACAAAAGTTTACAGAGACCAATCATCGTTCCCTGGGGTTGATTTTGGACCCATTGAAGGAAAAAATCAAATTGTTTGAAGAGAAAGTCGATAAAAATTACAATCAGGAGGCAGCGGAAAGAAATTCTTTAAAGGGAGTTGTCCTTCAGCTGGTCGAACAGAGTCTTAAAATTAAAGACGAAGCCAATAGCCTAACCAAGGCATTAAAAGGGGATACCAAAAAGCAGGGCAATTGGGGCGAGGTAATTTTAGAGCGGGTCCTGGAGCGTTCTGGACTGATGCGCGATCGGGAATTTAGATTACAGGTGTCTCTTATGGATGCCGAAGGAAGAAGAATGCAGCCCGACGCGATTATCGACCTTCCTGAAGATAAACACCTGATTGTGGATTCAAAAGTTTCGCTGATTGCGTACGAACGTTGGGTCAACGCCGACACGGATGAGGATCGTGCAATTTTCGCAAAACAACACGTACAGTCTGTGGAAAATCACGTGAAAGAACTTTCCGCAAAAAACTACCACGAGTTGTATGGTATAGAATCGCCAGAATTTGTATTGCTATTTATGCCCATAGAATCGGCTTTGAGTATGTCTGTGGCGCAAAAACCGGATTTGTTTAGTGAGGCTTGGGATCGAAAAGTCGTTATTGTAAGTCCTTCTACATTATTAGCAACCCTGCGTACCATCGCAAGTATCTGGAAACAGGAACGTCAGACCAGGAATGTAATTGAAATAGCAAAGGAAGCAGGAAGCCTTTACGATAAATTTGTGAGCTTTCTGAACGATATGGAGCAGGTGCAGAATCAGTTGGAGCGCGCATTAAAAAGCCATGAAGATGCAACTAAAAAACTTTCTACAGGAGCTGGGAACGTGATTGGAAAAGTAGAAAAATTAAAACGTTTAGGAGCTAAAGCAAATAAACAGATCGATTCCAAATTTTTAGATGAGGAAGATTAACGATGAGGAAGATTAACTAAAACGGACTTGCCGAAAGGTAAGCCCGTTTATAATTTTTAGCTGCGAAATGCAAAACCTGCTTTGCTAACTTATGCTAGCGGTTCTACTAAAGCTCTTTCATGCGCTTATTGATGGAAACATCAACATACGTATCCTTTAAACGGTCTACGGCTTCTTTCTGAACAGTGACATTGGTGTCTGATTCGTAATCATGAATAGTCCTTTGATTTTGGATTTCATTATCATAAGGATCCTTTCCTGCCAAAAGTTTGACGATTACCGGAAGACATTCGAGGAAGACAAAAAGCAACGCGATAAAAAATACAGCATTTGCATTGGACTCGTTGATCTTTCCATTGGCATCGTATCTTAGATTGCCCAGCGCAGAGTTGCGGTCTGCAAAACCAGCGACGTTGACGGCGCTGTCCAAAGAAGCGTTGGATAAGACTTTTTGGTCCAATATCCCTTCAAATTTCTGTTTCTGACGTATCGCGTTTTGTTGGGTCGTTATTTTATTGCGTAAAGTGTCCAAATACCCCTCTTTTTTCTTCAGCTCTTCTTCTTTCATTTTGGCATAAGGGCCATAGCCCATGACGCCGGATGTTTCAGTTGTTTTGTTTCCGAATATCTCGTAATTCAATTTTGTACGGTCATTTTTAATGCTGGATTCCAATGAGTCACGTTCTGTCGTGGTTGCTTTCAAAAGTGCAACTTCATTAGCATATTTCTTATTGAAAGTACTGTTGAGTGTGTCAATTTTAGCGCGTTGGTCGGCAAGAAACCGTACACGGAGGTTTTCCCGGATCTCTTTATCGAAGATCTTCAACTCCAATGGCCTCGAGATAACCAAACCGATCAAGATAGCCAATAAAATTCGAGGAAGAGCCTGCAGAAGTTGCATAAACCCACTTTTGGATTTATTAATACTGAGCACAATATAGCGATCCATGTTAAATATCGCTAAACCCCAAATAATACCAAATACAATAGCCAAAAGCCAGTCAAATGTTCCCCCACTAAAGACGAAATACATGGCATAACCACCCGAAAGGCTGGCAAACAATCCTGTAAAAAAAATAGTAGCACCTATGGCTGTGTACTTACTATGTTCTTCCGGATATTTTTCAAGAGTTTCTTGATGTACCCCCGCACATCTCCAAAAGAAACGGTTAATATCGCTCATTAATATATTTTTACTCAAATTGACAGATTATTTTTAACAAGATTTATGAATAAGTTTTTGTTTTACAATAGGATGACTGTTTTCATGCTCCTTTGCAACGCCTCCCCGTGGAGGCCATGCATTTGCCTAATTTTATTATCTTTGAAAAAAATCAGGAATAATCAGATAATATGAAGAAAAGACAACTTTTGCCCTTCTTTGCGATAGTGGCAACTGCATTTGTTGGTTGTGAGGAAAAAAAAGTGATGACAGATAATCCTCTTTTATTGGCTTACGAAACCCCGTTTAATGTACCACCTTTTGACAAGATCAAAACAGAGCATTTTAGGCCAGCGTTTGATGAAGCAATAAAGGTACACAATCTGGAAATTGACACAATAGTCAACAATTCGGATAAAGCAACATTTCAAAATACGATAGTCGCCTTAGAAAATGCGGGCGGATTACTGAATAATGTATCAACTGTATTTTATAATCTAAATAGCGCCAATACGAATGACAGTATTCAAGCGATAGCGAAAGATCTGGCCCCCATCTTATCGAGCCATTCGGATGAAATCTCGATGAATACCAAATTATTTGATCGTATCAAAACAGTTTGGAGCAGCCGAAATACACTTGGATTGGACGAACAGGATAATAAACTGTTAGAGGAAACCTATAAGAGTTTTGTCCGTTCCGGCGCAAATCTAAAGGACGCGGATAAGGAAAAAATGAAAAAAATTAATGCTGAACTTTCAACATTAACAACGCAATTCGGACAAAATCTGCTTGCTGAAACCAATGCTTATACATTGGTCGTTGATTCCGCGAGCCAATTGGAAGGCTTGCCGGAATCGTTGAAAACAGCAGCAGCTGAGGAAGCCTTAGCAAAAGGAAAGAAAGACAAATGGGTCTTTACCTTACAGAATCCGTCCATTATGCCCTTTCTTCAATATGCAAAAAACCGTGAATTGAGAAAGCAACTTTGGGAAGCCTATCAGCTACGTGGAAATCAAGATAACACCAACGATAACAAGGCAATCATTCAAAAAATTGTTAATCTCCGTCTTCAAAAAGCAAAATTATTGGGTTATTCATCACATGCGGCTTATGTACTCGAGGAATCCATGGCGAAGAATCCGACCAATGTCTATGCACTATTAAATAAACTTTGGACTCCAGCACTTGCTAAAGCAAAAGGTGAAGAGGCTGATATCGCACAGGAAATTAAAGCTGAAGGCGGCAATTTTGCTGTCGCTCCTTACGATTGGAGATATTATACAGAGATTATTCGCAAAAAACGTTTTGCATTGAATGAAGACGAAATTAAACCTTATCTGAGTCTTCCGGCAGTTCGTGAAGGAGCATTCGGTGTTGCCAATAAATTATATGGTTTGACATTCGTAGCCTTAAACAATGTCCCAACTTACCATAAAGATGTAGAAGTGTATGAAGTTAAGGACAAAGACGGTTCACATTTAGGTCTCCTATACGCTGATTTCTTCCCGCGTGAGTCTAAACGAGGGGGTGCATGGATGACTTCCTACCGTAACCAGTCGACAAAAGATGGAAAACGTGTTGCTCCGGTAATTTCCATCGTATGCAATTTCACAAAACCAGTGGGAAAAAATCCTGCCTTGTTGACATTCGATGAAGCGACTACCTTGTTCCATGAGTTTGGACATGCGTTGCATGGTCTTCTTTCCAATGTGAGATACCGTTCAATGGCGGGAACTTCTGTGCCACGTGACTTTGTTGAGCTACCTTCACAAGTGATGGAAAATTGGGCAGCAGATCCAGAAGTGTTAAAAACATATGCTAAGCATTATAAGACAAAAGAAGCGATGCCAGATTCATTGATTCAGAAAATGGAAAAGGCCGGTACCTTTGATCAAGGATTTGCAACCGTTGAATACCTTTCTGCTGCGTTGTTAGACATGGATTATCATGCTACCACAAAAGAAATTTCAAAAGATATTAATGGCTTTGAAAAAACGGCAATGAAAAAAATTGGTATTATTGATGCGATTATTCCGCGCTATAGAAGTACATATTTTCAACATATTTTCGCCGGTGGGTATTCTGCAGGTTATTATGCTTATATCTGGTCTGAAGTATTGGATTCGGATGCTTTTGCAGCTTTCAAGGAAAAATCATTGTACGATCAAGTGACAGCAGATTCTTTCCGTAAGAATATCCTTGAAAAAGGAGGTACAGATGATCCTGCGAAGATGTACCGTACGTTTAGAGGTACAGATCCAGATCCAAAATATCTATTGAAAAAGAGAGGTTTAAACTAATGTTCACTAATCAAAAAAAGGCGATATAGAAATATATCGCCTTTTTTTTGTTCAGGTACTTGTTATTCTAAAAACTATTCTTACATTTGAATGTTATTTATAATGAGTCTAAATAAAAGAGGTGCTATGTGTGACACAAAAATTCTAAGCCAAAGAGGAGATACCCATATTAGTGTTTGCCATAAGTGTCAAACCTACTATATCTGGCAACAAAGTTTTGTATTGACATTTACGAAGAATAAATTCTTCGATTTCTTGAATATTACAAAAAGTAATGGTGATGAACTCTTTTTTAGTACATTTCCAGATGGTGAATTTCGATTGATCATGAAAACACCTTATCCAGATATCGTGTTTTCATTTGACGAGGAACAATGGCAGAATTTCAGAGATGCGCTCCAAGAATCTTATTACATGAATGAGTTTTATGGAATGCTGAATAATTAAGATAAAAAGTCCTGTTGCATCGCTTGTGTTTCATCTCTCTTTCCTTATGCGTTGACAACAGGCACAAACAAAACCCTCAGTTATAGTTGCATACACTTATACAACTATATACTGAGGGTTCTTTTTTACCTATATATTGATTACTCGCCTATCGCGTAATATTTAAAATCAAGGTCTTCAAGTTCCTTACGGTTTAATAGTTTACGGCCATCGAACACAAATGCAGGCTTTTTCATGTACTCCTTGATTTTGGCCCAGTCATAGTTCTTAAATTCATCCCATTCAGTCAATACTGCAATTGCATGTGCGTCATTGCAAGCCTCATAGGCGGTATTGACCACCTTTACCAAGGCCCTGTTTTCTTCCGAAGATCGGGTGTTCAGATAATCGAGGTCGGCATAGATGCGTTCAGCAGAAACTTTAGGATCGTACACCGTGATTTCAGCTTGTTCACTCAATAGATAATCAGCCACATAGATCGCTGCAGATTCACGCGTATCATTCGTGTCTTTTTTGAATGCCCAGCCTAAGAATGCAATCTTTTTGCCCGATACAGTATTATACAATGTTTGGATAATATTGTCCGCAAATCGTTGTTTTTGATAATCATTCATCAAAATCACCTGATCCCAATACTCGGCAACCTCAGTGAGACCGTAACTCCGTGCGATATAAACTAAATTGAGGATATCTTTTTGAAAACAAGAGCCCCCGAAACCTACAGAAGCTTTCAGAAATTTGGATCCAATTCTGGAATCCATACCGATCGCCTTGGAAACTTCATCTACATTCGCGCCTGTTTTCTCGCATAGTGCCGAAATAGAGTTAATGGAGGAGACACGTTGTGCTAAAAAGGCATTTGCGGTTAGTTTTGACAGTTCAGACGACCAAAGGTTTGTTGTGAGAATCTTGTCGCGACTTACCCAATGTGCATAGATATCGACCAATGCAGCAATAGCTTCATCATTCTCTCCACCTATAAGCACGCGGTCTGGATTGATTAAATCCTGTATCGCTGTTCCTTCAGCCAAAAATTCAGGGTTGGAAAGAATATGGAAATTAACACCATTACCTGTGTTATCCAGGATACTTTTTAACGCTGCCGCTGTGCGAACGGGTAAAGTCGATTTTTCAACGACAATTTTGTCGTTTTTGGCAACCGCCGCAATCTGCCGCGCACAAAGTTCAATATACTTTAAGTCCGCAGCCATTCCCTTGCCTTTTCCGTAATTCTTAGTCGGTGTATTGACCGAAATAAAAATCATGTCGGCCTCGTCGATAGCTTTTTCGATATCGGTTGAGAAAAACAAATTACGATTACGCGCTTCTGCAACAATCTCTTGTAAGCCTGGCTCGTACACAGGAAGGTTGTCAAGATTCTCATCATTCCAGGCCGCGATACGGGCTGCATTGACGTCGACGATCGTAATCTCAATATGTGGACATTGTTTTGCAACAACCGACATGGTAGGTCCACCGACATAACCAGCACCGATACAGCATATTTTCTTGATTGTTTTGCTCATTTTGATTATCTTAATCAGCTATAAATTGAAGAACAAACTTAGATAAATTGCTTTTGATATGCAATACAAAGCATAGCATATCAAAACAATTTATTTATAGGAGCTGGCTTATCACTTGTTCTGCTTTCTATTTGCCTCATTGTCCTTATGCAATGCTATTAAAGAAGCCATTTCGTAGTGGAGATGCAAAAGATTTATTCTAATTTTACATTAAAAAAGAAACGTTTTGATAAAGCAAGAAGTTATTGATAAGGTACTGGAAACAGCACGGATAGAAGAGGTGGTGGGAGACTTCGTTGATTTAAAGAAACGGGGAACTTCTTTGATCGGAAATTGTCCTTTTCACCATGAAAAGACACCCTCCTTCCACGTTTCTGTTTCGAAGGGTATCTATAAGTGTTTTGGTTGTGGTGTCGGTGGGGATTCCCTTAAATTCGTCATGGAACTGGAAAAGTTCTCTTACCCGGAAGCCATTCGTTATTTAGCCGATAAATATTCCATTCAAATTGAAGAAGTCGAGCGTTCTCCAGCCCAGCTTGCCGCGCAGGATAAACGGGAAAGTCTATATGTGCTAAGCGCTTGGGCCAGTAAATTCTTCGCCGAGCAACTTTGGAAAACTGAAATGGGACAGGTCATCGGGCTCAACTATTTCAAGGAGCGCGGCTACCGTGAGGATATCATCAAAAAATTTGAATTGGGTTATTCGCCTGAGGAATGGACGGCATTGGTCGATAAAGCACAGGTAGCTGGTTTTCACCCAGATTATTTGGCCGCGAGTGGTTTGGCTATTGAACGCGATGATAAATCTTTATATGATCGTTTCCGTGGCCGAGTCATGTTTCCGATTCATAACCTGACAGGACGTGTCATTGGCTTTGGTGGTCGGACACTAAAGACTGATAAAAAAGTTGCCAAATATGTAAACTCTCCCGAAAGCGAAATCTACCATAAATCCGATGTGCTGTATGGATTGAATTTTGCCAAGAAGGCAATTATGGAAGAGGATAATTGCTACTTGGTAGAGGGGTATGCAGATGTTCTTTCGGTACATCAAGCTGGAGTCGAAAATGTTGTTTCCTCCTCGGGAACTTCGTTGACAACAGGTCAGATCAAGCTTATTTCCAGATTCACAAAAAATGTGACCATACTTTATGATGGGGATGAAGCAGGGATCAAAGCCTCCCTACGCGGTACAGATATGCTGCTCGAAGAAGGCTTAAACGTTAAGGTACTGCTTTTTCCCGACGGTAATGATCCCGACTCTTACGTGCAAAAGTTTGGTGCCACGGCTTTTAAAGATTATGTCAAATCCAATCAGCAGGACTTCATTTTCTACAAAACGAATATTTTGCTTCGCGATGCCAATAACGATCCCATAAAAAGGGCCGAGGTTATTCGCGATGTGGTCGAAAGTATTGCATTGATTCCCGATGAAATTAAGGTTTCTGTTTTTATCCGGGAATGTAGCAGCCTTTTGGATATCGAAGAGCGTATCTTGTTGACTGAACTCAACAAGATTAGGCTCAATAGAGCAAAGAAGGCGGATAAGGATGCTGCTCGTAAACCTCAGAGTCCGCCGCCAAATACAGGGATGCCCCCTTTCGGAATGGACGGGCCACCGCCGGATTTCTTTATGACAGATGATGAAAGGGGGGGATTACCTCCCATAGAGTCTGTAGAACAGCCGGCACAGCTGACTTCGGAAATTCTCCAAGAACGTGAGATCGTCCGTATTTTAATCAACTATGGTGATTATCTGGCAACCTGGGAAGGTGACGGTGATATTCCAGTTGCAGGATTGCTATTGGGAAATATCAGCGACATTGAATTTAAGGATAAAGCTGCGGCTTATATTTTAAACGTCTATAGAGAAGCTGCGGAAAAATACGAAATTCCAGATACGAAACAATTCTATTCAAATTCTGACCCTGCTATAGCAGATTTGGCGATCAATTGCGTTGCCAGTAAATATTCGCTCAGCGAAAATTGGAATGACGATAAGCGTAAAATTTATGTAACGCAAGAATACGAACATCTAAAACAACTTGTCGTTACAGCGATCTATCGGATCAAGAAACGTAAGATCGAAGCAGAAATGCATCATATTCGCGAAGAAATGAAACATGAACAAGATGTGGCCAACCTGGAAGTCCTTATTTTTAAATATCAGAAATTAAAAGAAGCCGAACGCCTATTAGGCGGCTTTCTGGGCAACACTATTGTAAAGTAATCTTTGATATGGCAAAGCATCTTGAAACGGGCGAATGGGGCGAGCAGATGGCTATGGAATACCTCGTCAAGATAGGCTATAAAATAGTGTTAAGAAATTGGCGATTTAAGAATTTAGAAGTAGATTTGATTGTCGTGGACAAGGATACCTTGGTATTTGTTGAAGTAAAAACACGATCGGGAACGGATTTCGGCGAACCCTACGAATTTGTAGACCGCAAAAAACAGCGTCTATTGATTCGTGCAGCTCAGGCTTATATTCTTAAAACAGGTTATGTCGGTGAAGTCAGATTTGATGTTGTCGCAATAACAAAATCTCCCAAAACAGCGCTCAATCATATCAAAGATGCGTTTTGGGACAGTTAAGAATACGTACTTATAAATAACTATACATAGATGAGAAAAATCACTTATTTTATGGCAATTGCAGCGCTAGCTTTTGCTTCTTGTAAGTCAAAAAAATCAAGTTTGGAATTTGCATCTCCTGGAGCAAATCAAGCTGTTTTAAAAGGTGCTCAGGTCCAATTGAAATTGAAATTTGAATCCGTATCAATGGACTCTGTGGCTTATTTTGTAGATGATAAACATGTTGGGTCATCAACTGACACAACGGCAATTACAGTTGATACCAAAGACATGGCCTATGGTACACGTAATATTTCCGCCCTGGTATACAATGCTGGAAAACCCGATTCTGTTTCAAGTACATTTTATGTTGTACCTGAAAATGCGAAGAACTATGGTTTTGAGGTGGTCAACAAATACCCGCACGATACTACAGCTTTTACACAAGGGCTACAGTTTGCGGATGGTATTCTCTACGAATCCAATGGCCGTTATGGAGAGTCCAACTTGAGAAAGGTCGATCTAAAAACAGGCAAAGTACTCCAAGAGATCAAATTTGATGAAAAGACTTTTGCCGAAGGAATGACATTGGTTGGTAATAAGTTATTTATGTTGACTTGGCAACAGGGAGAAGGATATGTCTTTGATAAAAACTCTTTTGTCAAGGAAAGTTCCTTTAAATATGAAAATAGTAAAGAAGGATGGGGCTTGACTTACGATGGACAGCATTTGATAAAGTCTGACGGCTCCAATAAATTATTCTTTTTAGATGCAACAACCGGTAAGGAGCTAAATGCTATCGGAGTTTACGATGAAGCTGGACCGGTAGATGAACTTAATGAACTGGAATATATAGATGGCAAAGTCTACGCAAATGTCTATCAAAAGGATGTTATTGTTATTATCAATCCTCAAACAGGAGCGGTAGAAGGACGGATTAATCTTGTTGGTATCTATGAGCATACTTCCGCTTATGACAATGAATTGAATGGAATTGCTTACGATCAAGCTGGAAAACGTCTTTTTATAACAGGGAAGTTATGGAATACATTATTTGAGATCAAGACAGTTGAAAAATAAATGAACGTCAGGTCTTGATCCTTTTTCCTGAGGTCGACACAATTGTAAGTTTGTATAAAATTAGAAGGGGGTATCCAAAAGATTGGAAGGCCCCTTTTTCGTGCAACTTAATCCGTACTTCCCTCACGCATTATTTTGGAGGTTCAGTTCTCAAAGGGTTTGATTTGGCTTTTGCGAACCTTCCTTTTTATTGCACCCACTCTCCTTTGAAGTAGGGATGTTATAGCGTGAAACTTTCAATTCGACCTTTTGTATACGGCGCTACAGCCGATTACTTTTTAATACTGTATAGAGCGTATTATTATGTGAGCAGATCTCTCGGAACGTCGCTCGAATAAAGAAGAGCAGGAGTTGCCCCTTCTATATGTACAGCAGGGGTGAATTAGTCTAGAATAGCCTAGGTTGGCTGATGAAGAGATCACAGTAACTGAATGCCCCAAACCTTACACGATTTCAATAGCATTAACGACGGCCGTAGAGAACTGAAAATCCTTTTGAACCGGTAGAAAAAAATAGGAAGCAAAAAAAAAGGAATGAAGTTTGAAACTCCATTCCTTTTTTTATATTGATTTAATTTCGATTAATAAATCGGAGTAAACATCCAAGTATCGTCAAAACGAGATGAACCGTTAAGTCCAGTCGTGATGTAACCGTTGTTTCCTACAGCGAAACCAACAGCATCTTGGCGTGCTGAACCAGCGAAAGCGCCGTTATCATTTGTCCAGTAGTCACCAGAAATATTATATTTCCATGTACTATTGATTACTGCATTTTTGTAACCGCCAACAACGAATGGTGTACCATTGATCGCGAACGCAGAGGCATTTGAACGAGTCAAATCGTAGGTATATGAATTATCAGCTCTATTGATATCGTTCAATTTAGTCCATTTGCTACCATCAAATTTATAGAAATCTTTTGGGTAAGAACCGTTAGAAATACCACCACCTACATAGGCTACATTATTGACAACAAAAGAGAAAGCTGCTTTTCTTTTCGCTGAAAAAGGAGCATCACTGATTGCTTGCCAAGTATTAGCAGCAGGATCATATTTGTAGAACTCATTGGTATTTGTTGTTCCACCACTAACTACAGTTTCACCGGTTCCAACATAAGCCGCACCGTTTAAAGTAAAAGCTACTGCATTAGACAAAGCAATAGGAAGTGGAGCAATGCTTGACCAAGCACCTTTTCCGCCGTTAGCTGTAGGGTCAAATTTGTAGAAATCTGTTAGGTTGTTTGTTCCGTCATTTCCACCACCAACATAACCGACATTACCAATGGAAAAGCCGATGGCACCGTTTCTCTCAACACCTGTGAAAGGTGCTTTTTCAGCCCAAGTATCTGATGCTGCGTCATACGCATACGTGTCTTTCACGCGGAATGGTTTACCACCAGCGTTACTTGCTAGACCAGTAGTGACATATGCAACGTTATTTATCAAAAAGCTAGCAGCAGATGAAGTTTGTGGCCCTTTAAAAGCAGCTTTTGCAAACCATTCATCTGATTTGGTTGTGCTGTCGTCACTTTTTTTACAAGAAGAGATAGTTGTAACTGTAAATACAAAAGCTAATAAAACGAGTAGCCAATTTTTCTTGTTCATAAATTATTGAAATTTAGTATAAAGGATGTTTAATTTAATTTTCGGATCATTCTCATTATCTTTTGCCAATATTAACCTGTCTCCAGTTGAAAACAAACTCGATGTCGGTAAAGATAGATATAATGAAGTGTTTTTGTATGCTGTTGTTTTAATTTTTGTCAAATATTCAATCAGATTGAATGTATATTTTCCATTGGAACCAAAATCATCGCCAGGAACTAATGTAGGTGCTTGCACACTTCTAGAATCAGTCGCATAGGGTGTTAATAACATACTAATTGGGTTCCCGTTTGGACTGGCAATCATCAAAATTACATTCTTGGGTTGCGCAAAATTTGTTTTGGCTCCATTTTCTACCTCGATGATCAGTTCAGCTTTATTAATCGCAATGGATGGATTGTTCACCAATTCCAATAACGTTGGAAACTCAATTTTTGCTACAACACCAGTTGAGCCTTCTAAAAACACATTTCCATCAGTTTGTTGACTCGCAATTTGAGGGTTTTTTAAGGTCATCGGTGCAAACTTTGTTGCAGAGCGATCCGCTTCAATGTGATTATACTGGTAAGCTTTGTTATCAATCGAAAAATATTGTTTGCCAACGGATTTTGTACCTTCATTATTCAGGAATGAATAATGAACCTGTAAAAATACGGTGTCCTTGAATCCAATTACTGCCGTATTGCCATTATCAGGAACAAGGGCCAATCCTTTGAAATACTCCTGGAAACTTGTGCTATTCTGAATCCGGTTATCATTATTTTTGATCATCGTAAACAGCTCATTGCTAATGCTGTTGTTGAATCTAAAAAATAAGGAATCTGCCGATTGTATACGCGGTCTAAAGGAAAGTTGTGCCAATGGTGTATTTTCATAGGCAAACTTTTGTTTACTGAATATCGCTGCAGAAGTGACAAAAACAGGGCGTTCATCAACTGGCTTGGTTAAATCAATCTGAGTTTGTGTAATTTCTTCTGTGACACGATGAACCGATATCTTTTGTACTTTCGTTGTATCACCGTAAGAGTACTTGTTTGGCGTCAATACCAGAGTCACCGAATCCAAAACCGCATCATCAGGTATAGAAGCATTGCTTATCGTTCCCACGCCTAAGCGCATATAAGCGGTAGACGTCATGCTACCCGTAACAGCATTGCTATTCTTTCCGACAAGCATTGTTCCAGTAGAAGAAGTCGGAATATCATCCAATTGATAAGTCGAAACTTTGGCGGAAACCGTATCAATTGGTACTAAACCGATTGTTTCATCTCTTGAACTATCCAATGAGAGCGAAATGTCTTTATTACAACCGACGAAAGCGGCCAATGTAAAAAGTGGAAGTAAAAATTGAATACTACGTCTCTTAAAGTCTTTAATCATATTAATTTTTGAATAGTGCAAAAGTAATCAATGCGAACTGTTAATCAGTGTTATATTTTGTTAAATATGGTTAATTACCACAGCGATTGCAAATCTAGTAATTTAAATTTGTTTTAGTTATGGGTAGAAGATTTAAATTACTGATCAGTTTGATCGTTTTAATAGGGGCAGGAATTACTGTAGTCCTCGGGTTTTGGCTCTATGGAAGTTACACTAATCGTCGTGACCTGTTTCTTTCTACCGCTGAGCGTTCGCTTTTCAATGCTGTTCAGGAGGCATATCAAGCGCGCAATGGTGACCGCCCACTCAATGGGCCTGAAGCGGATCGAAAACGTCTTCTCCAGGATGTAAAACGAGAGCTTTCAAGCTTACTACCTGCTGATCAACTCGATAAAGCTTTGCAACGCGTAGGCGCAGAACAACCCAAATTTGAACGATATGATCGCGAAAACCACATGCGGCGGGAGAAAATATTCCCCAAAGACCGTGAAGGGCAGGGCGCTATTATTCCACCCTTTCTGTTCCGCGATTTTGAGATGGATAAAGCCAATCTGGATCTGATTGAAAGGAAGTTTAAAGAATCGCTAAACAATAAAAACATTGCAGTACCTTTTGAAATGGCTATTGTCACGATTCCACATGATCAAATCAAAGATGTGCGACGCAAATACCGTGAAGCAAATCTAGCTTGGACGAGACCCATGATGGTTAACCCAATGAAAAATGAATTTCTTGTTATCAAGTTTCAGGAGGATTGGAAGTATTTGCTGTATAGCTTAAGTTGGCAGCTGTTGATCTCACTGCTTTTGATTGGGCTGCTGCTCGGGACATTCTTTTATTTGATGAAAACCATTCTCAACCAAAATAAGATGGCCGAGCTGCGTAAAAATTTTGTCGATAACATGACGCATGAACTCAAAACACCTGTTTCCACTGTGATGGCAGCTATAGAAGCGATACAATTGTATGGTGTACAGAATGACCGGGAAAAGATGAATCGTTATCTGAATATCTCCAAAAAAGAACTGGAGCATCTGTCCAATATGATTGAAAAAGTGCTTCAGATGGATATTGATGCAACGAGAGGGATTGTGTTGCAGCGTTCTGATTTCGATCTTGTCGCCATGGTGAAAGGCGCGATTGAGGTTGCTCAGTTAAATAAAACAAAGCAAGTGACCTTTAATTTAATTGCCGTTCCAAGTGAAATAAGAATCAATGGCGATGAAGCCCACTTAAAAAATGTGATCAATAATTTACTGGAAAACGCGATAAAATATGCTGGACAGCACGTTTATATCGAGGTAGAAGTGAAGGAAATGAAAGAAAATGTCCATATTCGTATTACAGATAATGGTAACGGAATATCCGCAGAATACCATAATCAAATCTTTGATATGTTCTTTCGGGTTCCTTCCGGTAATCTGCACGATGTGAAGGGTTTTGGCTTGGGGCTTGCTTATGTCAAGCAGGTTGTAAAAAGGCATGAGGGCAAGATTACAGTGGACAGTGAGCTGGAAAAAGGGAGTACCTTTAGGATCCGGCTGCCTTATGAATAATAGTCTTATGTGTTTGCCGGAAAGCACATAGCGTAGCGTATCGGAATTGATCCGGTCGCCTTATCCTGAAGAAACCTTTTACAGCGAACCAGAGTATTTTTTTTGATTGAACCACGATGCTATGATTGAAATTTTATATGTAGAAGATGAGCCAAGTCTTGGGATGATCGTTGCCGATAGCCTGGAGGCGAATGGATTTAATGTTACCCATTGTAGTAATGGTCACGAAGCCATGGAAGCATTTACAGCCGCACGGCCAGACATTTTGGTGGTCGATGTCATGATGCCCGTGATGGACGGCTTTACATTGGCAACAAAAATACGCGAGTCCGATACGCAGGTACCCATTATCTTCTTGACAGCCAAAGTGCAGACGGAGGATGTGGTGCGGGGATTTCGTTTGGGCGGAGACGATTACGTCAAAAAACCATTTAAGATCGAAGAATTGGTTGTGCGGATAGAATCCTTATTAAAAAACAGCCCCAAAATGTTATTCGGCCAAAGGCTGATGATTGGAGACTATAGTCTCGATAGTTTAAAACATCAATTGACCTATCAAGGTGAGGTGCTTAAGCTGTCTTTCCGTGAAAGTGAACTGCTGCGGAAGTTATACGAACAAAAAGATAAGGTCATTCCACGCGAGGATATCATGCGTGCCTATTGGAGCCATGATAAGTATTTTACAGGACGAAGTTTGGATGTATTTATCAGCCGGATACGAAAGTATCTCAGCCAAGATAACCGAATCAAGATAACCAATGTCAGAGGGGTAGGGTACATGCTTACTGTGGATTGATTGATTGATTGATTGATTGATTGATGATGTGTTCCATGTGGAGTGGCAATGATGGCGCATATTAACGACGGGTTTTTATCTCTCCTTTTCCGCCAAGCCCCCGAATGTGGTAGGTAAAACTTAATATGGCGTAGCGTGTTATTGCATTGGATTGGGATACACGTACCCAAAGATCATTGACCTGCTGATTGATGTTTTTATTGTCATTAAATAGATCAAATACCGTAAGATTGATCTCGGCATTCCTGCGTTTGAACAATTTCTTGCCGATAGAGACATTCCACAATAAACTTGTTGTACTGGGTGAGTTCAGGATGCTGCCATTGTATAGGTAGTTAAACGTTGAATTGAGTGTCCAGGTCTTTAGTAAAGTCAACGCGATCGAATTACCTAGGGTATGTTTATAAACCGAATAATTCGATTTTTCGCTGGCTGAGTTCTTGGAGAAGGCGATGTTTCCATTGTAATCCAGTCCGATGATGACATCCTTGCTGAATGCCGTGTTTACACCGACCCGCTGACTCAGGCCGTACGTTTGCGCATTGACCTTTTCGAGATTCAATAAAGTGTAATTCTGGTTGAAATAGAGGTTATTATTTAGGTTGAAGTTAAGTTTCAACAGTTCAGAACGGTATCCAAGGCTATTTTGCCATTTGAGGTTATAAACACCATTGAAATTTTCGGGCCTTATATATTGCCCCCCTGGGCCGAGGACGATGTCCTCAGTGATCGCGAATGCTGAATCTGTGGTAAAAATGGTATTAGAGATTTTATGTTCAATAAAATCTGCTGTAAAGTCAGAAGTGAAACTTCTGCCCGAGGCTTTATTGATTGATCTAAACTGTACCACAAGGTTGTGATCATATTCTTGCTTAAGATCTGGATTTCCGGAGCTAATGCGCAGTGGATTTTGATTGTCTATAAAATCTTGCAATTGCTCGATGGAAGGGGTGTTTGTCTTTGCATTATACCGAAACTCGACCCGAGTATCCTTATTGAAATTATATTGGAAGTTGAGGTTAGGTAGTAGGCTATTGAAGCGGCTTTTTGTGGTCAGTATATTCGGAAACAATTTATCATTGACCTGTGAAGCCGTCTGATAATCTAAACCAATCTGAAATCTTATGCTATCCTTTTTGTTAAATAAGTAGGAAACCCCACCACTATGGTAAACAAAATCATTCCGGAATTCATTGGAAAGACGATTTTTTAATTCCCCTAGCTGGCCTGTTTCGGCCAGAAATTCATAGGTCCTGCGGTCCGAATAGCGTGCCGTATTCCGAAACGTATAATTCCCTTGCAACCGGGAATATGTACCGAGCATCTCGGTGTAAGCTATCTTTGAGCGAAGACCATTAGTGTCACCATTCGAGTAATTCCTGTTGTTGACGGTGTCGACTCGATTAAATAATCCATCTTTATAATACGAGTTTAGTGCAAAATTTGTTGCATGACTCTTGTTGCTGCTAAATGAACCACTGATATTAAAACTGATCGTTCGACCAGGTTTGTTGAGTCTCCGCATGTAAGTGAGGTCTCCGCCCCAGTTGAAATTTTCCCCAAAACTGTTGTTCCTTCGATCTGAACTATTAAGCATCTCGGCAAGATTTAATAATGTATTTCCTTTAGAGCTGCTGTTTCTATCGTTACGCTGATAGGAAAAATTAGGCTGAAAGTCCAGTTTTTGAATCGAATCTATCTTCCAGTTTGCGCGGATTGCTAACGCATGATTGTTGCTGTATGTGCTGTTTAATTGATCCTGATTGTTGATTTGGTTGGCCCGATTGCCTGCCGTATATTCTGTTTTACTTTGGCTGAGGATAGTATTGTCCGTATAGTTGTAGGTATAATTTGCATTGAAGTCCATTTGGTCATTGAAAAAACGATCCAAATAGTTGAAGCCAGTGTTGAAGCGTGTCGTTACGCCCTGCCCGGTACGCCCTCTGGTGTTGCCGCGGGGTGCAAAACCATTGGGCTGGTTGACGTTGTTGGTATTTATGTCGATAGCATACTGACGTTTGGGATTCATTTTGGTCACCTGGGTATTTATGGCATATTTCTGGTCGGGACCTACTCCCCCGGAGAGCTTGCCAAAATAGGATTTTCTTTTATCGGGCTTGGTGACAATATTGATTACTTTCATGCGCTTCCCGTCGTCAAAACCACTAAATTTAGCCTGCTCGGTTTTGTCATCTATAATTTGAATCTTGGCAATAACATCGGCCGGAAGATTTTTGAGGGCCACCTTAGGATCTGTACTAAAAAACTCCCGGCCATCAATAATAATCTTATTGACAGGCTCGCCCTGAGCCTTTACATTGCCGTCTTCATCAATTTCAACACCAGGAATCTGTTTAACCAACTCGTCCGCATCTGCAAAATCCTGTGTGACGTATTTCTTGGTGTCAAACTCCAGCGTATCTCCTTTAACCTGTATACTGCTCGAAGAAATGTTAATTTCATCCAGTACAATCTCGGCATTAGTGAGTTTAAACGTTAGATCGATTGTCTGGCCCATTAGTTTTACGCGCCGAAGATCCATGGAGTAGCCCATCGGCTGTGTGCTGACCAGATAATCTCCATTGGGGAGGCTGCTGCTGCTAAACCTGCCTAAAATGTCTGTTGGGACCTGAACTTTACTGGAATCTTTTACTGCGATAATGGTGATGCTTGCACCTTTAATAGGTTGCGAAGTCGTATGATCAAGCAACTTGCCCGTAATATACTGTTGGGCGTACGCGGTTTTCCCCAATAACGATAAGCAAATAAAAAAGAGCAAAATGGTCCAAAGCTTGATCTTCATCGGTCGAGGTGAAAATATGTTCTAATGTGTTGTTGACGGTTATATAATTTTATTTCCCAAAAATAGGGCACTATTTGTTACGAATTATTATCATTTTAGTTACAATAAACCCAAGTGAATGGAAAGATTAGATATATTTGCAGTAGAATTATAAAATCAACTGAACAGGACCGTATAACGATCTAGTGACAATACGGATACAGATTAAAAAAATAAGAGATGAAAGAAAGTGTTTTGAGTAGAAAAGAGCGTATTATGAAAGAAGCATTGTTGCTTTTCTCAGAGCAAGGCTATACGAATACCTCTACCAAAACGATTGCCCAAAATGCGGGAGTCTCCGAAGCATTAATCTTCAAACATTTTGGGAATAAAGACGCCCTGTTGGTTTATTTGATTAAATCCGGTTATCGTAAGGTTCTTACACATCACCGCGGCATGATGACCTATCGTGAGCCAAAAGAATTTCTGCGCACGATGATCAATCTACCAGGCAAGCTAGTCAGTGCAGAGCCCATATTTTGGAGATTGCAGGAGCGTCTGTCTCATCACCCTTTTTCCAAACAGCAGCACGAACAATTTATGAAACCTGTTCAGCCTATTATCCACCGTGCTTTTAAAGAACTGGGGTATGAGAGTCCCGAGTTTGAAACAGAATTCCTATTACTGATCATAGATACCCTATGGAAAAAAGAGGCTATTGGAGAACTCGAAAATACCATGGAGCTGACCCTCTTCTTGGAGAAAAAGTATAACCTGATATAGTCTTTATTGCCAAGTAATTGCATTTTTCTAGACCTGTTTCAGTAGGCATAGTATTGCTATATTGTGCACAAAAGTTTACCGCCTCACAATTGCGCAGGACAATAGCGTCCAATATATCGCTGCCGAGGTAATTCCATGTATGGTCGCGTCACAGCTTGGGATGATACTGTTTATCGTATTATCGCCGCATAGCATTCCTGTTATTGTTGCTTCCAGTAATCGAGTGGGTATATTTCAAAGCTTCGTATCCTAGTGTATTGCTGTTTTATGCGTTTTTATATGAAATTGTTGCAAAAACAATTTCATATTGTCCGAAATAATAACGTCCTTAGTATTTCTATTTTAAATACATTATACAAACTAATTTATGTTCAAAAAACTCGGTCTGGGAATATTGGCATTAGTCGGCACAATTTCTTTTTTGAAAGCTCAGGACAAAAAAGATTTTGTGAAATACATCAACTCCCAGCATGCATGGGTCGATGCGGTATTCAATACGTTGACGCCAAAAGAAAAAGTCGCACAGCTATTTTTGGTTAGGGCACACACCAATTTAGGACAGAAATATATTGACTCCGTAGCTCAGGTTATACAGGATCAACATTTGGGCGGTCTCGTTGTTTTTCAGGGTGGTCCTGTCCGCCATGTCGATATGTTCAATCGGTATCAATCCCTGTCCAAGGTCCCTTTGATGGTGACATTTGATGGCGAGTGGGGATTAGGCATGCGTATGCCGGATTCTACGTTGTCGTTCCCTTATCAGATGACTTTAGGAGCCGTTCAGGATAATCAGCTGATCTATCGCATGGGACGTGAGGTTGCTTTAGACTTCCAACGTATAGGTATGCATTTCAATTTTGCCCCCGATGTGGATATCAACAATAACCCTAAAAATCCCGTCATCGGTATTCGCTCCTTCGGTGATAATAAATATAATGTAACCCAGAAAGCTAAGGCGTATATGGACGGTATGGTGGATGGTGGTATCCTGGCTTCCATTAAACACTTCCCGGGGCATGGCGATACAGATGTGGATTCTCATTATGATCTGCCGCAACTACCTTTCGACAAAAAACGTTTGGATACCCTGGAGTTGTATCCGTTCAAAGAGCTTATCAAAGCTGGCGCTCCTGCTGTTATGGTGGCCCACATGAACATTCCGAGTTTAGATGACACACCTAATATGCCGTCTTCCATCTCTAAAAAGGTTGTAACCGATCTTTTGCGCAACGAACTTGGCTTTAAAGGACTAACAGTCACTGACGCAATGGATATGAAAGGTGTAAAGAAGTTTTTTCCAAATGGAGAAGCCGACGTACAGGCAATTATTGCGGGGCATGATTTACTTGAAGTGTCCGAGAATAGCAAGCGTGCGATCGATTTGATTGTAAAAGCTATTGAAGAAGGACGTATCGCGCAGGCTGATATTGATGCGCGTGTAAAACGAGTGCTTGCCGCTAAGCTCTGGCTTGGTTTAGATAAATATCAGTCGACTTCACAACAGAATCTATACCATGATTTGCATCGCGCCTCAGCAGTTCAGCTTATTGACGAGCTGTCTAATGCAGCGATCACCGCTTTGAACTCAACAGAAAAATTAAAATCCTTCAAAAAGGATTTACCTACGGCTATTATCAACATTGGTATTACAGCCAATCAGACTTTCCAAAATGAATTGGCTAGTGCGCTCACAAATGAAACGCAATATTTCATCACGGATAGCACAAGTAAGGAAGATATCAAGCGCCTTACCAAAGAAATCAAGAAGAACAAACAATTTATTATTGCCGTACACGATACGAGACTTCGTCCACGTCCGACCATGGTATTAAATAAAGATGTTCAGGGCCTGATGAAGAAATTTGCGAAAAAATCAATCCTGACTTTATTTACCAATGCCTATGCTGTGGATGGATTTGAAGCATCGAAAAAAGCAAAAACAATTTTGCTGGCCTATCAAAATGATGCCTTCATGCAGAAAGCGGCGGTGAAAACTATTTTAGGGCAAAATACGCCGAAAGGAAAACTCCCTGTCACGATCAACAAAAAATTTAAATACGGACAGGGGAAATAACGTATTTTAAAATCACACTAACACGGTACCTCTTCCAAAAATGGCCTCGCTGCAATTGCAAAGCCATTTTTCGGAAGAGGTATTTTTTTAGCAGCACTTAAATCTCTTCATTGGCGGTCCTGCTATCGGAGGGCTTACTTTCATTTTTCATGCGATCAATCGCTGTCACAACATACTTATACTGTTGATGTTGTTTGATATCGTCATCGGTATATTGAAGTTTATCTCCGTCAAAAGTGATAAAAATGATTTTCCCAGGATCCTTGAGACTTACTTTTTCGTTAAGGTTGAACCGATAGATCACGTAGCCATAAGCCGACTCCCCATCAGTGGCCGCATCCGGTTTTTGCCAAAATAAGGTGTTCATTTTACCATTGGATGAATTTTTCACCAGCAGGCCAAAAGGTGCATTGGGTGGGATACTATCTAACCAAGGCATGGTAGGGGGTAAAGCCGGTGTACGGTACAGGTCATTTCGCATGGAATCCTGCAGTCCAACAAGATTGTCCGTAAGTGATTTGGAACTGAAATAAATACTTCCCGCCACATCGTGCTCCTCCCTTAAGTGGCGTACCTGTCTGGGGATCTGACTGCGGTCTGTCCAGCCGATTTTATTTTCGGTAACACGATAAGCTCCATGCCCGACATAAAAGTGACGGCCATAGGTGTGTTTCTGCCACCAGTCAACCAAGATCTCATAGGCTGCTGCGCGATTTTTGAAAGGAAAGTAGATCTGTGGATTGATATAATCGATCCAACCTTCCTGCATCCATTTGACACCGTCAGCATACAGTTCCCGGTAAGCACTCAGACCACGGGTATCTGACCCGGCACTGTTATTTTCTTTGTTGTCCCATACCCCACAAGGACTAATGCCATATTTGACATATGGTTTTATCTTTTTGATGGCAACGCCAAGATCGTGCACCAGCAAGTTGACATTGTTGCGGCGCCAGTCGTCAATTTTCTCAATCCCATTATTATATTGACCAAAGGTAATCTGATCCGGTACCGGTGTATTTCTGCTATCGGGATAGGGATAAAAATAATCATCGAAATGAATGCCATCTACATCGTAGTTTTTGACCACATCCATGATGACATCAATAATATATTTGCGAACTTCCGGAATACCTGGGTTGAAAAGCTTCTTGCCAGCATAGGTGAAGAACCATTCCGGGTGACGCTTAGTAATATGGTCATCCGAAAAATGAGCCGGATTTAATGTTGTCGAAGCACGGTACGGATTGAACCAGGCATGTAGTTCCATCCCTCTTTTGTGAGCCTCGGTAATGGCAAATTCCAGAGGATCATAGAATGGCGATGGAGGCAGGCCTTGTTTTCCGGTTAGATATCTACTCCATGGTTCTCTGCCCTTCGCGTAAAATGCGTCGGCAGCCGGACGTACCTGCAAAATAATGGCATTCAGTCCCGCGCTGCGGTGCTGGTCCAGTAAATCAATAAACTCCTGTTTTTGCTGTGCGACATTATTGCCCGCTTTGACAGAGGGCCAGTCAATATTACCTATGGTTGCAACCCACACGCCGCGAAACTCCCGCTTAGGTAGTTGCTGGGAATACGTTCTAATCGAAAATAAACAGATAACAATGGTAAAAAAAGAATATAAATATGTTTTTCCCGTCATTCTATAAATTATAGCCAACAAAGATAGGGAAGCATTTCTTACTTTTTCCCTAAAAAATGTAAGATGTTTGTTGGATACTTGTTAAAAGAACCTGAGCTTGGTTTTCAAATTGATAATAATGCAAATACAAGTAACATTGTACTTTATTTGTGCTAATTTAGATGCGGTTTTCACAAAAGCAATGGCTTGATCGGCTGACCGCAATAAAAAAGATTATGAGCAAAGAACAAATATCCGTTTTTGACATGTTTAAGATTGGTATAGGACCCTCGAGTTCGCATACCTTGGGACCTTGGCGTGCAGCCCAGCAATTTACAGCTGTTCTCAGGTCAAAAGGTGTCTTGCATGAAGTCGAACAAGTCAAAATCCTGCTGTATGGTTCTTTGGCCAAAACCGGTGCTGGGCACGGTACCGATATTGCTGTGCTCCTAGGACTAAGTGGAGATGATCCGGTTACCTTTGATGTCAATAGCGTGATGCCCAAGGTCGAGCATATTAAGACTGTCGGTGAACTGGAAATTGCTGGCGAACGGACGATTCCTTTTTCCTATCCGGAAGACCTCTTGTTTCTATATGCGGAAAGTTTACCTTTTCACCCCAACGCAGTGACCTTTCAGGCATTCCTATCGAATGGGAAGGCAATGACCGAAACCTATTATTCGATAGGGGGTGGTTTTGTGGTGCAGGAAAATGATAAGGAAGGTGTTTTGTCTGAAGTGGACCTTCCGTTTCCTGTCGATACTGCACAGGAACTCTTGCATTGGACGATGAAAACGGGGCTGAAAATCTCTGAGCTGGTCCTTGAAAATGAATGTGCATGGCGTGAGGAAAGTGAAACCGTGGCAGGCGTATTGAATATTTATAAAACAATACATGAATGTATCTACCGGGGCTGTCATACCGGCGGGACATTACCCGGAGGATTGAATGTCGAACGTAGGGCAGCCAAGCTAAATAAGAAATTAATGCAGGGCCGAACCTACCAAGATTACGAGTCCTGGGTAGCGGCCATCCGCGAGGGCGGCCAAAACTTTCAATATATTCTGGATTGGGTAAGTTGTTTTGCACTTGCCGTAAATGAGGAGAACGCCTCTTTCGGACGTGTGGTTACAGCTCCTACCAATGGAGCTTCAGGCGTTATCCCAGCGGTGTTGCAATATTACATTACTTTCCACGACGGAATGCTTGAAAATAAAATTATCCAATTTATTCTTACCGCATCCGAGATCGGATCGATATTTAAGAAAAATGCAACCATTTCAGCCGCAATGGGCGGTTGTCAGGCCGAGATTGGCGTTTCATCAGCGATGGCAGCCGGTGCGCTGACAGAAGTGCTGGGCGGATCACAGCGCCAGGTGCTGATGGCTGCTGAAATTGCCATGGAACATCACCTCGGATTAACATGTGATCCAATCGGTGGACTGGTGCAGATTCCTTGCATCGAACGCAACACAATGGGAGCCATTAAAGCCATTACTGCGGCACAATTAGCACTGCAATCGAATCCGGATAAAGCAAAAGTAAGTTTGGATACGGTGGTTAAAACCATGTGGGAGACTGCTTTAGATATGAATGCCAAATATAAGGAAACAGCAGATGGTGGATTGGCCGTCAATATTCCATTGAGTTTGCCGGAATGTTAATGACTGCCGAAGTTTTCTCGTTTTTCGTATCTTTGACGCGGTAAAATAGATCTATTCTTATAAAGAGCATAAACGAATGAAATATTGTGCAATCGCCTCCGGAAGTAATGGGAACTGTTATTATGTCGCTAAAGATGATTCTGCTATCTTGATAGATGCTGGAATCAACAGCAAGCATATACACCTGCGGATGTACAATCTGGGTATTTTACCGACTCAGATCAAAGCAATTTTCATTACCCATGAACATTCTGATCATATTAGGGGCCTATCTGTATTTGCCAAAAAATATAATTTACCGGTTTATATTACCAAGGGAAGTTACGATGGCACCCGTTTGCATCTTCCATCCCATTTGGTCCATATCATTTCTCCTGATGAGGTTGTTGAAATTGGAGGACTTAAGGTGTACGGTATTCCCAAATATCACGATGCCAAAGAACCATGCAGCTTTCTTGTCTCAGATGGAACATACAATATCGGTGTCCTGACAGATATTGGACGACCTTGCGAAAATGTGCAGCATGTTATTCAACATTCGGATGTATTGCTCCTGGAATCAAATTATGACGAGGAGATGTTGCGTACAGGACGCTATTCGTATTTTCTGAAAAATCGCATCAGCAGTGGTTGGGGACACCTGTCAAATCGCGTTGCCGTCGAATTGTTTAACGCCTATAAAACCGACCGTCTGAAACATCTTATCCTCACTCACCTCTCCGGCGAAAATAATACAGTCGATCTGGTGCAGCAAACTTTCGAACCACATTGCGAACGTATCCAGCTGCATGTCGCGACACGTTACCAGGAAACAGAATTATTCGACCTGAAACTTGTGCTGGAAAACCATGTGGCATCTTTTTCAATCCTTTCCGCACTCTCTTCCTAACTAACAACGCTCTTTTTGTTCGCTGTATTTCTTCAGTTAAAGCGTAAGAATACTGTAAAATGAAAAAATTAGTTGTTTTAAAAAGATTTCCTGTTATATTTGCTTTGTTTTTAATCAGTCTAAATAATATCTTTTATACTTATTTGGACACAAGAAACAAAAACACCATGTAATAGACGGCAATCTATCACATGGCGTTAATCTACATACAGCGGCAACTGCATGTAGATGACTGAAACAGCACGCTGTGTCAGTTACTCCCGATATACGATATGGAAGAACTTGCAAGATAACGAATTTTATTATTTTATTCGTTGTTAAGCATATGCAACACCTGCAAATTCTCCCATAATAAGTTGAAGAAAACTAAACATCAATCAACATATTATGAAAATTTTAATTTCATTTTTCACATTTCTTACGGTATTACTGTGTAGTCATACTAGTCATGCCCATGCCCTTTGGATTGAATCATCTTCTTATGGAACGTTAAACCAATCCCATGAAGTCAAGGTATATTACGGCGAGTTTGCAACGAATGAAAGAGATCAGGTCGACAAATGGTACTCCGACGTGAAGGACTTCTCATTAATGTTACATGCCCCGGGACAGGAACCCGTCAAGCTTCAATTGACGAATCAAGGCGATCACTTTAGCGGTTCATTCCAACCTACAGCAGCCGGAACCTATTTCCTATCCATTGTTAAAGCACCTAAAGATCTAGGCGGTAAAACGAAATATGAATTTTCTTCCTTAGTGCCTGTTATCGTAGGAAAGTCTGCAACACTCGATTATAAAAATGTAAAAAGCCCATTGCAAATTGAGTTGCTTGGTGCGGCTAACGCAAAAAAGCGGCAACGTATACAAGCAAAGATCACCAGCTTCGGCAAAGCTGTTCCACAGGCCAAAGTTTCTGTTTTTTCGACTACCGGTTGGGGAAAAGAGTTTGTTGCGGACGAGCATGGCATCCTGACATTTGACGCAATATGGGCTGGTCCATACGTCTTGGAAGCAAGTACGTTTGCTGAAACTGCAGGTGAACATGAAGGGAAAGCCTATGCTTCGGCATGGCAGGGAAGTACAACTTTCATTACCGTCAAATAATCGCAGCTATAGCGCAGACAGCATAAGGATCTATCTGAAACGATGGAAACACCAATGGGTCCTTACAAAAAAAGAATATCTAAGCGGTATCTACTATAACAACATCTACCATACTACATTCATGAATAAAACTTTATCCTTTCTAGCTATTCCTATGATTAGTTCGGTGTTTTCTGTTGCACAGGCGCAGACGAACAAAGTCATTGAAGGAATTCTTATCAATGAAAAATCCGAACCTATCACAGGGGCGACAGTAAAATTAAGCAATACGGGTGTGACCACCAGCACAGATAGTGAGGGGCATTTCGCTTTTCATAAGCTTTCATCCAAAACCTATCATATCGAGATTAAAGCGATCGGTTACGGTAAGCATACGATGGAAGTGAACGTAACAGATGAAACGACAAACCTTGGTCCCATCATCTTGAAAGACCAATCGCAAGCTATCGACGAAGTTGCGGTTTATGGTAAATACTATGAGCATTATAAGTTTGACAGTATCTCCGGATCGTTACGCCTTAAAACACCAATCCTAGAGCTGCCTCAAAATATACAGGTTATTTCTTCCGATTTAATGGCAGATCAACAGGTTTTCGACATTGTTGATGGTATTACGCGTAATGTTAGTGGTGCAACACGTCAGGGCCATTGGGACAACCAATATGCCAATATCCGTATGCGTGGCTCTAAGATCCCCGCGTTCCGTAATGGGATGAACATCGAAGCTTCTTGGGGGCCTACAGCCGAAGATGCAAGTATGATCGAACGGATCGAATTTGTAAAAGGACCCGCCGGTTTCATGCTTGCCAATGGCGAACCTGGCGGCTTTTATAATGTGGTAACGAAAAAACCTACCGGAAATACCAAGGGATCTGTTACCCTGAATACAGGGAGCTTCAGTACCTATCGCGCTGCCGTTGACTTGGATGGTAAATTGCGCAAAGATGGCAAACTGCTTTACCGTCTGAATGTGGCCGGACAACAAAAAGATTTTTTTACAAAATATAATTACAGTAACCGGCTTGTTATAGCGCCAGTGGTTACCTATAAAGTAGATTCTTTGACGAACTTAACATTTGAATACACCTACCAAGGGTCTACCTACCTGTCAAATGGTAATTATACGTTCTCACCCAAAGGATTTGCCGATCCGGGTATTGCCAATGACTTCTTCTATGGTGATCCCTCCATGGAGCCCGGAAAGCTAAAAGACCATAGTGCTTATATTTACCTGGACCGCAAACTAAACGAAAACTGGAAATTGCATGCACAGATGGCCTATTTCAATTTTGATATGAAAGCCACCAGTACATGGCTGAATTACATGAAAGCCAATGGCGATATGCCACGTTATTACAGTATTGCCGACGAACATGGTGAAAATAGTTTTGGTCAGGTTTCTTTAAACGGAGAAGAATATACCGGAAGCGTTCGTCATCGGATTTTGGTGGGAGCCGACTATGGTAATAAGAAGTTCTGGGGCGATTTTAGAACGATTTTAGATTCGATTCCTTCAGCTCCGCTCAACGTCTATGATCCTAAATACGGTATTCCAGGCAGTGTATTCCCTACGCTGGATCGTTCGCAGAGTGTAAAGGTCCGTGCGGGCGGTAGCAACTACGTGACTTCAACAAACTATATGTCATTCTACGCGCACGATGAATTGGCGTTCCTGGAAGAGAAATTGCGTTTATCGCTTGGCTTACGCTATACAATTAATGAGACCATAGGAAAAACGTCTGTAGCTGACAGAACCGATAAAGCATTTACGCCGAGGGTAGGGTTGAGCTATTCGATCGATAAATCCATGAGTGTATATGGCTTGTTTGATCAATCTTTTGTTCCTGTCGCTGGTACCGACTGGGAAGGTAATGCTTTCAAACCAATACGCGGAAATGATTTAGAAGCAGGTGTTAAGAAAGAGTGGATGGGTGGAAAATGGATCTCCACGTTAAGTGCCTACACTATTGCCCGTAAAAATGCGCTGGTAGCTGACCCCGATCCGAGCCACGTCGTTAATGGTGTGTCATTCCAGACCCAATTGGGAGAAACCAGAAGCAAGGGTATCGAATTTGATGTCACCGGTGAAATTATTAAGGGGCTGAATGTGAATGCAAATTATGCCTTGACAGATTCGAAGATCTCCAAAGATACCAAAGAAGAAAATATAGGTAATATCACTCCGAATACGGCCAAACATACAGCCAATGCATTTGTATCCTATCGTATTCAGGATGGGAAAGTGCGTGGACTTGGCTTTATGGGAAGTGTTCAGGGAATGTTTGACCGCGCAGTTGGGACAACAAAAGAAAGTAATTTCAAAAATTATCTGCGTACCGATGCAGGCATCAGCTATCAAAAAGGGAAGTATGCCATTTCGGTCGTAATCAATAATGTGTTGGACAACCGCAAATTGCTGACTGCTGGATCGATCTCCAAAGCAAGTGCGGCCGTTCAGAAGCTCGGTGGTGTGGATTATTATTCCTATATCGTCGAAGCCAGACGTAATTTTCGCATGGGAGTGACCTATAAATTTTAACGGACCGATCGAGATAAATTATAGAATCGATGTATAGTACACTGTTAATCGTTATACTTTTGGGGAGCTATCTTTTTTACAATACAAGTAAAAAGGTGAAGTTTGGCCCTAGACCACAATGGCTCGAAAAATTGTGCGCACAAACGAAGTTTGTGCGCACATTGAGCATGCTACTGTTGATCTTTCCATTTATAGCTGTTCTTTATCTGCAAGGCTTTGGAGCAGGTTTTTTTGCTTTTTTTGCCTATTTCATGTGCATGATGTGTCTTGTGGTCTTATTAAATCCTTATCGCTATTTCAAATTATACCCAATTATGGGATTGTATGTATTTAGCCTTTGTGTTGAATTATTGATTTCTTAACCGATTAAATATGCCTGCTAATAAAAAATACCTCAGTACGCCCTTTCAGCGATTCCTGAAAATTACAGCCGGATTTATCGGTGGTTATGTCGTCATGATCTCTTTCCACGTTTTGGTCACTCATATTTTTGAGAAAAAGGATGTTGTTGCCACGGCTTGCTTCACGGGCTATCTTCTATGGGCAGTACTGCTCTTGTTGGCCTTTCTTGCTAAGAGCGGATGGAAAATATGGGGGATATATTTAGTGTTGGCTGTCCTTTTCTCCCTGCCCTATTTCTTCAAACTGTAAGTCATCATGAATAACCGAAATTATAATATTTACTTCAATACACATACCATTAGCGGCATTATCATCTGCGCCATCCTCTATGTGATATTTTTTGCGGGATCATTTGCATTTTTTAGAAACGAAATCGCTGCCTGGCAGAATAACACGTCGTATAAGACCTATCGCGAAGATCATAAAAACGTTGATCATTTGCTCGACTCACTCAGAGGACAAACAAATTTGCATGGACGCGATATTACCTTTTATATGCACCGGGAAGGGAGTTCAGCCTATGTGGGCTTGAGTGCATCCAACGATAGTATACTCAATAAAGAAAACCTGGCGAAGATCACGCCTGAACAAAAAGCTGCAAAAAAGAATAGCCGCAGAAGGGGTGGAGATGATGATTCAAAGAACTTTACCTATAATTTTGCCAATAAAAAGGCTGGAGACTATGTGCAGAATTACGATATGGGCGAGTTTTTATTTCGTTTGCATTTCTTGGCCCAGCTCAATCAGGTGCCGATTCGGGTAGGCATAGCGCCATTTGGTTATCTTATTGCAGGTATTACCGCTTTTATTTTTCTGTTTGCCCTTATTACCGGGTTATTGCTGCATTGGGATAAGATCGTCTCAAATTTCTTTGTGTTCAGACCCTTTAGTAAATGGAAAACGGTATGGACCGATATGCACACCGCATTGGGCGTCATTGGTTTTCCGTTTCAATTTATCTTCGCGGTAACAGGTACGTTCTTGATCATCAATTCAGTACTCGCTTTGCCGCTGAGCAAGTTGTTGTATGATGGTGATCAGCAAAAAATGTATCAGGATATCGGTGTGAGTGCCGCAACCGATTTTCCCTATACCTATAAACCTTTAAAGAAAGCGATTGCGATCGCTCCATTTTTAGATCTGGCAAAACACAAATGGCCGGAAGCCGATTTTCAGCGTATTACGACCAAAAACTACGCAGACTCCAACATGCACGTTGTTATGGAACTGGAGCCGCATTTTAACAAAAGCTTTGCTGGATCTGGGTTGCTGTCTGTGCGAGCTGCCGATAATAAAGTTGTTGCCGAAAAATCACCGGTTGACGATGCTAGCTATGCAGATGGGGTACGCAGCATTATATACCGGTTGCATTATGGCGATTATGGCGGTTACCCGCTTAAGATGGTGTACTTTATTTTGGGAGTTATGGGCTGTCTGGTTATTATTTCGGGTATATTGATCTGGTTAGTAGCGCGTGACAAAAACAACGTAATTCCACGAAAACGAAAATTCAATTTCTGGGCGGCCAATATTTTCACGGCAATATGTCTGACGATGTTACCTGTCACAGCATTGACTTTTATTGCTATTAAATTGAGTCCAGCGGTCAATCAGGATTTTATATACCGCGTTTATTTCTATAGCTGGCTCCTATTTTCACTGTATTACATTATCCGGAGAAGCATACGCAGAACCAATCGCGAAACATTGCTGGTTGGAAGCATATTGGCATTTTTTATTCCACTTGCCAATGGTTTTATGACTGGTAACTGGATCTGGGATACCTTCCGCAATGGACAGCGGGATATTTTCGTCGTCGACTTTTTATGGCTGATGATCGGTATAATTGGTGTAATCGCCTATAACAAGACTAAAAAATTCTTTGAGACTATACGTTAACAAAGATTCTTTTCTCTCTGCGAAGTGAATATACTTCGTTTTTTAATTCCAAGGGTGCTCACAAGGTGCCCTTGGAACGTTTATAGGGTACGGCTTAAATACCTCTAAGGTCAGATCCTGGTAGATAACGCCTCATGGCGCAGAGCAATTCTTATCCAAGGATACCATACTGATGATCGCGGAAATTTCCTCTTACAATACAGCCTTAAAAAATCGGCCGAGGCGCATCAGATCCTGTGCTGTCTTTTCGTTCCAGTCCACAGCATAGTTAAGCCGAATACAGTTCTTAAACTGATCGTGCTGTGTAAACATCCTTCCCGGTGCAAAACTCAACTTTTGCCTAAGCGCATAATCGTAGAGCACCGTTGAGTCTATCTTTTTGTCCAGCTCTAACCAAAGTACAAAGCCACCTTCGGGCTGCGACATTTTGGTATTTTCCGGAAAATGGGCCTCAATGCTATTTCTGAAATTGACATAATTGCTGTACAGTTTTTTTCTGAAGCTATTGAGGTGATGGTCGTACCGGCCGATCTGTAAGAATTTGGAAACAGCTTCCTGGTAAATTGCAGGCTGCGAAATCGTTTGTATGAGCTTTTGTTTTAGGATCTTATCCTTGTATTGCCCGGGCTCAACCCAACCGAGCCGAAAACTTGGGGCTAATACTTTGGTAAACGATCCACACCACATCACCAGTCCCTCCTCGTCAAAATATTTGCATGGTTTGGGCCGTGACGAACCGAAATAGATGTTTCCATATAGGTCGTCTTCAATCAATGGAATATGGTGGTGTGCGAGCAGTTTGACAAGCTCTTTCTTGTGCTCCTCAGGCATGAGTGCGCCCAATGGATTGCTAAAGTTGGTGACAAAACAACAGACATCAATTTTATGAATAACTTTTTTCAGGGCATCCAATTCAATTCCCGTAATAGGGTGGGTCGGAATCTCGATGGTTTTGAGGCCCAGTAGTTGAAAAGCCTGAATAAAGCCAAAGTAAAGGGGGCTTTCTACCGCTATGGTGTCACCGGATTTAGTGACGGCACGAAGGCAGCTGTAGATGGCATTCATGGCGCCCGACGTGATAATAAGATCCTCGTCACTTATTTTTCCCTCAAGTACCAATGACCATTTGGCAATTTCTTTCCGTAAGCTCGGACTTCCCTGTACCTGTCCATATTGATCACCGTAATCATGCAGCTCATGAACCGACTCTATAATGCATCGATTGAGTTTCTGAATCGGAAGTAATGATGCACTGGGCAAACCCAGTGAAAAGCGTGTAATTTCCTTGTCTTCCAGGGAGTGGAAAACTTTATCGATCAATGCCGCGGGATCTTGTTTCTTTTCGTCGATTTTGAAGGTAGAAATGGACGGGATAGCCATCCGACGAAGCCCGGATCGGCTAACGAAATAGCCTGATTTGGGGCGTGATTCAATGAGCGATCGACTCTCTAGTTCCATATAGGCACTTTTTGCCGTATTTAAACTTACATTGTATAATTTCTGAGCGCTGCGGACAGAAGGTAAACGATCGCCATAGACCAAGGAACCATTTTTGATCTGGTTCTCGACAATATTGGCTATTTTTTTATATAACAGTTGCTGTTCCATCCTTATGCTAATTTACTGTTTCTGTTTTGATTTAACCAGTTATTATATCGGCGGATTCCTTTTATGAGCGATTCTTCCGAACCAAATAGGTCCATCAACTGCTGCTTAAAGAAGGATTGCGCTTTGTCCATAAATACGTTGGAAAGCATATCCGAAATAGGACCGTCGTAGGTCATTTCGACCGACAGTAAATTCTTTTTGCAGAGTATTACAGACGAAAAGGCTTTTAATTGATTGCCTTGGTCGAGCACCAGGAAAGGCATGCTTATGCGTGCTGTATCTACCTGCTTTTTGTTTTGTATTTCTTTGATAAGCGCTAAATCAGAAAGATCCACTTGTCTGATCAGATACGGTTGATGTGCAGTTGTCGCCATAAGAATAAATCTTTTTGCTAATTTAAGAAGGGTACAGGATGCTGTTTAGGTACAGAGTGCCGTCAAAATAGGGGTACAGAAAAAAATTAGGTTGTCCGGTGATTTTTGTAATTTCCATTTGAGATCTTTACATTAAGAAAAGGATATCTCCGGATCTATAAATTATGAAGTAGTATGCACAGCTTATTTCCTTTATTTATCGCAATGATTGCGATCATCGTATTGATCGAAATGTGGGCGACCAAACTACGGGTAGCCTATCCCATTCTCTTGGTTCTGGCGGGGCTATTCATTAGTTTTATTCCCACTTTGCCCGTAGTGACGATTGATCCGGATGTCATCTTTCTCATTTTTCTACCGCCCTTGCTTTGCGAGGCTTCTTGGTCAATTTCGTTTAAGGAGATGAAGAAATGGTGGCGTATTATCGGGAGTTTTGCCTTCTTGGTTGTATTCTTTACGGCACTTTCTGTCGCGGTGGTTGCCAATTATTATATACCGGGCTTTACACTAGCGTTGGGCTTCCTGCTGGGAGGTATTGTGTCACCGCCAGATGCTGTCAGCACAGGAGCGATTATGAAATTTGTGAAAGTTCCCAAAGCTACTTCTGCGATCCTGGAAGGCGAAAGCCTATTAAATGATGCTTCTTCCTTGATCATTGTACGTTTTGCTCTTATTGCTGTTGGGACAGGTCAATTTGTATGGGGACAAGCTGCGGTATCCTTTATCTGGATGCTGGTCGGTGGTGTGGGTATTGGCCTCTTATTGGGTTGGTTTTTTATACAGGCACACAAGCGTCTACCGACAGATGCGCCCTCGGATATTGCACTTACCTTGATTGAACCTTACTTTATGTATTGGATCGCAGAGCAATTCCATAGTTCAGGTGTATTGGCTGTCGTTGCCGGTGGCCTTTTGATGTCCGGTCAGCGGCTGACATTTCTCAATAGTACGAGCCGGGTGCGGGGGCTGAGTGTCTGGGAGAGTTTTGTGTTTATCCTGAACGGTATCGTATTTTTTATTATTGGATTAGATCTTCCGGAGATTGTTGCGGGTTTGCGGTCCAATGGAACGTCGCTGTTGGAAGCCATCGGGTACGGTCTTTTGGTAACGGCAGTATTGATCCTTGCCCGTATTATCAGCTCGTATGCAGCCATGATTGCTACCCTTATTTTTCGCCCGGGTGTGGCGCCAAGATCGAGATCTACTAAACAGCGTTTTCTAATGCCTCTTTTGTTGGGCTGGACCGGCATGCGTGGTGTGGTGTCACTGGCAGCAGCATTATCCATTCCTGTCGTTATGAATGGTGTGGCTATTCCGCAGCGAAACCTGATCTTATTCATCACCTTTGTCGTGATCTTATCCACGCTCTTGATACAAGGGCTTACTTTACCCTACTTAATCAAAAGGACTAGGCTGTTCGAAACATTTGAAGAAGAGCCCGAAGGGCAGGTCCGTAGTCGCATGAAGCAAGGGTTGAAACATCATGTTTACCAATTTCTAAAAGATAAACATGAGAAAGAGCTGCACAATCGTGATGTTATGGACCGCATTCTGAAACATTGGGAAGAAAAGGTGAATGCGGCCGATGATTCGTGGATGAACGAAAAGACAAAAGTGATATTTATGGAGCTTTTGGATGTGCAACGGGAATATCTTCAGAAGCTAAACTGCGAGTCGACCATTGATGAGGGGATTGTTCGTTCACAGTTATATCAACTAGACTTGGAAGAAGAGCGGTTGCGGCGGATTTAGTCATTGGGTTGTATAAATGCCTCAGGGCAATAATGTATTTTTAATTAAAGGTTCCGATGAGGAGCTATGCTGAAATATGAAGGTAATTATAACAGGAGCTACCGGAATGGTTGGCGAAGGCGTTTTGCTGGAATGCCTACAAAATGAAAAGGTAACAGCCGTGCTGAGCATTTCCCGCCGGACGGCTGCCATTCAGCATCCAAAATTAAAGGAACTTTTGGTAGAAGACTTTACTAAACTTTCGCTATTTAGAGATGCGATTGCGGGCTATGATGCCTGCTTCTACTGTGCTGGCGTGAGTTCTGTGGGAATGAAAGAAGACAAGTACCGGTATATTACTTATGATACAACACTAGCTTTTGCAAAGTCCCTGTTGGAAATCAATTCGGAGATCAGTTTTATTTATGTTTCTGGAGGAAGCACCGATAGTACGGAGCAAGGCAAAGTGATGTGGGCTAGGGTGAAGGGTAAAACAGAGAATGATCTTGCCAAATTGCCGTTCAAAAAGGAGTATAACTTTAGACCAGGAGCAATGACGACTGTTGCAGGGCAAAAGCATGCCAATCCCTTTGCTTTTGTGGCCAAAATAATCAAATTTTTTGCCCCTTCAGCAGTACTTTCCCTACATGAAGTCGGACGTGCCATGATACATGCCGTGGAACGCGATGACGTTAAGAATATATTGGAAATTAAAGATATTCGGGCCCTTGCTTGACCGCTTTGTTAAATATTTATATAGCAATCGGAATAATCCCGATTATTTGCAAATTATTTGACATAATTATAATTGGTTTATTCCTTCATAATCGGCCTTCTATTCAACTTGTTCGACCAGCTGTTGGCTAGAAATTTTCTCGAAATAGCTCTCCATCTCTTGGTTACACCTTTCTATAAACGTTTTTGTGCGTTTTTGCAATTCTATAATTGTTAGTGGATTTCCTTTATAATTTGCATTATATCTAAATTCCTGCTGTGCTTCCGTAATGTTTTTGAAGGCGTTAAGCTGATCTTGATGATCCAAGCAAAAAATGAAGTAGGCATCAGGAACTAACAATTTGCAGAGTTGCATGAGGAAAGTAAGGTTGACCCGTTGCGGTTTGTATTGAAGTACGGTATTGATTACACCAAGACAAACTTGTTCCAGCGCTTGAGATAGCATAAAATATACGGCCTCGATGCTTATTGCCGAGCAGTCTTCCTCATAAGGCAAGTATAATGTGCGCGCATTATTATAGCGCGTGTTCCATTGTTGACGTACATAATCTAGATTTAGCTGTGGGGCAACGATGCTTTCCAGATCGATATTGGCCATGGATGTATTTTGCAACCAGATGTCACCTGCTTTCAGGAGTGAAAGAAAAAAGGGATGACCCTTTGAAAACTGTTTGCTGAAAACGGCTGAGTTTTCCAGGGTCAGCGTGAGCGACACATTGTTGGGGAGCATATCCGCAATGAGTTGTGATAAATTATTGAGTTCGCCATTTAAAGTCTCATAAGCAACAAAAATATAGTAGGAATGGGTGATATGGTCCTTTTTGGTTCTTTGGAGCGCATTATGGTATCTGTGATAATCAGAGTCATAACCAAAACAAGCAACCAAAGCAGGTGTACAATAACATTCAATTGCATTAAGAATAAGATCCTGATAGTTGGAGTTACAATAGGTTTGTTTGTATATATCATCGTTTGTTTTGTAATTTTCAATCTCTTTATTGCAACTCGGGAGAATGGTAAGTTTTACCTTAATTTCTTCATAGAGAAGATTGGAATAATCGTATATCCAGTTTAATGTATTGATCGCAATCTGATAGGCTGTTTCTAATACATCTTCATCGATAAAATAATCAAAGTGATATCGATAGTCGATGTAAGCCTTGTTAATTTTCTCCAAAGCTTGTTTTTTTTCGTTATTATCGGCTAGTGTGCCGAGGCGATCGTCGAAAGCTCTGAGATAGTTTATATGGTTTTTTAAGGAATGGGACTTCTTATCCTCAACAACAAGAATATTTTCGGCTGTTCGAAATGCAAGTTCTAAAGCTTGATGTAGCATGAATGCTGCGTGTGCATAATTTTTATGCTCAAAATAGAAATTGTAGCCATCAATAAAAGATCGAATCTTGCTCTTTTCCTTTTCAATATATGTCCGTGTTTTTTCGATGACTTCGTCACTTTTATTATTTGGTAAGATAAGGGGAATCTCTTGCACAGGATTCTGATAAATGCGGTTTTCAGGTTGGCAAATAAGATAGGCCCGGCCTAAACCTTGATCCACTTTTTGTTGTATTTCGTGCGTGAAGTTCACATTGATATATACATTGGGATAGGAGCCAACAGTTTTGTTTATCAGACTGTTGGCATCGGAAAATCGAATTCCGGCATTTGACGTAAGATTGACCTGTAGCATCTGATGCTTTTTACCAGCGTGGTCAAAAGTCCATTGATAGATTTCATCGACAGCAACAGCACGAAGGATTGCCTCGACAATAGGGTTAATATCGGTGTTCATAATAGGGGTTATTGATGTAAAATTGGTTTTTAGTTTCTCGTGTTTTTAGTGCTGGAAAGCAGTATCAAGTATTTCAATTTCATCTTTATAAGCAAGTAGGTACGCAAGTTCAATGATATTAATTAATCGATCATGGATACATAGTGTTTGATTCGAAAACTCTGCATTGGAGTAAGCTTCTTTAGACAATCCATATTCTAGCCAGTCGTATAAAATCTCATTCCATTCGATCTCTGCATGCTGATTGATCAGATTGGCAATAGAAAGAAACGAGTCCTCGAGTTGTTCAGTGCTTGTATAGTTTAAAGTGTATTTTTCCTCCTTATGTTTGATAAGGATAGAATGAGGGTAACGGAGGATTATTTGCTGTTTTGGATCTTGGACGGTACATGTTATTTTTCGAAGATCAGCTTCATTGCGAAACATCTCCAATAGAGAATATATGCAGGAATAAGTGAATAGCAACGTTGAACTACTATAATTACTGCCCGCAGACCAGGAGCAATTTTCTGTGATTGCTGCCCTGTGCCAATATTTAATGTATTCTCTCCAACCGTCAAGACAATTATGGATAAAGAACGACTGAATAGCTTCCATTGAAAAGGCTTGTGGAGCTAACCACAAAGGGATTTTAACTTGCTTTTTAGGATAAAAATCAGGGTTTTTCTTATGCTCTGTTATGGTGATATCGCTATCTTTTGAATCTCCGATTTGTTCAATGCGTTGATTCTTGGATTTAACTTTAAGATTCTCTTTGGAATCCTTTGTGCCTGGAAGAGTTCCACTTTCCCTGATTTTGTCAAGTGAAACTGCTAGTCTCTGAATGAGCTCCAAAATAGCTAATATTTCATCGGCCTGGTTACTCATGAATTCGTCGTCAGCATTACCGGTTTTTATCCATAGATCGTCCAATACCTCGTACCATTGGCGCAGGGTTTTATAAGAGAAAAAGCGAGCAATACTATCTGTTGAAGACTCAATTCCATTGTTTGTGTAAATGCCGTCAATAGTATACTTCCAATAATCTGCTTTTTTAGAAAAAAAGAATAGCGGATTCTCTATAATTTGGATGTTGCATTTTTTGAAAATGATGTAAGCAATTTCGACCTGTTGTATGAGTTCCTTGATGTAATAATTGTTGATACATGTGGGACTTGCCATTTGGTGATTCGTGGCGATATTGATCAAGAGGTTTACATCCCTGAGCCAATAGTCGATTCTTGTACCATTTACGAAAAAATCCTCGAGATATTTCATCGGATCGTCGATGTATTCTTGGCTTAAATAGCGAAAATGTTTCGCTTTTAGTTTCTTTTGCGTATTTTTCATCAGATTATATGTTTTAAAGTTGATGAAACTGCTGCTAGGGCTCATTACGATCTGTGCACTGATCTATAGCCTTGTTGGTTTCATTTGTTAGTTTTTGGTGAATGATGTGTTTATAATTATCAATAGTTAAGCTAATTTAAACACTAATTTTCAATTAATCAAATTTTATATTGATAATTATTGATTATGAGTTCTTTTTTAACGAGAATTAAAGTTATTGCAGATAGAGAAGGACTGAGCGTGACAGCCTTTGAAACTGCCGTTGGAGCGAGTAGAGGCGTATTTACACGTGCCTTAACCAACAATACAGATGTACAGGCGAAATGGTTAGTTAGTATTGTTGAAAAATATCCTGCATATTCTTCCGAATGGTTGTTAAAAGGCGAAGGTGAGATGCTAAAGCCCGTTCTTGCTCAGGAAGAAGAAAAGGAGGGTTATGTGACAAATGAAATTGAGGGCGTTAGTAATGCCGTTGTCAACTCCTTAAGACAGGTTATATCGTCACAAAATATCACAATTAAATCTCAGGAGAAGACAATTATTTCGTTGGAGCGATTATTGTCGATTCAAGAGCAAGAAATAAAATCGTTAAGAAATAAATAAACAGCCAACATTTAAAAAAGCTATAAGTGAATGTAAAGGAACGTGTGCTGCTGATCGCTGAAACCAAAGGCATCAGTAAAACCGAATTTTTCAAAGATGTGCAACTTTCCTATGCAAACTTTAAGGGAGGGCAGAAAAATACTGCACTCAGTTCAGATGCTATGGTGGCTATACTGTCCAAACATCCTGACATTAGTCCAGCCTGGTTGCTCATGGGTGAAGGGACTATGATGCGAAAGGATGAGAAGGGGACGCTCGGTGCGCAACCAGCCGAAACAGCTCCTGCCACTGCCGAAGGCCTCGGAATTTATAAGCAGCTGGTTAATGCCTTAGAGCAAACGGTCAAGGCACAGGAAAAAACAATCCTCTCATTGGAAGGACAGGTGAGTTTACTGCAGCGCAAATAGCCACACTGCGTAGTTTAGAAACCAAACAATCTCCTGCCCAAAAAAATACCTGATTCCGGTGATTTCATTGGCCTCCTTTTTGTTTTAATTTCGTTATTGCAACGGTGCGTGTTTGACCGGTAGCCAGGAAAAGTTTCTATTGCATTTATAGATGTCTCGTGCCCTGCTTTTGATCGCAATGGAGCGACCAATAGTCATGTATTCAAAGAATTAATTTTATGCCAAAAAAAGGATTACTCATACTCTGCTTTTTTGTTAGTTGGTTTGTGCATCACGCAGTAGCACAGCCAGCGGGTCAACGGCCACTTTATACCTCAACATGGGGGCACCTTTTCCGTGAAGCAGGAAATAATAAAGACCTCTTGGGAGTTTTTCCGACAGAGGCACCAGTGTATCTGTTGGACTCCACCAATACGCAGTACAAAGTGCAGGTGAGTAATGGGGATATCGGTTTTATCGACCGTCAGCCGTTGAAAAGTGCTATGGATGGGAAAAGGTCTGCCGGAGAACCGCAACAATATTTCTATCGCGGAACCGAAGGCGCTCAATGCCCACATTTCTATGTACAGGTCTCGCAATTGCGCGTGCGTAAGGCACCCAATACCACAAGTACCGCTGTGCGTAGGACGGGGCTCAATGAAATGGTATGTATCGATTATGTGCCGCTCTACACAGATGGATGGGTCTACATCGGAGACCACTTCCATGAAAATCCGGAGTACATTCAGATGAAATTTTTGGGTGCTGAGTTAAGCTATGACAAGGTCCTTAAAGAATATTTGGCTGTCAAAGGGAAGAACCAGGAGGAAGAACTGATACAGGCAGGCCGTCTACGTGAAATCGGCTGGACGAAGTATTCTAAGTTAAAACAGGCGCTTACCTATTGGAAGGAATCTTACGACAAAGCGGGAAAAGTGGACCCCAAGGTTGATATCGATTTTGAACTGTTATTGGCCGATAAATTTCAACATGAGTTCCAGTCCGAGGTGTACGCAAAGAAACTGAAGGCCTTAAACTTCCATTTCGAATGGAAAGGAGTGTCTTTATTTGATGGTAAAATCACAGATGGACAAATGAAGCAACTGGCGCTGCAGCGGGTTACCGAAATCCCCGATATGCCCGAATGTGGCTGGGAGCCGCGGTATTATTATAAAACACCGAATATGATCGTTGCCTTTGAAGAAAATTATAAAGGCAAAGTGGTCGGAACCTTGTATAAGCTATTTTTTAGTGCGGGTGAAGCTATTGTGTTGGGTAACCAGCGGATGGATGCCAATTATGCAGAAAGAGACTTTGTAAACCACTTTGGTGAACTGCTTTCGGCAGACTGGATTTCAACGCCACATACTTTCTATATTCAAAATGGCGATGCAGGATTATTTATTTTCAGATTTGTTGATGGAAGACTGGCCAGCTATGAGTGTATGTATTATTGTTGATATTCGGAAATAGCGTCGGGGTCGCGTAAAGACCTCCAAGTGCCTGAAAATGTCCCTCGTTTGTGTCTTTAGTAGGGGGATTAACCAGGAGGAACAGGGATGCTCAAAAAAGTAAGGCCCTTTGAAAGGAGATTAAATTCCGCTTTCAAAGGGCCTTTGTATGTTATTGAAAACTTAAATTACACTATTTGCATTTCAAAGAGTTGGGCAATATGGCCTTTAAGTTTCCCTTTCACGTCTTCCATATCAACTTCTTTGCCAAGCTCCCGTTTTAAAGACGTTACATCCTTATCGTCAATGCCGCAAGGAATGATGTTGCCGAAATAATCAAGATCTGTATTGACATTGAATGCAAAGCCATGCATGGTCACCCAGCGTGAAGCACGCACGCCCATTGCACAGATCTTGCGTGCAGTTGGTTTATCCGGTTCTATCCATACTCCCGTAAACCCGGGATATCTCCCTGCTTCGATACCATAATCCGCACAGGTCAATATGATAGCTTCTTCCAGTGTACGCAGATACAAATGGATATCCGTAAAGAAGTTGTCGAGATCCAGTATCGGATAACCGACAATCTGTCCTGGACCATGATAGGTAATGTCGCCACCACGGTTGATCTTGTAGAATTTGGCCTCTTTCTCTTCCAGTCCTTTCTCATCCAGTAATAGGTATTCCTCGTGCCCGCTTTTCCCTAAGGTGTAAACATGGGGATGTGCTGTGAAGATCAAGTAATTTGGGGTATTTGTTGCTGTTGCATTGACTCTGTTGTCATGTTTGATGTCCAATACGCCCTTAAAGATGGATTCTTGTCTGTCCCAGGCTTCCTGATAATCGACAAGGCCCCAATCTTGAAACTGTACCTCTTTGTTCATTTCGTATTTTATTAAACTGTGAACGGACATAAGGTCCGTTCACGGCATTGTTTGTCAAAATTAATACAATAAGTTATTGTAAGGGTAGCGTTCATTGTGCATTTTCACAATAATATCGTAAAGTTTTTGTTTGAACTCTTCGATATTCGTTTTATTCGTTGCTGATAGAAAGATTGCTGGATCAGAATTTTTTGCCATCCAGGAATTACGAAAATCATCCAACGTGACCTCGATTTCCTCACCGTCGTGTCCTTCTTCGACGGCCGGTTTATAAAGGTCAATTTTGTTGAACACTGTAATCACCGGTTTGTCAAGTGCTTTAAGGTCCTTCAATGTTTCGTTTACTGCCTGGATATGATCCTCAAAATTCGGATGCGAAATGTCGACCACATGGATCAGGACATCGGCTTCCCGAACCTCATCCAATGTGGATTTGAAACATTCCACCAGGTGGTGTGGCAGTTTGCGGATAAAACCAACGGTGTCTGAAAGCAAAAAAGGAAGGTTGTCGATCACAACTTTACGTACCGTCGTATCCAATGTTGCGAAAAGTTTATTCTCGATCAGTACATCAGACTTGGAGATCATATTCATGATCGTTGATTTTCCGACATTGGTGTAACCTACCAAAGCTACACGGATCATCTCGCCACGGTTTTTTCGTTGTGTCTCGTTTTGCTTGTCGATTGCTTTTAGGCGTTCTTTGAACAGGGAAATCTTGTCCAGGATGATCCGTCTATCGGTCTCGATCTGTGACTCACCCGGACCACGCATACCAATACCCCCGCGCTGACGTTCCAAGTGGGTCCACATACGGGTCAGACGTGGTAATAGATATTGCAGCTGTGCCAATTCAACCTGTGTCTTTGCCTGAGCAGTTTTGGCATGTCGGGCAAAGATGTCCAGGATAAGGTTGGAGCGGTCCAATATCTTGCGTTTCAATTCTTTCTCAATATTACGCAGCTGCGAAGGTGAAAGCTCATCGTCGAAAACAACGATGTCAATTTCCTCCGCTTCAACGTATGCTTTTATTTCTTCCAGCTTTCCACTGCCGACAAATGTAGCGCGATCTGGGAAGCCCAGTTTCTGTGTAAACATGCCTTTGGTCTCGCCACCGGCAGTCTGTACCAAAAATTCAAGTTCCTCCAAATATTCCTTTGCTTTTGTCTCCGTCACACTTGGCGTGATCACACTCACCAAGACGGCTGTTTCGGGTTTTATTGCTGTATCGTGTATTTTAATTCTGGCCATTTTGTACTATTAAGTCTTTCAAGTGAAGTAGGGAGGTCATTAAGCTTTGCAATGTATGCTATTGCCTACCTCTTGTTATACGTTCACTTTTTAAATTATTTTCAATGAGCTTGTAAGCCCGGTTTTTGTTTGAAAAGGTAAATTTAAGAATTTATGCGTTTGTACACCACACAAGACTGATGCCGATTATGACATAATTCTCCATTAACCAATAAATTTCCTGTGATTTGCTTACCAGGGCAACTCAAAATATGTAAGCGTTCGGTCGCCATCTTTTGCCTAGTAAAAGAAGGGATATTTTTCTATATCATGTTCATAATGATGCAAAAGTAAATAAATTTGGTTTTATATACAAAAAAGATAAATTGTCTTCAAGAGCTAATTAACAACAATTCGTATCCTATTTATGTTGACGAGCGGCCTTTAGATTCCACTGTGCTCTGTTTATTCACTTAAACACGTTGTTGATTTATTTGCTGGCCCCGTTTTTTATTTCGAAAATGACATGCGATTAAGAAATCTTATCCCAGGCAATGCCATCTGATTTTCTGGCGAGGAAGCTTCGGAGCAAATGATTCTTTTCGCTTTGTAGCGTTGGATCTTCTTTGAAGATAGCAATGACCGTGTTGCGGCATTCGGTAAGCAATGCCTGATCGGTAGCCAGGTTCGCCATCTTGAGATCAAGAACACCAGACTGCTGTGTGCCGGATATATCGCCCGGCCCACGGAGCTGCAGATCCACTTCTGCAATTTCAAAGCCGTCATTGGTACGTACCATGGTATCCAGCCTTAATCGTCCTTCTTTGCTCAGCTTATTGCCCGACATCAGGATACAAAAAGATTGTTCAGCACCACGGCCTACACGGCCGCGCAATTGGTGCAGCTGGGATAATCCAAAACGTTCGGAATTTTCGATGACCATCACCGATGCATTCGGAACATTGACGCCGACCTCGATAACGGTGGTGGCAACCATAATCTGCGTTTCATGTTTGACAAAGCGTTGCATCTCAAAATCTTTATCTTTTACAGGCATTTTGCCGTGAACGATACTGATCTTGTATTGTGGTAATGGAAATTCACGCTGTAAGTTCTCCAAACCTGCTTCAAGGTAGATCAGGTCCAGTTTTTCGCTCTCCTTGATGAGGGGATATACCACGTAGACCTGTCTGCCCTTGGCGATCTCCTCGCGCATAAAACCAAACATCCGTAAACGGGAGCTTTCAAAAAAGTGAACAGTCTTAATCGGTTTACGACCAGCAGGTAATTCGTCTATCACGGAAATGTCCAAGTCACCGTACATGGTCATGGCTAATGTCCGTGGAATTGGCGTCGCTGTCATGACCAACATGTGTGGTGGGATGACATTCTTGCGCCAGAGTTTGGCCCGTTGTTCCACGCCAAAGCGGTGTTGTTCGTCAATAACAACGAAGCCCAGGTTCTTGAACTGTACCTTATCCTCGATCAGGGCGTGGGTGCCAATTAAAATATCTAAGCTGCCATCTTCCAGTGCCTGGTGGATCAAACGGCGTTCCTTTGTGCTCGTGGATCCTGTAAGTAGCTTGATATTGACGATGTCATCGCCCACGAGCTGCTTTAGTCCATGATAATGCTGTGTCGCCAGGATTTCTGTAGGAGCCATCATACAGGCCTGAAATCCATTGTCGACAGCAAGCAGCATGCTCATAAGGGCAACAACTGTTTTCCCGGAACCTACATCGCCCTGTACCAGGCGGTTCATCTGTGCACCTGTATTGGTATCTATGCGGATTTCCTTTACAACGCGTTTCTGCGCTCCTGTTAAAGGAAATGGAAGGCGCTCGTTAAAGAACGTGTTGAATTTTTCACCGACTTTATTGAACCGCTGGCCTCTAAATTTCTGTGTGTTGAGCTGCTTGTTGTTGAGCAGCTTCAGCTGAATAAAAAATAGCTCTTCAAATTTGATGCGTTTGATGGCCTGGTTCAGCTCCTTGTGATCGCTTGGAAAATGGATGGAAGCGAAAGCCTGTTGCCTGGAAATGAGACCATGTTTAGCAAGCACATCCTGGGGAAGCGATTCGTCAATACTACGGAATACGGTTTCCAATGCAGTCTGTTGTAAGCGTTGGATTCCCTTGGTATCCAGATTAAACTTTTTGAGTTTTTCTGTCGATGAATAAACCGGCTGTAAGCTCATATTGCCGATCTGTTTTACCTGCGGGTTATACAGATCCATTTCGGGATGGGTAATGGATAATTGTCCATTGAATTCGCTCGGTTTGCCATAAATAATATATGCGGAACCGACTTTCAAAGATTTCTGAAGCCATGGGATGGACTGAAACCAGACCAGTTCCATGGAGCCGGTTTCATCTTTGAATGAGCCGACAAGCCGTTTCGTTCTTTTCTCGCCCACGAGCTGTAAAGAAACCAGGCGGCCCAAGACCTGTGCGGCCATCATATCGGGATGAAGTTTCCGGATTTTATGGAACTCCGTACGGTCGATATAACGGAAAGGGTACTGTGTCAATAGATCACCAATGGTAAATACCTGTAGCTCCTTTTTGAGTACATCTGCCTTTTGTGGGCCTACACCTTTGAGGTATTCTATGGGGGTAATTAAACTTAATTCAGCCATTCTTCTTGAATGGCTAAATTACGAAAAATTTAATTTTTAAGATTTATATACTTCTACAAATGGTTTGCCATCCTTGCATTGAACTGGTCTGGCCATATTTGGACAGCCGCCTTGACAATTCGTTTTCTCCAGACGGAGCTTGTTTTCCATGAGACGATTGTAGAGCTCAATTTTTTCTATCATCTCGGTTGATCGGATGGTTTTGTGGACTGCAATCCTCTCCATACAGCAGCCTGAGCGTAGAAAATGACTGGTCCAATCGTTTGGATTTGAGCAGGTCACGTCTTTATAGAACTCCTTTAGTTCCTTGTACCTTTTGGGCAGTTCGGCATTGGTTTCCTCAAGTGATAGTTCGTAGGCAAAGCGAAGTGCCGCTTTACCATTATGACAGATTTTTCCCAGGGGTGGATTGACAGGCGTTGGGTTTCGTACATCAATATGCCATCACGTTCGGCGGCTTTATTAAGCTCATTTTGAAGCTGATCCAGCTCCAGCTGCAATTTTTCGAATTGGTTTTTCAGCGATGAATGTACCAGGTAATAAGTATAATATGGACGCTGTATAATTTCAAACTCTTCGATATTTGTGCAGGGAACAGACTGAAGCAGCTTGGTGAGTTCCTGCGCTTTTGTATTGACTGTCTCATTCCAATATTCGTATGATTTGGAGCTGAGCTTGCGTTGGATAGGGTATAAAAATTATATAAGAACGGGGCTATCCAAGTTTTGAATAGCCCCGTTTGAGAATTTATTCCGGATGATCTCTCGATTAGAAATTACCCTTATTTACATCCCACCAAAGTCTGGTACCGCCGTTGTCAGGTCCGCCCAACAAGGAGATTGCAGATTGTACTTCAGCTGCATTTGTATTGTATTCATTTTGTGGGAACGGTAAACGACGAATCTGTATTTTCGTGTCGATCAGTCCACCGCTATTGTTGACCACAACAGGGAATAGACGCGGATATCCTGTACGGCGGAATTCACTCCAGGCCTCTTGTCCTTCAGGGAAGATCGCCAACCATTTTTGCGTAATGATACGTTCCAATTTTTCTTCGTTGGTAGCGCCCTCATTCCATTTGATGGTCAGTGCGCTAGGTGAAGCTGCGTTATTCTTCGCGTTGAAAGGATCCTCGTAAGCTGCTGCCTTACTTGTATTATCATTGAGATAAGTGCTTAATCCAGCTGATACACCCCATTGTGTAAAGGACGTTTCCACTCCTTTTTCATAAAGTGATTGCGCTGTTCCCCCAGCATTGTTCCAACCTCTCAATGCTGCTTCGGCACGGAGGAAGTAAACCTCAGCAGCAGTCATTAATATCGGTGCTGTTGTCGCTACGAAAGTTGGCGTTGTACCTTCGGTATTCAAAGCTGATAGCTTTTGGTATTTATCCTTTTCGATGCCGTCTGCTCCTGTACGGATTCCGATATATTTTCCCGCGAAAGCTGTTGTTGTTGCGTCTTTAATGACGGGAGACATATACTTAGAGATACGAGGGTCGTTCAATCCTGTCATATAAGACGAAAGTGTCGCATTGATACGCGTGTCAGCCCAATTTTTGGAAATAAACCAAAGTGGGTTGCTGTAGGTTCCGTCTGCTGGTACAGTGATCTTGAAGTTTTCGCTATTACTTTCCAATACACCGCCATTTGCTGGATCCAATGCTTTTTCAGCTTGTGTTTTCGCTAAAGTTGCATCGATTTTAACCAAACGCATCGCTAAGCGAAGACGTAATGAATTGGCAATTTTCAACCAATTTTTAAATCTGACCTGATTATCTGTATTCGGAAATACAAGATCGATCTGGTCTATTTTAGCAGCCATTGGGCTATCCGCTTTGTATGATTTCAATGCTGTTACAGCCTCATCGAGCTCTTTGAAGAAAGCAGCATATACATCGGATTGTTTGTCGTATGGAACAGTATTGGAGGTGCCTACTTTGCTATATGGAATAGGACCATAGATATCTGTCACCCGGCTGGCAGCTTCTACTTTGATCACCAATGCCGAACCCCATAATGCAGGGTAAGTCTCTGCAAGTCCATTGCTTTTTAGCTTTTCAATAGATTTGATAACATTCAAATAGAGTACTTTAAATGGTTCTCCATTCCATCCGTTTACCATGGCGTAATTCAGGTTGTTCTGCCCGCTATTAAACGGAGTAGGAGACATGAAGAAACCTGAAAATACATCCGCATTTAAATTCTGTTGTACCTGATAGGAATTGGGATCGCCCGCGCCCGAGAAATTGTAAATAGACATCTGTGCATTTCGCAAGAAAATGACAAGATCTTGGCCATCACCTTTTAAATCCTCATCCGTAACGCCAATGTTATTTTTGTTATAGTCCTCAAAATTCTTGGTACAACTACTTAAGGTGCCGCCAAGCATTAAAAAAGCGAGTGAGAACTTGGATATGTTTTTTATGTTAAATTTCATCTTTTAATCGTTTGTATTTTAAGACTATATAAAATATCCTCGTCATTTTTACCGATATATGTGTTTTTTAACGAGGGATATTTCATTGTTGGTCGTTTAGAAAGTCGCATTTAGTGTAAGACCATAGTTACGTGTTGCCGGCATCATAAAGATATCCACACCACTTAAGGAATTACCCGTAGACATCGTTACTTCAGGATCGAATGGAGCCTTTTTCGAAATATAGAATAGGTTTCTTCCTACAGCATTTACGCGAAGTTTTTTGAAGAAACTGTCTTTAATATTGAAGTCATAACCGAAAGTCAATTCACGCAACCGCACGACCGTTCCGTCGTAAATATATTGGCTGCTAACCGGACCCATACCAGCCGTGGAAGTGTACCATTTTTCGGCGTCCACTGTTGTTACGGCTTTACCGCTTGGTGTAACCCCATTGATGCTAACACCGCCATTGGCACGGGCGTCGCCACTCGCTTTCGAGACACCGTAACCGTCAAGCAACGCTTGTGTCACGGACATCACTTCGTAGTCAAATTTACCATCGATCAGGAAGCTTAAGTTGAAATTTTTATAATTGAAACTGTTGTTCCAGCCCATTTGCCAAATTGGGTTTGAATTCCCAAGTTTGGTATAGGTGTTGTTTTTCTGCGGAATACCGTCCTCAGAAATAAGAATCCTTCCTTGGCCGTCACGTATAAAATCTTGACCATAGATGTCTCCGAAAGAACCACCAACTTGCAATTTAGAAGCAAAATTATTACGTCCCTCACCTGTTAGGGTAAATTCAGAAATACCGTCAGCAAGTTTTACAATTTTGTTTTTATTGTACGTAAAGTTGAGGCTGGTTGTCCATTTGAAGTCATCATTTTTGATCGCATCCAATGATACCAATGCTTCTACCCCTTGATTTTGAATGTCTCCGGCATTAACTGCATACATGTTGTTGAGGGATGCATTTCCAGCTGCAATTTTGAAAAACTGATTGGTGGTGTTTGTTTTGTAATAAGTAACATCCACATTCAAACGGTTATTCCACATGCGCCATTCCGTACCGATCTCCAAGGAAGCCGTTTTTTCTGGTTTTAATTCCTTCAAAAAGGCAATATCATTCACCGTTAGTACCGCATATGGGTCTACCCGGTTGGTAAGCAAGGTGGTGTAAGGCGGAAGATCATTTCCGACTTTTGCGTATGAACCCCGAATTTTGGCCATATTTACAAATTCAGGTAGATTAAGCTTGTCGTTCAAAACGATACCCAAACCGACCGACGGATAAGCGTATGGGTTTTGCGGTGTATAGGCCAATGTGCTCGACCAATCCCAACGTGAAGTCAGATCCAAATAAATCCAGTTGTCATAGGCTAAGTTAGCCGATGCAAATACCGATTGCAATTGTCTTCGGTTTGCAGACAATGTCGAAGTGACCGGAGTTGTCGTATTTTGGATAAAGAACTGATTGGGAACTTTGAGTCCATCTTTACCGCTGGTAAAATCTGTACCTTCTGTTTTCCAGTCGGTGATACTCGTTCCAACCAATCCTGTGATTTGTAATTTATCGCCAATATTAAAGTTCATGTTGGCCGTTAAATCACCGTATTGTTGGGTGATCGTGGTATTGGTATAGCTATAAGCTCCATTTTCACGCGCTAAAATGTGCTGCGTGCCTGCATAAGCTTTCCGGTCCCATACTTCGCTGGTACGGTCTACACTACCGCGGGCCTGCACGCTGATCCAAGGTGCAATTTTGTATTTCGCACTACCATTCAAGAGCAAACGATTACGTGTTGAACGTGTAGAATTACGGTTCATAATCCACCAAGGATTTTGTTGGGTAGTTTCGTCATCCGAAAGTGTAAACCAGTTTTGATCGTAAAGATTACGGCCTGTGTTGAACGTTTCGAAATTTTTATAATCCGCAATATTTAAGCTGCGAGGTAATAGGTAGGTTCCAACCAATGGATTATAATAGAAACCTGAAGTAGGTGCATTATCTAATTTTTGGGTAATGTAATTGGCACTTCCTTCAACGGTCAACTTATTATCAAAGAATGAAGCACTTTCCTTGAGATTGAAGTTGTGACGCATCAGGTCATTTTCTGGAAGTATACCTTTTGCAAGGGTATTTGCATAAGAAAAATACGTTTGGTTTTTCTCGTTACCACCTGACAAGGTCAATGAATTGGTGAAGTTGCTACCCGTACGGAAAAATTCACCTAGATTATCATAGTTGGCACCATTGGTTTTGTCGCCCCAGCTAAATACACTGGTGTTACTGTTTTTGCCACCCGAACCTTGACCATATTGGCTTTGGAATTTTGGTGTCGATACAGCCTGTTCGATCTGTGCACTTGAGGAGAAGTTGATCGTTGTGCGGCCTTGTTTACCTGATTTCGTTGTTACCAAGATAACGCCGTTGGCCGCTTGGCTACCATATAATGCCGCCGCAGATGCTCCTTTTAATACGGAGATATTTTCGATGTCTTCTGGGTTGATCAATGAAATAGGATCGCCACCATCACGTTGTCCGCCGAAAACGTTGTCTGGCTGGCTTGCTAATGTCTGATTGTTGATTGGAACACCATCGACAACATACAGCACTTGATTGTTACCGGAAGCCGATTTGTTACCACGCAAAATAACTTTTGCTGAACCACCTGGTCCAGAAGAGCTGGAAGCAATGTTAACACCTGCAACTTTACCGTTTAAATTATTCGCCAAGTTGGTGCTTTTAACTTTGTTTAATTCGTCACCACTGACCTGTTGTGTAGAGTATGTTAATGATTTTTGTGCACGGCTAATACCCAAAGCAGTAACGACCACACTTTCCAGTTGCTGTGTCTGTTCGTCCAGACTTACCGTCACTGTCGTTTCGCCGGGACCAAGTGTTACCGTTTTGTTTTCATAGCCGACCGTACTGATGTTTAATATGCGGTTTTTGTCATCGACATTGATCTGGAATGCACCTTTAACATCCGTAGAACTTGCGTTGGAAGTGCCCAATACTTTGATCGTGGCACCTGGAATAGGAGCTTTGGTTTTAGCGTCTACAACCGTTCCCTTTACTTGGCTGGTTTGCGCGTGCAATAAAGATGCTGAAAAAAGTATTGTTGGAACAATACCTAACACCCTTAATGTAGAGTATAATTTGTTATTCATATAGTATATGTGTTATATTCAGTTTTTTATATACATATTTTCATAACGGTGAAATTTTAATGAAATGGGCTAATTCCATTTAGCATTTTGGTTAGAAGAGAAGATATTGAATAATCGGGGGGCAAAATAAGTGATTATTTGTAATAGTGTGTTTGCTATTCAATACCTGTTATAAGAAAAAAGAGCGGTATGATTTCCCTTAATAAAGATCTAATTTACTATAGTTGAGCAAAAATCAAAAATTTTATGAAACAAAAATGATACACTTTAACTGTTTTTAGTGTTTAATATTTTGATAATCAGTGTATTTTGTGTTTTGTCATTTTTTTTGTCGGATTTTAGCTGGTTGGTGGATATGAATAAAATAATTGTTTTCTGCTAGAAACTGGCCATTCCATGTGGATGAAGTTTCCTATTGCATTGTTAATCATTGTGCTTAACCGCGTAATGGCCTTGCAAAAACCTGTTTGATGTTTGCAGCATTAAATAGCATGATCGCAACCAATATAATTCCGTAAGCGACATATTTGATTGGAGAAACGGGTTCTCCGAAATAGGTTGCAGCCAAAGTAAAAGCGATCAGTGGATTAATATAGAGCAGAACGCCAGTCGTTGTTGATGAAATGCCAATGAGTGCATACATGCTCAGGAATAGGGGGATAATCGTGAATAGCGATGCGATAAGAACTATGGTGCCCCAAAATATGGGGTCTGTAGGAATTGCATGATGATTATAGATTAGTTTGGGGATCACAAATAATGCACATATACTGAGTTGGACCGCCAATTGATTGAGTTTATCGAAACCCGTAGATACCCGTTGTACGATCAGATAAAAAGCGTAACAGGTGGCAATAGTGATAGCCCATAGGACATCATGAAGCGAGCCATTTGCAAGGAGGCTTACGCTGCCAAAGGCAATAAAAAGCGCTGTTTTTTGCCAGTTCGTTAGCTTCTCCTTGAGCATGAGATAGGCACCCGCCGCCGTGATCAGGGGGCAGGTCAGGTAAGCCAATGCCGCAGACTGAATGCTAATATGGTTGACCGCATAGATATAAGTAAACCAGTTGCCAAAGATTAACGCCGAAGCGAGGAAGGTAAGACAAATTTGACGGATCTTGCCCACTCGAGGTAGAAGCTGAAACTTAAGAATATCAGCTTTAAAGGTTTTTCTTCGAAACAGCAGCAGGTATATCCAAAGGACTAGAAGTGCAGTTATTATTCTAAAATAGAGAATATCCTCCGCCGGATAGCCGCGTATCCAGCGTACAGGGATAGACATAAATCCCCAGATAAAAGGGGCCAAAAAAGCCGCGAAAAGATATTTTCCGCGGCTTGCTGTTTCGTTGTTATTTTCCACGGATTAATCTTTCCAGGCAATGACCGAAATTTCGACATTTACGTTCTTAGGAAGGGTTTTTACCGCAACACACTCACGCGCTGGTTGCGCTTCCTTAAAATATTCGGCATAGACTTCATTGACTAAGGCAAAATTACCCATATCACTTAAGAAAATCGAAGCTTTGACAACATCTTCAAAAGTATATCCCGCATTGGTCAAGATAGCTTCTACATTTTTTAGTACCTGATGCGCTTCGTCTTTCACACCCGATGAAATTAATTCCATTGTTTCGGGAACCAGAGGAATTTGTCCAGAGACATATAATGTATTACCGGCTTTGATTGCCTGGTTATATGGTCCTATTGCAGCAGGAGCTTTGTCGGTATTTAAAATTTCTTTTTTTGACATGGATAACAGTGTTTAGGATGTAAAAAATATTTTGTAGATCAGGCCCAATAAAAAGACAATAATGGCCGTTGCATTAATAATATGCATAGCTTTTATGCTGCCATTTGTGGGGCGATCGGCGTTACGCTTTCTAAAGAAGTACATGGAACTAAGTTACAACAGTAAATTAGAAAGTGAAAATGAAAAGATCAAAAACTTTGAACGGATTTCTTGTAGCCTACGAAACAAAATCTTATGCAAGTGACAGGTTTTTTTTGAATTTTGGTAACTTGGTAATGAAATAGAATTTATATGAATAAGATAGCATTAATTGGTGGCAAAATATACACTGGTGAGTCGATTTTGGAGCAAAGAGCATTGCTGATCAGCGAAGGTAAAATTGTAGCGATTGTCCATGATGATGAGGTGCCTGCAGATTATACCAGTTATCCAGTCGGCGGGTCTAATATTTGTGCTGGGCTGATTGACCTTCAATTGTATGGTGACGGATCGGACTTGTATTCTGCCGAACGTAGTGTAGCATCTTTGGAACGCATCGCTGAGGGTTTGGTCCGTAAAGGCACAACTTCTTTTATGATGACCTTAGCGACCAATACGATTCCCGTATTTAAGGATGCCATTCGGGTGGCAGAAGGCTTTCGGCACGATGCATTTTTAGGATTGCATCTGGAAGGTCCCTTTTTGAATCCTAAAAAACGGGGTGCGCATCCCGCGGAATTAATTATCGAGCCTACAAAGGAAAAGATCGACGATCTTTTGTCCGGAAATCAGGTTGTCAAGATGATGACCATTGCGCCAGAATGTATCGCTGATGATATCTTACAGCATTTGCAGGGCTATAATCTATTGCTCAGTGCCGGGCATAGTGATGCGACTTTTGAGGAAGGTACCCATGGCTATGATCTGGGGATTCCAACAAGTACCCACCTGTTTAATGCCATGTCGCCGTTACATCATCGCGAAGTCGGGTTAGTCGGCGCAATTTTTAATCATCCGACTGCACAAGCAAGTATTATTGTCGACGGACATCACGTAAGCTTTGAAGCCGTAAAAATTGCGAAACGTCAGATGGCCGAGCGGCTGTTTATGATTACAGATGCTGTAGCCGCCTGCGATAAAGACATATATCATCACGTATTGAACGATGGCTATTATTCCCTGCCTGATGGCACCATTTCAGGAGCGGCAATCTCCTTGCTTGAGGGGGTAAAAAACGCTGTGCAAAGGGTGGGTATACCGCTTGATGAAGCGATCCGAATGGCAACACGGTATCCCGCAAATCTTTTAAAAAGGACGGATATTGGAAACCTCAATCAGGGAAGCATAGCGAATATCATTGTCTTTAACGACGACTTCAGGCTGGAGCAGGTGATCTTCAAAGGAGAGTTCAAGCGTTGATCTATGTCGGAGAAGATTAACCGATTGGCCGTGATTGACTAATATTATATGTATCTTCGTTCGTTATTTTGAAAAAACACTATTCTATAGCTTGATGAAACGTTCCCTATTATTTTTAGCGACAGCACTTTTTGTTTTATCTTCTTGTTCATCCAAGAAAAATAAAAAACAGGAGCCTGTCAATACCACAACTACAAATGTCGAAATTGTAAAAAAAGATCCGCCTTCGGTACCCAAGCGCGAACGGGTGAAAAATACAATTGAAACAAAAGAACAGCCGGCTGCAGAAAAGAAGAAGGAAATTGTTGTCGATCTTCCGGTGTTACCGCGCGAGTTTCGCGCCGCTTGGGTGGCTTCTGTTGCCAATATCAATTGGCCGAGCAAAAATAACCTGAGTACCGCCGAGCAGCAACAGGAAGCAATTGGTATTTTGGATTTTTTGAAAAACAATAATTTTAATGCTGTTGTTTTTCAGGTGCGTCCATCAGCCGATGCATTTTATAAAAGTGATCTTGAACCCTGGTCTTATTTTTTGACAGGTACAGAAGGACAGGCGCCTTCCCCTTATTATGACCCGCTTGATTTTTGGGTTGAGCAGGCGCATAAACGAGGAATTGAGCTGCATGTTTGGTTGAACCCTTACCGTGCTCATCATACTGCTGGCGGTGCTGTTACTTCAGCTTCCATGGCACGTAAAATGCCTGAGTCGGTTGTCAAATTGAAGCAGGGCTATTATTGGTTTGATCCTTCCAAACAATCTACACAGGACCACGCAGCACGTGTGGTTATGGATATTGTCAAGCGTTATGATATCGATGGCGTACATTTCGATGATTATTTCTATCCTTACGCGGAATATAATGGTGGACAGGATTTCCCGGATTCGGATAGTTACAATGAATACAAACGTAATGGCGGGGATCTATCACGCGGAGACTTCCGCAGAAATAGTGTGAATACCTTTATCGAACGGATTTATAAGGATATTAAGAAAGAGAAGAATTTTGTAAAATTCGGTATCAGTCCTTTTGGTATCTGGAAACCGGGTTATCCGTCAGGAATCCAGGGATCTAGCCAGTATGATATGCTTTACGCAGATGCTAAATTATGGTTGAACAAAGGCTGGATAGACTATTTTGCTCCCCAGTTGTATTGGCCTATACAGCCAGCCAGACAAAGCTATACGGCTTTGTTAAAATGGTGGGAAAGTGAGAATACATTGGGACGCCACCTGTGGCCAGGTATCAATACAGTCGGCAGACGTGGTCCGGAATATGTTCAGGAAATTGTTAATCAAGTGGAGGCAGCACGTACGCTATTGCCTGATAACCGAGAAGGGGTGATCCACTGGAGTCTGGCAGGGCTTACCAAAAACCCGGCCATGACACAAGCTTTGGTGAATGGGCCTTATCAGGTGAAAGCATTGGTACCAACAAGTCCTTGGTTAAATGCAAATCCTTTGTTGAAACCTACTTTGCTGGTAACTCCACAGGGTGGTACTACTTTTGTGAAATGGCAGCACCAGCAAATTGATCAGGTTGCAAAATGGGTATTGTATCTCAACTACGGTGGCGTATGGCAATATGAAATATTGGAGCCTGGGGTTACAGGTAAGGACATCCCAACGACATTGAACAACAAAAAACTGCAGTATGTTGCGGTAAAGGCTGTTGACCGTTTGAGCAACGAAGGTCCTTATGCTGCAGAGAAGATAAAATAACGAGCTGTTGTTTCATCAACGCGTAAAAAAGGGATATCTGAATTTTGGATATCCCTTTTTTGTATCATTATCTATCGGTAATGGTCAGGACGAACCTTCTGTTGGCGCGTGTACGTCAGTCCATGTGATTCATTCAGGTTTTGTTTTGAATTGTAATCTATCCAAAGTAAATTTATAGGTATGGAAGAAATCTATAAAACGGTAAGCGAATCTGTGATTCGGATGTCACAGCTGATGTTGCCCTCCAATGCTAATTTTGGCGGTAAAATTCACGGCGGTTATATTTTATCTTTGATGGATCAGATCGCATTTGCTGTGGCATCTAAATTTTCTGCACATTATTGTGTGACGGCCTCCGTTGGCAAAGTTGATTTTTTGAAGCCTATTGAGGTGGGCGAATTGGTGACATTGATCGCTTCTGTGAATTATGTAGGTAACTCTTCTATGGAAGTCGGTATTCGGGTCGAAGCCATGAATATTCAGACGGGCGAAACCAAGCATTGTAATTCCTCTTATTTTACGATGGTGGCAAAAGATGAAACAGGCAAGCCCGCCCGGGTGCCAAGGTTAATATTGGAGACCGAAAAAGATGTATTTCGTTTCTACCGCTGTGTGGTGAAGATGGAAGTCGACAAAGAAAGAGACCGTGCTATTCATGATCTGGAGACAGATTCTGCGGAGCAGCAGGCCTATATCAAGCAGCATTTTGATGTGAAGATCAGTCTGAGCTCCTAGGCCTTCTTCCCTTTCTTACCATTCAAATGTCCCTAGATATTTACTGTCTGTGCATTCATCGCTTCCGTCTGTTTTGTAGAAAAATACATAGACATGATAGTTGCCGACGGTTTGCTGTCGGGATAGGATAGCTGTCTGTGTTTTATGCGTAAGAGGATTCATGCTTTCATTTGTGAAAGCGCACTCATCGGGATTGTATAGCAGCAAACGGCAATTACTCGAGCTGATGTTATGTTGTGATGCAGTATCTGCATCATATTCCCAGGTGAGTGTAAATGTTCCTGTCTCTTCATCTACCTGAAATGTATGGGTGGAAATGGGATTGGGGATTCCTTTACTCACGCGAAAGTTTTCAAAATTGATGACATAGCCAGTTGCCGTTTTTTCTACGGCATTATTGAGGTTGTAAGACATCGCATTGCCATATGCTTTCTTCTCGGGGTTATAATTTTTAAATCCGACCCGTATTAAATCTAGCATTGGGGAAATAAATTTTTGGATGAGGGAGAAACGCGACCTTGATTGAATTTGATCTGCAGAAGGTTTTTTTCTGCTTTTCTTAGGTAAGCCCCTTGCATAGGTTGTATTTCCATTGGTAACAAATACTACTGATCCTGCTTTGCCCGAAAGCGTGCCATTGGCACCGTTTTTAATGACTGCCATAATATTAAGTTAATTGCGATTGATTTTTCTTTAAGTTACAAAATAAATAGGTATTGATCAATAGTAGATTCAACCTTTTTTCGGATTTACAACGAATCTTAATCGGAATTTAGTCGGACTTTATTCGGTTCCAACCGAAGAAGCACCGAACGAGCACCGAACAAGTACCGAAGAAGCACCGAGTAATCTCCGAATACAATAGCTAATAATTAGTCTAAAATGGCGGTGTAAATCGAACATTCCTTTGCATAAGCACGCTGTTATGTGTTGGATGCTGCATGCTATTGGTGGTTTTGTTGTGCTAATGTTTGTTTTCTGTTATCAAATTCGGTGAAAAGGTCTTGCTAAATGCTTTTATAAGATGTTTTGGTTTTTATTTTGCTGTGCTGTGCGTTTTTGTATCTGTTTTTATAGGGATTAATGGTTTTTTTGCTGTCAGATTGTGCGTTAATGTGTTTATTGTTATTTCTTTTTCAAATAATTACGCATAAGCTTGCAAAAATAGGAAGCTTTTCATACTATTGTGTAGTAATTGATATAAACTTAGGGTTGGAACCGCCCGTTATGGAAAATTATTAACAACTAACTAAAAACCATGAATAAAAAATTTCTCTTATTCTGTTCAGGGGTGATGCTGTCAACCAGTTTATGGGCACAGACCAAAACTGTAACGGGTAAAGTGACGAATGCTTCTGATGGTGGTACAATGCCTAATGTAACCGTAAGCATCAAAGGTAAATCTGTCAGTACACAAACTAAGCCTGATGGAAGTTTCACCATCAATGCGGAGCCAGGCGATATTTTGATTTTCAGAGCCGTGGGTTCTCAGGAAAGACAACAACTGGTTGGGACAAATGCAACGATCAATGTTACGCTTTCTGGCAGTGAGGAGGCCCTTGAAGAGGTGGTTGTGACGGCTATGGGAATTAAGAAGGAAAAAAAGGCGCTTGGCTATGCTGTTCAGGATATAAAATCGGATGAGTTGATGAAGAATAAGACGGCTAACGTGGTCAATTCACTGGCAGGGAAGATTGCAGGGGTTAATGTAACACAGGCTTCGGGTTCTGCCGGTGCCGGAGCGCAGATTATTCTTCGCGGCGGAACTTCTCTTGAGCGCGACAACCAGCCCTTGTTTGTTGTAGACGGTGTGATCTACGATAACTCTACGGTTATTGGCGGAAATAGTGCCTTCGATGGCGCTCAAGCAACAGCAACCTCTAACAGTAACCGGGTGATGGATATTAATCCCGAAGATATCGACAATGTGTCGGTGTTGAAAGGTCCGGCTGCGGCAGCCTTATACGGGTCAAGAGCTGCTGCGGGAGCTATTATCATTACGACGAAAAAGGGACAAGAAGGGCGTACGGAGATTGGTTTTTCAAGTAGATTTTCAAATAACTGGGTGAATCGCTTGCCAGAGCAGCAAGGAAAATACAAACGTGGCTATTATAACAGTGCGGGTGTACTGGATGATTATACCACGCAATCCTGGGGTGAAAAATTTGGAAGTAATGATGTTGTTTATAACAACGTGAAAGATTTCTTCCAGCATTCGACGGTATTTGACAATACCGTTAATTTATCCGGCGGAAATAAAAATGGATCATTCTATCTGTCTGGTTCCCGCTTTGATCAAAAGGGTATCGTACCTAATACAAGCTTTGATAAAACCACGTTCCGCTTTAATGGGGATCAAAAATTTGGTAAACTGACGGTGGGCGCTAATGTGGGGTATTCGCTGGCAAATACAGATAAAACCCTAACTTCTGCGGGGTTATGGGGATCAGGTGGCACAGGAGCGATGGAGTCCCTGTACAGCTGGTCAAGAAGTGATAATATGAAGAAATACCTCAACGATGACGGGTCGAAGTATCGGATGTTTGAAGGCCGCCAGCCGCTAGAATCTGATGTCGAAAATCCATACTGGACAATCAATAAAAATATTTTGGGCGATAACACCGAGCGTATTACAGGTAGTATCAATGCAAGTATGCCCATCTTCGATTGGTGGAGCCTCACCTATCGTGTCGGGATGGATAGTTATCTGACTAAAAACTCAACTATTATCGGTGAAGGTGGTGCAATTAAGAAACCTTGGCAAAAAGGTATGATGTCGGAAAGTGATTTCAAATACAACTATTGGTCTTCCAACATCATGTCCAATTTCAATAAAAAGGTAGGTGATTTTGATTTAGGCGCTTTAGTGGGATTTTTCTCGGAACAAACCAAGACGACAACAAACCGCCGTATGGGCTATCATTTTGAGGTAGATAATTTTTACAGCTTCGAAAATATAGCGGCAGCGAATAAACAGTTCGCAGTAAACAATACAAAAAAACGTCTTTTTGGTTTGTACGGTGAGTTAAGAGCTTCGTATAAAAATATGTTGTTTTTGAATGTTACGGGAAGAAATGACTGGACCTCAACGTTACCAGTAGACAATAGGTCTTATTTTTATCCTTCTGTTGGTGGTAGCTTTGTGTTTACCGAACTCATGAAAGACAGTCGCCCAGACTGGTTGGATTTTGGAAAGCTGAGAGCTTCCTGGGCGCGCGTGGGTAAGGACGCAAATCCGTATGTAACCAATACCTACCTTTGGAAGCCTGTTGAATATTTAGGTGGAATTGTAGGCGCGGGAAATAACTGGCAGAAAGGTAATCCGTTTTTGAAACCTGAAACAACAGGTTCGTTTGAAGTCGGTGCTGAATTGCGCTTTTTTAAGGGGCGATTGGGCGTGGATTATGCCTACTATACCAATAATTCCTATAACCAGATTCTGTCTCCACGTTTAGGACAATCGACAGGATATATTTTCATCTCAGTCAACGGTGGCGATATCTACAATAAAGGAATGGAGTTGTCCTTAACTGGTAAGCCGATTGTGAAAAACGACTTTGTTTGGGAATCTACGTTAAACATGTCCAGAAACAAAGGGACAGTAGATAACTTGCTCGCAGGGGTCAATATTTTGTATGTCACAGACGTGCAGGTAGGGAATGCGAAAGCCGCATCCTTTAACGGAGGAAACTTTATGGGGATCTCAGGTTCGCAATGGACCCGTACACCTGATGGAAAAGTTGTTTTGGACGCTAATACGGGTATGCCAACAAGTGACAACCAGACGACATATAATATCGGAAACCGTGAGCCTAAGCTGACAGGTGGATTCAATAACAGCTTGACTTATAAAAATTTTAATCTGTCCTTCCTGTTTGATTTCCGTATAGGTGGCGATATCTATAATGGTACAGATTATGCAATGACGATTAATGGAATGAGCAAGCGAACCGAAGATCGTGATCAGCTGATTTTGGACGGAGCCATCCGTAACGGCGGAACAAACGACGCTCCGGTGTACGAAAACAAAACATTCACTTTCTTGGCCGACCAGATGTACACGATTAAAGGTGTGTCAACAAGCGGACGGAAGATTATCCAAGATTATTGGAGTGATTTCTACGCCCGTGAAAGTGCGAACTTTATGGTGAAAACAAACTGGTTGCGCTTGCGGAATATCTCGATGTCCTACAACTTTTCGGACGGTGTCCTGAAGAATGCCGGTGTTTCTAAAGTGGTAAAAGGTCTTACAGCTACTTTGACTGGTACTAATCTTTGGTTGTTGACCAACTACAAAGGGCTTGATCCGGAGGCCTCCGCTGCCGGATCTGGTGTAACGGGATCTAGTTCGGTAGGTATTGATTACAACGGTGTGCCAAGTACAGCCGGTGTTATGTTTGGTTTAAATTTTAGATTTTAAGATAGAAAAGTCATGAATAAATATAAGAGAATAGTCTCATTTCTGTTGGTTCTAACTTTATTTTCGTCCTGTAGTAAGAATTGGTTGGATATCAATATAGACCCGAATACGCCATCCAGCACCGTGGCTTCGGTTCAGAGTCGTTTGGCTTGGATACAGCATTATTACATGTATGCACAAGGGACAGCGGGGACACGGGCGGGGTTTGTGACACAGCAACTGACATTTGTCAACGGTACTGCATCAAACAGTATGATTGCTGGCTGGAACCCTGCGGCAGGTATGTCGACCACACCTTATCAGTTTTTCTTTGTCGGTGCAGGGGCAAATTTTAAGGATATGGAAGATAAGGCTACGGCCGATAAGGCTTATCATTATCTTGGTGCATTGCATGCTATCCGTGCCATGGGTTTTATGCTAATGACGGATTGGTATGGTGAGATGCCTTACACGGAGGCCTTGGGTACCATCATAACGCCAAAATTTGATGGTGGAAAAGTGATTTTCGAGGGTTGTCTTGCTGATATTGATAAGGCAATTGAATACTTTAATATGACACAGCCTGGCACTGCTGCCCCCTTGTCAGCCGGCGACAGCTGGAATGGTGGCGATGTAAGTAAGTGGCTGAAGATGTGTTATGGCTTAAAAGCGCGATGGTTGAATAACCTATCGAAAAAGAGCGCTTTGTACAAACCGGATGATGTATTGGCGGCGTTAAATAAGGCTGCCACTTCGGTGGGAGAAAGCACAGTGATAGCCCATATGGATGATGCGACTGATAATATCGGGGATATCCTATTTGCAGATCCTGTAAAAACCTCTATCGTTTTTAATAATGCGGGTATGAATACCAATACTTTGGTTACGAAATGGTATGAGAATTTATTAACCAATTTTGACAATAAAGGCATAGAGGATCCGCGGGCAGACAAATTATTGCCTTGGGCAGAATACGGTTATCCCAAAAAGATGATCCGTTCCAAGGGAGTAGATATGCAGTCTACTATCCGCATGAACTCCGGGCCTATAGCGTCCTCTTATAATGATAAAGATGTGGCTATTCAGAGTAATGGCCGTACGGTAAACCCACACTCCTGGTATATTAACAGTGCCAATACAGCACGTTGGGGAGATACCGTTTATGTATCCATTAAAAGTAGTTCCAAGGGATATGACAGCGATGTGTCAGATACCTATAGATGGAAAGATGGTACCGTGGCTGCTTCAGGTACATTTTATTCGCGTCCCGATGCGCCTACCCATCTGGTTGCATACCCCGAAATGTGCTTTATTAAAGCTGAGGTCTTATTTAATAAGGGAGATAAAGCAGGTGCGTTCAATGCCTATAAAGAGGGAATTAAAGCACATATTGACTTAATGAATATAAAGCTGGGTTCTTATGCAGACGCCAGTCCGAGCAAATCGCCAATGACCCAGGCCAAGATCGATAATTTTCTAAACAATGGCATTGGTACGGCGGGAGATATTACATTGGCTAAAATTATGACGCAAAAATTTATCGCACTTTCGTTTTCACAGCAAAACTGGAATGATATGCGTCGCTATGATTTTAGCAGTTCAGTCTATCCCGGTTGGTCAGTTCCCTATGAGTACACGGTGACCGCAGCAGCACAAACTAAAATACCGCAAGGAAAGCAGTTCAGAAGAGTACGTCAGGTTTCGCATGAGATCAACTACAATTCCGATAATTTAAAAGCATCTCATCCGAATGCGTTAAATGACGATATCTGGTCATTCCCGGTTTGGTGGGATACCAAAGAATAATTTTAAATTTGAAAGCCGCAACTGCGGCTTTCTTTATCTAGTTTGTTTTTTGTTATGAAATATTGTATTAATTTCCTTCTTCTTTTTATACCATTTGTGCTTTTTGCACAATCACCCAAAATTATTCAAAAACCGATTACCTGGGATAAGGACCGTATTCAACTTTCATTGGAGTACCTCAAAAATCGGCACGGTCTATCGCAGTCGACTCCGGTTATCCATCCTAAAATGGTGGTAGTGCATTGGACGGCGAATAACAGCGTGAAAGCGACCTTTAATACATTCAATCCTACGCGGCTTCCGGGTCGTCCGGAACTGACCAAGGCAAGTGCCTTGAATGTATCTTCGCAATTTGTCATCGATCGTGACGGTACGATTTATCAGTTTTTACCAGATTCTATTTTTGCACGGCATACCATAGGTCTCAACTATTGTGCAATAGGGATAGAAAATATAGGTAGTCGTCAGAATCCACTGACTGATGCACAATTGAAAGCCAATGAAGAGCTTATCCGTTACCTCAGTAAGAAATATCCCATCGAATTTGTTTTAGGTCACCATGAGTACCAACGTTTTAAGAAAACAAGCTGGTGGAAAGAAACTGATCCCAATTACATCACGGGTAAAGATGATCCGGGAGATAAATTTATGCATGAGCTAAGAAAGCAGCTTGTCGATCTGAAATTGAACCCCCTACCTTAAATCATGCCTAATCGAAGAATTTCGTTCTGCAGGTAAATTGCGTTTTCCTACAGGAATAAGTAATAAGTGTGCAATTGGTGATCGTTTTGCAATATATTTTGCTGGTTTGCTGTATTTTGCTGCATTGTTAATAAAATGTTAATTGTATTTGATTTGTTACGTGAGCGTGTGCTCTGCACACTTACTTATTTTTCTTTTTAATCGTCTGATTTATTGTAATCGACTGTATTTCAATTTATTGTAATGTATTTTTGCTTTCAGTCTCAACTAATATATTGCGGTTTAATTCCTGTTACAGAAGTAATTTGTAAGTGAATACTTACTTTCTTTTGCGTTTTTATGTTGCTTTAAGTTTTAAAAACGAAAAGTTCTACTTACTTTTATTCTGATTTTCAATTATTCGTGCATAAAACTGCAATTTGTGCATGATCTAAGAGTCTATTTATGATGAAAAATGCCTTATTAAAGCTATCCTTTTTAATTTCTGTTGTTGCTTGGGTTTCCTGTGGGAATTCGTTGAAGTCTACGCAAGCGAGCAAAACCGCAGTAAACAGCATGACCGGCCGGGTAACGAGCCAAGTTGTTATTCCGGGTGCAGATCAACTTACGCTGTATTTACCACAACTAAAAGGTAAGAAAGTGGGAATAATGGGAAATCAAACTTCCATTGTAGGGGCTGATAAAAAACATCTTGTCGATGTCTTGATCGATAATAAGGTTGATTTGAAGTTTGCCTTTGCGCCTGAACATGGTTTCCGCGGGAACGTTGAACGTGGTGAGAAGTTTGGGAATGATGTTGATCAAAAGACGGGTTTGCCGCTGTTTACATTATATGGAGGTAATAAGAAACAAGATTCTATCGTCAATTCCATTGATGTGATGATTTTCGACCTGCAGGACGTTGGGGCACGCTTTTATACATACATCACTTCTTTGCACCGTGTAATGGAATTATGTGCAAAGCATAATAAAAAATTAATTGTACTGGATCGTCCAAATCCAAATGGCGACCAGGTGGATGGACCTGTAAGGCATGATGATAAGTTTAAATCAGATGTTTCCTGGCATAAAATAGCCATGATCCATGGTTTAACAATCGGCGAGCTGGCGCAGATGATCAATGGAGAGCGGTGGCTTGAGCATGGCCGCCAGGCCGATGTAACGATTGTACAGGTCAAAAATTGGAATCATAACAGTAGGTATGAGCTGCCGGTCATCCCATCGCCAAGTCTGCCAAATTATCTTTCTGTTCGGTTGTACCTTTCATTATGTCTTTTTGAAGGTACGGATATTTCGGTAGGTCGGGGTACGGATTGGCCGTTCCAGGTATTAGGTTATACAAATCCGGTCTATGGCTCCTTTACTTTTACACCGGGCGAACGTCACGGTATGTCCAAACATGTGGAGGGCAAAGGAACAGTCAATTATGGTGTTGATTTGCGCGGTCTGGATGCTGATCATCAAAAATTTACCTTAAAATATCTGTTGGACTTTTATCAAAAGACACCTGATAAATCCACTTTCTTCGCGCGGCCTGAATTTTTTGATAAGCTTGCGGGGACAGACCAATTACGTAAGCAAATCCTTTCCGGACAATCTGAAGCTCAGATTCGTGCTTCTTGGTCTGAGGACTTGAAAGCCTATAAGCAAATGCGTAAAAAGTATCTGCTTTATACCGATTTCGAATAGCAATAACTAACAATATTAACTAGAATCATTTATTTTAAAACTCTATAATCAATGCGAAAATTTGTACTATTTTCTGTTGCTCTTGGATTGAGTTTTCCTTCTGAATCCTATTCTTTTGCAAAAAAAGAAGGTGCTTTGAATCGCGACAATTTAGCAAGCGCTTTTCTGAGTTCTTCTGCAAAAAATGCGTTTCAAAATACGGTGCAAGGTACTGTAAAGGATGGAAAAGGTCCAGTCTCTGGGGTAAGCGTGTCTGTGATTGGCGGTACTGCGTCAACTAAGACTGATGCTCAGGGGCATTTTAAAATTACAGCTGCCGTGGGGAGCAAGTTGCGTTTTTCGTCTGTAGGATACGTGACGAAGGAGGTTGCCGTTACTTCAGCTACGCTTGATGTAACATTAGCGGACGATAATCAAGCGTTGGACGAAGTGGTCGTTGTCGGTTACGGTACCCAGAAAAAAGGTAACCTAACTGGTGCGGTTTCATCGATCAATGTGAAGGAGAATCTACAGAGTCGTCCGATCGCCGATGTCGGCCGGGCAATTCAAGGGACGACGCCAGGATTTAGTGTTACTGTACCGAGTGGTGAGGTTGGATCTGATCCTACCATGCGTATTCGTGGTGCAATATCTTCCATTCAAGGGAATAGTAGTCCATTGATCTTGGTGGATAATGTGGAAATCCCGAGTATCCAATATGTAAATCCGGATGATGTTGAGTCGATCACTGTATTAAAAGATGCTGCCTCTTCGTCCATCTATGGTGCGAAAGCTGCTTTTGGTGTCGTATTGATTAAGACGAAAACAGGTGGAAGTGCGGAAAAGGTTACCGTAAATTATTCTAATAACTTCTCATTCCAAAATCCATATAAAAAGTTGGAAATGGGACGTGTTAATGCCTTGAAATATACCATTGACGCATTAGAAAGAGTTGGCGGAACCGAAACGGGTGCTTTCTATAAAGTAAATAGAGAAAGTTATGAACGCGCAGTGGAGTGGGATAAAAAATATGGATCTTCAATCGGGAAAGATGATCCAACGGTATATGGCAGAGACTGGTATGTAGATCCGGGGTCGCCGACGAAAAAGTACGGTGTTAGAACGTATGATCCATATGATTATATGGTGCGCGAGTGGGCTCCCACACAAACACATAACTTGTCTTTAAATGGTACCATTAAGAAGACACAATATACAGCTTCATTTGGTTCGTTAAACCAAAGCGGTATGTTAAAGGCAGGCGATTCGGATAAGTTTAAACGGTATAATGCTGCATTAAGACTGAATACCGAACTGAATAAATATGTGACTATTAGGGGTGGAGCGATGTTTGCACAACGGAACAAGATCTATCCTTATGCGACAAACTCAACAACGGCCGATCCATGGTTGTACATGTATCGCTGGAGCTCCCTTTATCCAATGGGCTATGACGAAAATAACAACCCAATCAGAAGTCCATGGAGTGAAAATGAGGCGGCAAACCAAGCTTCCATGCTTCGCAATTATATTAATTTAAGCGCTGGTGCTACAGTTAATATAATGAAGAATTGGAAAGTAGATGTAGACTATACATTTACCAATGAGGATTATAGCTGGCGTAAAAACGGGACGAGATATACAGCAGCCAATTCTTGGGTAGCAGCCAAACAACGGTTTGATGCACAAGGAAATCCAGTTTATGTCAATAAAGAAGGAGCTGTTGTCAATAAGGGAGATGCTGATGCAACTTTAGCTTATGATCTTTCCAATGATATGTATACAGCGAATGGTTCTGCGCAAGATCATATCTATATGCGTTCACAAAATGAACATAAGCATACTGTCAATGCATTTACAACGTATGAACTCGACTTGAATGATGATCATAACTTTAAATTTATCCTTGGTTTAAATAGAGTAACAAACGATGGTTCTTACCATTGGACACAGCGTGCTGATTTATTGGATATCACAAATCCTCAGTTTGATTTGGCTGTGGGCCAAATTACGGGTAGCGGTGGTGAGTATTGGGAATCTCAATTAGGGTATTTTGGCCGTGTGAACTATGCGTATAAGAATAAGTATCTATTTGAAGGTAATATCCGTTATGATGGTTCCTCCAAGTTTCCAACAGATTTGAAATGGCGATGGTTTCCATCTTTTTCAGCAGGCTGGGTAGTTTCAGAAGAAAAATTCATGGACTGGTCAAGGGCTACATTAAATCAGTTGAAGTTTAGAGGTTCATGGGGTGTTATCGGAAATCAAACGGTACCTTCTGATCTTTATGTTTCAAACATGGACGCGGGTCAGATTAATTACATCGTCAATGGCGCATTGTTGAATTCTGTGGGTACGCCAAAACTGAATTGGCCAAACGTTACGTGGGAAGATCTGGAAACCCTGGATTTCGGTGCGGATGCCAGATTCTTCAAGAATAAATTAGGTTTGACGTTTGACTGGTATCAGAAGAAGACCAAAAATATGTTTGCTCCTTTGGAAGGAACAACACTGACCTTGGGTTCTGCGGCGCCTTGGGGTAACTTCGGTACCTTGACGACCAAAGGCTTCGAATTGGCCATCGATTTTAATCACCGATTTGAGAATGGATTGGGTATTAATTTTAGGGCTAATTTGGATGACTCTAAATCTGTTTTTAGTGGCTATACGTCATTACGCACTACCGGTGTGAATTATAATGGTCGGGTATATGGTGATATTTGGGGGTATGAGACAGACCGTCTGTACCAATACAATGATTTTGTATTGGATGGAAATAACAATCCGCAGTTGGTAAAACCAAATGCAGATATGACCAAATATTATGGAAGTACAGATAACGTCTATCTCTTGAAAGAGGGGCCGAATGGTGAAAAGCCTGTCTATCAGCCACGATTCCAAAATTCAACTAATTTCTATTTTGGTCCTGGGGATGTTAAATTCAAAGATTTGAATGGTGACGGCGAGATCGATAATGGTGACGGTACGATCGATAATCCTGGCGATATGAAGATCATTGGTAATTCGACGCCTCGTTATCAGTATGGCTTTAGATTTGGTGCTGATTGGAAAGGCTTCGATGTTTCAGCATTTTTCCAAGGTGTGGGGCAACGTAAAGTTTGGGGAGCAGGATTCTTGGCGATTCCAGGATTTAACACTTCAGATGGAGCAATGCCTGCAAGCTTTGTAAACGATTACTGGACGAAAGATAATCAAGGAGCATTCTATCCGGCTGCATTCAACAACGGCGGTAGTGCGAATGTCAATAATATGCAAGTTCAGTCCCGCTATCTGTTGGATATGTCGTATTTGAGAATTAAGAACCTAACTGTGGGGTATACAATTCCTCAGCATATCGTGCAACGAGCTAAGATAAATAACTTACGTGTTTATGTTTCGTTGGAGAATTTCTTCACTTGGGATAAGCTTCGTGGCTTACCGATTGATCCGGAAGAGGTGGAAGGCTTCTCGATTTTTAATGAAACGAATTACAACGGTGGACGTACAGGTGTTGGAACACCAACATTTAAGAGTGCCTCATTTGGTGTTCAGTTAAACTTTTAAACGAATTTGACAGATGAAATTAAATAGAATAAAAATTGGATCTATCATGCTTTCCGCCATGTTATTGGGGGTAGGCTGTAGTAAGGATGTGCTGGATAGGCCTGATCAAACTAAAGTAATCGATGAAAACTTTTGGAGAAATGAAGCTGATGTTCGTTTGTATGCAAATGATTTTTATTTAAATTATTTTGTTGGCTATAATACTTTTTATGGTACGGCCTATGCTCCCTTAGTGGGATATAACTATGCAGATGACTTTACTTCTGAAGGAACGCAAGGTGGCTTTGAGTCAGTTGTTCCGACGAGTAGAGGTGCGAGTACGGTGACACCTGATATGTTGACGACCTACTCAGGGCCGACCTGGAATTTTTACTGGGTTAGAAAGGCTAATGTGATGTTGACCAGGATTGAAACAAAGGCCAAGTCAAAATTGTCAGAGGCTGAGTATAAGCACTGGACTGCAGTAGCTCGTTTTTTTAGAGGCTACGAATATAGTAGGTTAGTTTCTGTGTTTGGTGATGTGCCTTATTTTGATGTTGAAGTTGATCCGATGGATCAGGCTACAATGTATAAGGAACGTACCAAGCGCGGGGAGGTTATGGATAAAGTCTATACAGATTTTGAGTATGTGCTTGATAATATGCGTGCTGATGACGGAAAAGGTTATGTAAATAAATATGCAGCAGCGGCACTTATTTCTAACCTCATGTTGTTTGAAGGTTCCTGGGAAAAATACCATGGCTTGGATCAAGATCGTGCGAAAAAGTATCTCGCGCTTGCGGTTAAAGCGTCCGAAGTTGTCATGAATAGTGGGAAGTGGTCTTTTGGAAGTGATTTTAAAAGCCTGTTTGCATCTGAAGATCTTTCAAGCAATCCAGAGGTAATTTTCTTCAGAACTTATAATGATGCCTTGAAAGTAACGCACGCCGTAGGTTCTTACAGCAATGGTACTGAAGGGCAGAAGGGCGTTAACTTGGATTTGTTGAAATCTTTTATCTGTAACGATGGAAAGGTTTGGCAAAACTCAGCGCTTACAAATGCATCGGACTTTTCGATGAAATCTTTGGCGAGAACGAGAGACCCACAGTTTGAAGCTTCGTTGATGGATACCGTTAATACAGCTTCATCAACATTTGCTTACGGTCATAAATTTGCTGCTAGAGAAGCCTTGACGTATATTGGAAAAACTTATCCAGCAAAATGGAGTAGTAATACAAATACAAATGATGCTCCGATTGTGCGTCTTGGTGAGGTTGTGTTGAATTGGATTGAGGCAAGGCAGATTCTTGCGGAGTTTTTTGGTGGAGCAGCTGTTACCCAAGGTGATTTGGATAAATCAATCAATGCGGTACGGAATAGGCCGCTAGACGCAGATGCCATAGCTAAAGGGGTAAAGAAAACGGCACCTTTGACATTAAATTCCCTGCCGAACGATCCAAGCCGCGATGCGGATGTATCGCCGTTGATGTGGGAAATCAGACGTGAACGAAGAATGGAATTTGTATATGAGTATGCGCGATTGAATGATATCCGTCGCTGGAAAAAATTGGATTATATGAACTTTTCACGCAATGTCGATTATTCACTGGGTCCCTGGGTAAATATCAAAAAGGACCTTCCAAATCGTTTGACAAAAGCTTACGAAGGTGTTTTGAAAGTCCGTGACGCAGCAGGAAATACAATCACCTACAATGGTAAAAACGCCGATGCTATGGTGGGATATTACGTTGTTCCGAAATTTGCAAACAGGGTAAGTTTTACCGATCGGTCGTACTTGGCTCCTGTTGGACTGAATCAGATTCAACAATATGCAAATTTGGGCTATATCTTAACACAGACGCCAGGCTGGCAATAGATAGCATTGTATTAAAAGGCCTTTCTGAATTTCAGAAAGGCTTTTTAATACATAATGAATTTTGATTTACATGAAGATGCATAAAAATGCAATATCATTTCTGTTTTATGCATAAAAACGCTATTTTTAAGAAAACATTACGCATGAGGTTTCCAATTATCACCTTTTTTATTGCATTATCCTGCGTTTTTAACGTTGCGATAGCACAGCAGTCCTTCAAATTTGCCCACGTAACAGACACGCATGTCGGTGGTGCAACAGGTGAGGAGGATTTGCGACGTACTGTAAAGGACCTGAATACATTGAAAGATATTGATTTTGTTATAGTCTCCGGAGATATCACCGAGTTTGGTGCTGATCATGAGTTAAAGCTTGCGAAGCGAATCTTAGATAGTTTGCAGCTGCCTTGGTACGTGATTCCGGGAAATCACGATGGCAATTGGTCAGAAAATGGAGCCAACACGTTTCGCACCGTTTTTGGTGGCGAGACCTTTTTCTTTAAGCATAAAGGCTACGCATTCATTGGAACCAATTCAGGACCCAATATGCGCATGAGTCCTGGTCAAATTCCTCGGGAAAACCTGGTTTGGATGGATTCCATTTTTGCAGCGAATCCGGATAAACAGCTACCATTGATCTATATTAATCATTATCCACAGGATTCATCGTTAAATAACTGGTTTGATGCACTGAAAAGAGTTAAAACGCGGAATGTCCAATTGGCGCTTTGTGGGCATGGTCATGCCAATAAATTATACGATTGGGAAGGAATTCCGGGGGTGATGGGACGGTCTAATCTGCGTGCGAATAAAGCGATTGGGGGTTATAATATTGTGACCATCGCCGATAGCAAAGCCAGTTATCAAGAGCGTAATCCCGGTGTAGGAACGCAGGAGAAACCTTGGGTTGTTGTTCCAATGTTCGACCATCATTATGAAAATGAAACGATAAGCTACCCGAGACCAAGTTATGCTGTGAATGCAAAATATGCGGGCCAGGTTAAAGTCAATTGGACGTTTGAAGACGCCAGCGATATCGGGGCGGGACTAGCCGTTTACAAAAACAGCGTGATCACATCAAATACCGCGGGCGATATCTTTGCGCTTGACTTAAAAACTGGCAAAAAGCTATGGGCATACCGTACCGGTGGTAAAGTTTATTCTACGCCTGCTGTGTGGAAAGGGATTGTCGTGGCGGGATCATCGGATCATGCAATTTATGCGGTAGATGCCCGTAATGGCAAGTTGTTGTGGAAGGTGGAGACTGAGAAGGCGGTTTTGGGTTCCCCCTTGCTACATGATGGCGTAGCTTTTATCGGTGGCTCGGATGGTAAGTTTAGAGCGCTGGACATCAAGACGGGAGCTGTAAAGTGGAGTTTTGACCAGGTCAAAGGATTTGTATCGACGCTGCCAACGTATTATTTGGGGAATGTAATTTTTGGTTCCTGGAGCAATGGATTCTATGCTTTGGATGCCAAAACGGGTAAGCTTTCGTGGGAGTGGAATAATGGACAGGCCAATCGGATGTTTTCTGCTGCGGCATGCAATCCGGTGGGGGTAAACAATCGTGTTTTTGTAGTTGCACCGGATCGTTTTATGACAGCACTGGATGCGAAGAACGGTGCGGTCATCTGGCGGGAAAAGAAAGATACCATTCGGGTGCGCGAGTCTATGGGGTTGGCTGCAGATCATAAATTGGTTTATGTGAAGACGATGGATGGGGATCTTTTAGGTATTTCGGTTGCTGGTGATCGTATGGATGTTGCCTGGAAGTCCAAACTTAAATTGCCTTACGAATTGACACCTTCTGCAATTATATCCAATGGCAAGTTGGTCTTTGTGCCGAGTCATTCGGGTTTGCTATCTGGAGTTGACGCAAAAACAGGCGCGGTAGTATGGCAATATAAAATATCCAATGGAATGGTTAATCCCGTTGCACTAAATGGGAGAAATACCGTGATAGCGAGTACGATGGATGGCAAAATAGTTTCATTACAGTTTTAAGCAATCGATTGAAATGGTCTTTTTGAAAATAAATGCCTTGATATGATAAAAAAATGTCTAAACTTCTTAAATTTACGTCAAGCTTTTTTGCTTGTTTTTGCATGTTTTGTTTGTAACTTTGCGAAAGCACAGCAAAATGCTTGGATTAGAATAAACCAATTGGGCTATACTCCAGCGGGCAAGAAGGTCGCGGTATGGGGTGGGAAATCAATCAGGCAGCTTCGTTCTTTTGAAATTAAAAACGCACAAACGGGTAAAACAGTCTATGTACATCCTGTTGGAAAAGATTATGGGGCTTATGGTCCTTTTGTTCAGAGCTTTCGTTTTGATTTCTCTTCCATGCAGGATACAGGACGCTTTTTTGTTCAGGCCGGAGATGTGAAGTCTCCAACATTCCGAATCGCTCGGGACGTTTATAAAGGAGCGGCAGATTTTGTACTGCGTTATATGCGGCAACAACGGACATTGTTCAACCCTTTTCTTAACGATAGCTGCCATATACACGATGGCTTTGCGCTGTATGCAGGAAAGGTTGGCATTCCCGATAGCTCCCGTATCGATGCGGGGGGCGGTTGGCATGATGCTTCTGATTATTTGCAATATGCGACAACGTCAGCAAATGCGACATTTCATCTGTTAGCGGCTTACCGCGATTTTCCAAAGGTGTTTGGTGATCTAAAGCAAGCAAATGGTCTTGATGGAAAAAATGGTCGGGCCGATGTGCTCGATGAAGCAAAATGGGGCTTGGATTGGCTGTTGAAAATGCATCCCAAGGCCAACCAAATGTACAATCAGATTGGTGATGACCGGGATCATGCCAGCATGCGGATGCCAAAGGAAGATCCTTATTATGGTCGTGGATTTGAGAGACCGGTGTATTTTATCGATGGCGAGCCACAGCAGCGTGGCAAGTTTATGAACAATACAACCGGGACAAGCTCTACTGCTGGTAAATTTAGTAGTGCTTTTCGCCTGGGGGCGATGTTGTTTGACAAAGAGGATCGGAAATATGCAACGCTGCTTTCGAAGAAATCGGAAACAGCCTATGCTTATGCCAATATAAAACCAGGCGTGACACAGACAGTTTCTGTGAAATCGCCCTATATTTATGCCGAAGATAATTGGGTAGACGATATGCAGTTGGCCGCTGCAATGGGTTTTTCGATGACAAAAAAAGAAAAGTTTGCACGAGAAGCCTTACGCTACGCCCGGCAAGAAAAGATTACACCTTGGATGGTTAGCGATACTGCTGCACATTATCAGTGGTATCCTTTTATCAATCTTGGGCATTATGAGTTGGCAAAAGGATTAAAAGGACAAGATCGCGAGGAGATTGTTTCCTATTATAAACAGGGGATTGAGCAAGTCAATCGGAGAGCTGAGAAAAACGCTTTTTTTCGGGGAGTTCCCTTTATTTGGTGTAGCAACAACTTAACGGTATCCTTTGCGATCCAGTGTCTCTGGTATAAAGAATTGACGGGAGATGCACATTTTGATGAGCTAGCCCAAGCTAATTTTGACTGGTTATTCGGGGCGAACCCTTGGGGCACGAGTATGGTATATGGTCTTCCGGCTGGAGGCGATACACCTGTCGATCCGCATTCGGCGTTTACCTTTCTTGGAAAGCATCCGATCGACGGCGGGTTGGTTGATGGCCCTATTATGGCATCCACGTATCGCAATCTGATTGGTATCAAGTTGAATAATCCGGATAGCTATGCGGAGTTTCAAAGTGATCTGGCGGTCTATCATGACGACTACGGAGATTATAGTACGAATGAGCCGACAATGGATGGTACCGCTTCGTTGATTTATCTGTTGGCTTCAAAGGAGGGTAAGGCTATGGAGGAGCCTACCGGAAAAAAGTAACAAGGGATGTTTTTGGAGCTATTGTCCGGGGCGACTCGACAAAACGGCAGGTGGCTCTGGTGTTTACCGGTCATGATTTATCTGAGGGTACTGCTGAGGTATTAGCAAGTCTAAAGCATAATGGCGTTAAAGGCTCTTTTTTCCTGACAGGCGATTATCTCAGAACTCCAGGTTTTAAGCCGTATGTCCGTCAGATGTTAAGCGATGGCCATTGGATTTCGGGGCATTCGGATAAACATATTCTGGTGAGTGACTGGGGGAGTAGGGAGGTGCTTTTGGTCAAACGTGACTCTTTTGTCGCTGATCTTAAAGCAAACCTGAAAGCACTGGAAGGCGCGGGCGTCAAAAGAGAGCACTTGTCCTATTATATTCCTTCTTATGAATGGTATAATAGTGAAACAGTCGATTGGGCAAAAGCGGTTGGTCTGAATTCGGTTAATTATACACCAGGAATACGGACTGCGGCCGATTATACCTATCCTGAAATGGGGGCTCGTTATTTATCGTCGACAGCGATTCTCGACAATCTTTGGTCTCACGAAGCTCGATATGGGCTCAATGGATTTCTGATATTGATTCACATGGGAACCGATGATCGGCGGAAAGATAAGCTGTATCATCATTTGGATGATATCATTAGCATATTAAAGGGAAAAGGGTATCAACTTGTGGATGTGCCCGATTTATTGAAATAAAGAAATACAATATATACTAATAATGGTAAATACAACGGAGAAAGATTCGAATTATCAGGATTTGGACAAGATGTCTGTGCATGAGTTGTTGACAAATATCAATAATGAAGATAAATCTGTGCCACTTGCGGTAGAGCAAGCTATCCCTCAGATTGAGGCATTGGTCAAAGTCACTGTGGAGAAAATGAAGGCTGGTGGTCGAACTTTTTATATCGGCGCTGGCACAAGTGGCCGTTTGGGTGTGTTGGATGCTTCTGAATTACCTCCGACTTACGGCGTTCCATTTGAATGGATCATTGGGTTGATTGCCGGTGGTGATACTGCAATTAGAAAAGCAGTTGAATTTGCAGAAGATGATCTGGAGCAAGCCTGGAAAGATATGGAAGCGTATGATATTGATGAAAACGATGTTGTTATCGGCATTGCGGCTTCTGGAACCACCCCTTATGTTATCGGCGGATTGAAAACGGCAAACGAGAAAGGGCTTGTGACGGGATGTATTGTCTGTAACGGGGGCTCTCCGATTGCGGAAATAGCGCAGTATCCGGTTGAAGTTATTGTTGGGCCAGAATTTGTTACCGGGTCTACGCGAATGAAATCGGGTACAGCACAGAAACTTGTGTTAAATATGTTCAGTACCGCAGTGATGATCCAATTGGGTAGGGTAAAGGGGAACAAGATGGTCGATATGCAATTGTCAAACCATAAGCTGGTCGGTCGTGGTGTACGTATCATTATGGATCAGACCGGGGCGCTTGAAGAAGAAGCTGCGGCTTTACTTGAGCAATTTGGTAATGTGAGACAGGCAATCGAAGCTTATCAGGATACCCATTGAGCATAACCTATTAAAATCACCTATTTTAAAAACAAACTATGTCACCAGTAATATTATTATCCTTTATAATAATCTATTTTGCAGTTCTGCTTGCTGTAGCTCACTTTACCTCGAAGGGAGCTTCCGATAACTCTACCTTTTTTGTCGCAAACCGGAACTCTAAATGGTATATGGTCGCCTTTGGGATGATCGGTACCGCGCTCTCCGGCGTAACTTTTATCTCGGTTCCCGGCGCAGTCGGTGCGTCTGAATTTAGCTATTTTCAATTTGTTCTTGGGAACGCCGTTGGTTTTGTCATTATTGCCTATGTATTGCTTCCGCTCTATTATAGAATGAACTTGACTTCCATTTATACGTATTTGGAAGAACGTTTTGGGCACACCACGTACAAGACCGGTGCTGCTATTTTTTTGGTTTCCCGTACGATCGGTTCGGCGTTTCGTCTTTATCTGGTCGCAATCGTATTGCAGCATTTTATTTTTGATGCCTGGAATGTGCCTTTCGCGATTACGGTCGTTATATGTTTGGTGTTAATCTGGATGTATACAAATAAGGGCGGTTTAAAGACGATTATTGTGACAGATACCCTACAGACTACCTTTTTAGTGACCGCAGTAATTCTCTCTATCTATTTTATGGCCAAAGGATTAGATTTTGGTATCGTCGATACTTTCGAGGCTGTAAAAGAAAGTAGTTATTCGAAGATCTTTTTCTGGGATGATTTTGTCGGTAGTAAAGCTAATTTTTGGAAACAATTCTTGGGAGGGATTTTTGTGACCATTGCAATGACGGGGCTAGATCAGGATCTGATGCAGAAGAACTTATCGATGGGGACCATTAAAGAAGCTCAAAAGAATATGATTACTTTTACAAGTGTTTTTGTGGTCATCAATATTTTCTTTTTAGCTGTCGGTGCTTTGCTGTATATCTATGCGGCTAAAAATGGAATTGATGTGACTCAATTAGCAACACGCGATTATTTGTACCCGGAAATTGCATTAAACCACCTGGCTATTGTTCCTGCAATCATCTTTATGATGGGGTTGACCGCGGCTACTTTTGCAACGACGGATAGTGCGTTAACTGCCCTAACGACATCTTTCTGTGTGGACTTTCTAAATTTCAATAAAAAAGAAAATCCCAATGATCCAGCGCTGATCAAGCAGCGTAATTATGTGCATTTTGGTTTTTCCATTGTGATGCTATTGGTTATTCTGGTCTTTAAGCTGATCAATGATGACTCGGTCGTCAATGCAATCTTTACTGCGGCGAGTTATACTTACGGGCCTTTATTGGGTTTATTCGTTTTCGGAATATTCACAAAATATGCCGTGCGGGATAAGGCTGTACCTTATATCTGTGTGCTTTCGCCTACTGTCTTATTTTTGCTGAAAACCTATGTTATTGAGGTGTATACACCGTATGTTATCGGATTGGACTTGATCATTATTAATGGTTTTATCACGTTTTTAATGCTTTTGATCAGTTCTCCAGGTAAAGCAAATGAAAAAGCGTTATCTCATCACTAGTATTTTTCAGCTATAAAAAATTTCTCCATTGGTGAGAAGATGTAAATACAAGTATTGATTTTGATTTGTACGTACAGAAAAATTAAGTTAAGTTTGATATACTTAGTTTTCTGTACGTATGTATCATAGCATAAATGAGACTACGGAATTTATCCGTAGAAAAATTGGAGATTTTACTCCAGAATTCGGTATCATCCTAGGTACTGGTTTAGGTAAGTTGGTTGATGAAATTGAAGTCAAGTATCAGCTAATGTATTCCAATATACCAAATTTCCCTATTTCAACTGTTGAATTTCATTCTGGTAAGCTCATTTTTGGAAAACTGAGTGGCCGCAATGTGGTCGCTATGCAGGGGCGGTTGCATTATTATGAAGGTTACGATATGCAGCAGATTACATTTCCGATCCGTATCATGAAAGTTTTAGGGGTACAAAAATTGTTTGTTTCCAATGCCGCAGGGTCCTTAAATCCTGAGGTAAAAAAAGGTGATCTTGGTATTATTGAAGACCATATCAATTTATTGCCCGATAACCCACTTCGCGGGCAAAATCTATCCGAGTTTGGTTCTCGATTTCCCGATATGAGTGAGGCTTATAACCGAGAAATGATCGTACAGGCTCTTGAGATCGCAGCAAAGCATGATATTAATGCACGAAAAGTTGTTTATGTTTCCTCTGCAGGTCCAAATCTGGAAACAAAAGCGGAATATCGCTATATGCGTCTGATCGGTGGCGATGTGGTCGGTATGAGTACCGTTCCAGAAGTAATTGTCGCTAATCATATGGCGCTTCCGGTATTTGCGATTTCTGTTGTTACGGATGAAGGTTTTCACGAGGATCTTAAACCCGTTTCCTTGCAGGAAATTGTCAGTGTTGCGGAGAAAGCGGAACCTAAAATGACGTTAATTTTGAAAGAATTAATAGCTTTGCAATAAATTGTCTTTTCATGTATCATCTTTGATGGCGAAAGTTGATGGATTGGTGGATATTTGAGAGTAATTTGTTCATTCAGGTGAATTTAGCTTTTTTGGTTTTTATATAATTTTAGATGAAGTTGATCGTACGCATACTTGCCGCATGGTGTGTTTTATTTGTTTATTCCATGGATGTTATTGCCCAGAGCAAGGAAGAGTGGAGTAGTGCATTGGATTCGGCTAGGGCAAAGGAAGATGGGAAGAAAGATTCTGTGATTCTTTCGGCAAAATATATCCGGTATGCCACGCTGGATATGTTGAAAAAAGGCACTTATACACGTCAAATTGATACGTCACATCATAATTATCAATATTATAATCCGCAGAATTTACCCTGGAATCCCAGCGTGAACCTTGGGGCTTATGGTCTTGCTACACGGGATCTATTGTTCCAACCTAAAAAGACCATTGGCTTTCAGTCTGGTTTTACAGCATTGGAACGTTATTTATTGAACCCCGATTCGATCCAATATTTTAGGGCCCGGGCGAGGTACTCCGAACTGTCGGCTGTGGGATTCTTTTTTAATGACCAAGTCTTTAGGGCACGGGTAGCACAGAATATCAATTCTCAGTGGAATATGAATGTCGATTTCCATTCGACCAAAACGGATGGATTTTATCTTGGGCAGAATTATTCGGATTTAAAGGCTTCAGTTGCGTCTTGGTATGAATCGAAAAATAACCGGTATAATTTGTTGATCAATGCAGTATTTAATCGTTTGGATGCCATGGAGAATGGTTCTATTACGGAGGATCTTCCATTTGCACCCGGAAACAGGCAGTCTCCGGACCGGTTTATACCGAAATTCAATGATCCGAGTAAAACAAATGTACCGCGATCCAAATGGTGGGATAACTCATTGTTTCTACGTCAATCGCTTTATTTAGGGCGATTGGATACAATCGATAAAGGCAAGCCGACCATGCAGATCCATCCGACCAATAGCATGGCGCATAATACGCGCATAAGAAGACAGACCTATAATTTCTTCAAGAACATGGATGACCAAAATGCGGCATTGCCTTACAATAATAAGGCATTGGCGCTGAACAGTGATAAGACGCTGATCACGAATGTTTCCAATGAATTTGAATATAACTTTTTTCTCAGAGGAAAGTCGGTCTTTAAGAATGAGGCGAAACTAAATTTGGCTTTTCAGCACGACATGAACTGGGTGGAGCAGCATCAGTTGGACTCCATGCGCTATTATAACAATACTTCAGCTTATCCACAGCCGCTGAAGAAATTGCCGGATAGCACCGCATTTGATCGCTTTTATCAAAATGGAATCGTGAAAGGTGAATTAGGGTATAAGTTTTCAGATCGTCTTGATTTTAGTTTAAAAGCGAATCAGATTGTATTTGGTCACAACTTTGGGGATTTCTTGTATGAAGCTAAAGCGGATATCTCCATGGGGGATAAAATTGGAAAGGTGACCCTGTCGGCTTATTCACAGAATAAATCGCCAGAGATGGTTTTCGAGAATTTAAATTATACCTACGGAAAATGGAATGATTTAGATCTTAAAAAGATGAAAATTCAGAACCTCGGTTTTCAATATGCCAATCCGATGCTTGGTTTCCATGGCAAGGTAGAGTATTTTCTGATGAACAATTATACCTATTTCGAGGAGTTGTCGAATCCACAGAACGATCCTAAAAAGGATAAATGGATTGTTCCGGCACAATTGGACAAAGCGAATTTGTTGAAGGTAAGTGTTGGACAAAAATTTAAATTAAACCATTTTACCCTCGATAATCTCGTGGTCTATCAAAAGACAGATCAACAGAACACACTGGCTGTTCCGGAGCTGTATACTTGGCATAGTTTGTATTACAGTAACCTGTTTTATAAAGTTATTGATTATAGTATCGGTCTGGATGCAAAGTTCAATACACCTTATGCCAATCCGAATTATTCAATTGGGACAGGACAGTTTTACAATGCTTACAAACAGATTGAGTTTTCGACCTATCCAATCATGGATGTATGGATTACAGCGAATATACAACGGGTAAATATGTTTTTGAGTTATAATTTTTTAAATCAGAACTTCTATCCGCATGGATACTATACAGTCCGACGTTATCCGATGAATAGTGCTAATTTTAGATTTGGTATTTCTTGGAAGTTCTATGATTAAAAATTATTTCGGTGTTTTTTAGCTTGTTGTGATGTTGGAGGCATAAAATCTTATAAAATAATTTTGAGAATAGAATTTTTAAGCTATATTTGCACACGCAATTAGGGAACGGCGTTCTTTAAAAAAGTATGGAGGCTTAGCTCAGCTGGTTCAGAGCATCTGCCTTACAAGCAGAGGGTCACAGGTTCGAATCCTGTAGCCTCCACCATACAAAGTCGGAGAATTAGCTCAGCTGGTTCAGAGCATCTGCCTTACAAGCAGAGGGTCACTGGTTCGAATCCAGTATTCTCCACCAATCCAAAACGGAGGCTTAGCTCAGCTGGTTCAGAGCATCTGCCTTACAAGCAGAGGGTCACAGGTTCGAATCCTGTAGCCTCCACAAAAGCATCATCAATTGGTGCTTTTTTTTCGTTAGGGGGTTTAGCTCAGCTGGTTTAGAGCACTACCTCGACAAGGTAGGGGTCACTGGTTCGAACCCAGTAATCCCCACGATAAAAAAAGCGTTCTTCATGAACGCTTTTTTTATGGACTAAATTCGCTGTAAATTTGAAAGTCCCCGATCCGGTATTCAATCTATCTCGGGCATCTTTCGCATTTATGTTCTTACTATTTCCGTTTCTTACCTAGTTTAATTCCGTAACCTGTTGTCCATTCAATAAAATCAGCTTTGCCACCATGGGCTTTAATGGAAACGCCGGCAAAGAAATCTTTGTACACTTTATATCGTACACCTGCTCTTAAATATACAGGCATGCTCTCGCCATTAAATTCGTTGCGATGAAGGTAAACTCCAACATTTCCGTTGATATAAAGGCGTGAGTTTAACACATGATCAATGTAGAAAGCTGGGCCGTAAGAAAATAAGGCGGAGAATTTCCCGGCTTTGTCGCCAGCAACCTTCTCGTCGTTCCCACTGGCCGAATAAAATGCATCAAACCCAGCGCCAAGCCGCCATTTGTAGCCGAAATGCTTGCTGTAGTATGCACCTAACATAGATTTAAAATATTGGCCATCGTGTTCGCGATCAATCTGTTTGAAGCCAAAGGCATAGTTGAAATGGAGTTCCTCTGTTTTCTCCATTTGTGGAACACTACTTTTTCTAAAATCAAAGGGCTTGTCGGTTGGTGTATAGGAAACAGATAGGCTCAAGGGGATGAGGTTTATCCCTGTGTTCGGTAATGCCAGAGCGCCATTGCTGAAGTGATGAAAGGCTGCGCCGGCCCCAACCTGAAAATGTTTGTTTAGTCGATAGTTGGCCTGAAGTCCAAAATCAATAAAAACATTGTTTTTACTGCCTATAAGTAAGTTGAAAGGATTATCCTCCTCGTTATAGGGGTTGAATCTGCCGGAAAGACCGAGCGCAATGCGATAATTGAAATTCCAGCGCGAGTTTACTTTTGGTCGAATGGGGATGGCGACAAAGCCATAGGCTGCGAAAGGTCGGCCGAGGTGTTCCTGGCCGAAGGTACTGCTATAGATTCCGATGCCATAAATCGGATAGTTGTATATTTCATTGTAAATGCTCTTTAATGAGTCTTGAAACTGGGTTTGAAAACCGACTCTAAAATTCAGTCCACTATAGTACGAGTCAGCAAGGGTTTCTTTGGAGCGCTCATTGAATTTGAGTTCGCCCCCGCTTTCATGTTCAAGTTGAAATATAAGTCTCTTCTTGGCTGGACTGAGGCTTTGTAAGGTGTCTTTCGGATTTTCTATTCGGGGTGTGACCTGTGCTGTGGCACGAAAGGAGAGTAGTGCCAGGGCCACAAAAGCAAGTATTCTTGATCTCATGAAATAAAACGTTAGCGTTTTTTAAAATTTTTGCAAAAATAAGAATGATATATCATTGTAACAATAGTATTTAAACAGTAGGGAAAATCAAGTTGCAAGAAATGCCATTTTTTAGCTACGCCCGTTGGTCTGTGATAGGTGAAATTCGACCATATAACCATCAGGATGTCAAATGGGTAAATAATTGTTGTTTATGTCTGTAATGTATTGCATATAAAAAGCAATTTATCTAAGTTTGAGGTGAAAAGAAAAAGGATATATGATTAAAAACCTATTTAAAATTACTGCTGTTACGTTTGCACTAACAACAGCAGGGGGTGCTTTGTTTGCCCAAAACGCCAAGTTTGATTGGAAAGAAGCATCTGAAGGGGGATACACTTACAAGTATGTAACGAACGACCCTACTCATTCGCGGTTTTACAAGCTGAAAAATGGCTTAACGGTGATTTTGAGTCCGACCAAAAAAGAACCACGTATCCAAACTTACATTGCGACAAAAGCGGGGAGCAAAACAGACCCGAAAGATCACACCGGTTTGGCCCATTATCTGGAGCATATGCTGTTTAAAGGAACCGATAAATTTGGTTCTAAAGACTGGGCAAAGGAAAAACCGTTGTTAGATCAGATTGATGCGCTCTATGAGAAATACAATGGTACAACAGATGAAACCGAACGGAAAGCAATCTATAAGGAAATCGATAAAGTATCTGGAGAAGCCGCGAAATATGCTATCGCGAATGAGTACGATAAATTGATGGCATCGATGGGGGCGGAAGGTACCAATGCTTTCACTTCATTTGAGCAGACTGTTTATCAGGAACAAATTCCAAGTAATGTAGTGGATAAGTATCTGGCGGTACAAGCTGAACGGTTTAGATATCCGGTATTGCGTCTGTTCCATACCGAGCTTGAAGCTGTTTATGAGGAGAAAAATATTAGCTTAGATAAAGATAACCGTAAGGCTGTAGAATCGATGTTCTCCGCAGCTTTCCCGAATAATAATTATGGAAAGCAGACGACAATTGGTACTGTAGAGCACCTTAAAAATCCATCTTTGAAAGCGATTCGTGAATATTTTCATACCTATTATGTCCCTAACAATATGGGGGTCATTATGTCCGGTGATTTTGATCCTACAGAGGTGGTGAAAAAGGTGGATAAGGCCTTTGCTTTTATGCAGGCGAAAGAAATTCCGGCCTACACGTTTGATGCGGAGAAACCAATTTTAACTCCTGTTGTCCGCGAGGTTAAAGGTCCAGATGCTGAATTTATGTTAATGGGATTCCGTTTTCCTGGCGCTGCAACAAAGGATGCCCGTATGCTCAATCTGATGAGTCAGATCTTGACAAATGGTTCTGCCGGTCTGATTGATCTGGATTTAGTGAAGAATCAAAAATTATTAGGTGCAGGTGCTTTTCCGTATGTGTTAAAAGACTATTCTCTGCTTCTGTTGCAGGGTAATCCTGGTCAGGGACAGAGCTTGGAACAGGTGCAACAGCTGCTGTTGCAAGAATTGGCAAAATTGAGAAAAGGAGAGTTTTCGGATGAGCTGATTACGGCGATTGTGAACAACGCTAAGAAAGACGAAATCAAACAAAATGAAAGTTATGGTGACCGTGCTGAATCATTGATGGATGCCTTTACTTCAGGTCAGGATTGGGCTTCTGTTGTGGGCTATTCGGATGAATTGAATAAAATCACCAAGCAAGATGTGGTAGATTTTGCTAACAAATACTTAAATGACAATAATTACGTCGTTGTTTATAAACGTAAGGGGGTTGATAGCAATGTTGTTAAAGTTGTTAAACCTGAGATTACCCCTGTAACGGTCAATCGTGACGATCAGTCGGAGTTTTTGAAGCGCGTAGAAGCAATGCCAGAGGATAAAATCCAGCCGGTATGGGTAGATTATAACAAAGATATTCAGAAAGCTACTGCAAACGGTTTACCAGTACTTGCTGTAAAGAACTCAGATAATGAGCTGTTTTCGCTGTCTTATCGTTTTGATGTGGGAAAATGGAGCAATAAATTACTTTCATTGGCTGCGGGTTATCTAGAATTTTTGGGTACAAAAGATAAATCCAGTGAGCAGTTTAGCAAGGATTTTTATCAATTGGCGTCTGATTTTTCAGTGTCTGCAGGAAATGAGGAAACCATGGTGTCGATTTCGGGTTTGAATTCAAACTTTACGGCTACACAGAACTTGATTCAGGATTTGTTGCGTAATTGTGTTGCTGATCAGGAGGCTTTCAAAATGTATATTGCCCGTCTTAAAAAGGCTAGAGCAAATGCGAAAGAAAACAAGGGAGCGATCATGGAAGGCCTAAAATCTTATGCTAAATACGGCGCTAAAAATCCGTTTAATAATGTGTTTACAGATGCGGAATTGGATGCTTTAAAAGCGGAGGATTTGGTGAAGGCATTGCACGATTTGGCTAATATGAAACATACGATGCTTTATTTTGGTCCATTGACGGCTACGGAATTTGTAGCAAAAGCGAAGCCTTTAAAACAAGGTGCCGGAGAGTACGTCCAAGCGAAAAAAGGGTTGGTGTTTGCGGAGTTGCCTACAAGCCAGAATCAGGTTCTTTTTGCTAATTTCGATATGAAGCAAGCTGAAGTATTTTGGTATAGAAGTTCAGGTGTATACAGCAGTGCGCTAACGCCAACGGTTTCTCTGTTTAATAATTACTTTGGCGGCGGCATGGGAAGTATCGTTTTCCAGACTATCCGTGAATCGAAAGCATTAGCCTATTCAACTTATGCCTATTATGGACAGCCTTATAAAAAAGAAAACCATTATACCGTTGGAGCCTATGTTGGGACGCAGGCTGATAAGTTTAACGATGCGATTAAAGGCATGAATGAGCTATTGGATGTGTTGCCTGAAAGTGCCAAAGGGTTGGATATTGCGAAAGTAAGTTTGGAAAAATCAATAGCGAGCGAGCGTGTATTAAATGCTTCTATTTTAGGTAGTTATTTAGCTGCTCAGCGTTTGGGGAATGCAACTGATATTCGTAAAGTTGTCTATGAGCAAGCGCCAAAATTAACTTATGGTGATCTAAGCACTTTCCATAAGAAAGAGATGAGTCAAAAACCCTATGTTTACTGTATTGTGGCAAAAGAAGAAAGTCTTAAGCCGGAAGACCTTGCGAAACTGGGTGAGGTGAAAAAGCTGGATCTTAAAGAGATCTTCGGCTATTAGATCCTGGATTGCTTGTCTTAAGAATTAGATTAGCGTATGATACGAAAGAAGCCTCCGGTGTTTGCCGGAGGCTTCTTTCGTATCAGGTTTTGTGAGCCCTTTGTTTTTTTATTCTTGTTTCACGCTACGGAATCCTTGTTTCACTGTTCGCGAGTAGGATTAGTTTTAAGGTGAATTCGCTATCATGGCTACTAAAACTAGCGTATTAAAACCGGATAATCTCCTCAATCTGTTCGTTGATAAATTGCAGCGTATCTTCTTTGAATAACTGTCCATCATCATTCAGTTCGTTCTGAACATTGGGTAGAAAGATCTTAAGGGGAAGCACGTGCATTCTTAAGTAATGGCAAATACCAGTCAGATGATCGATGCCGCGGAGGTTGCCGTAGCGACCTGAGGATAATCCAACCAATGCAACTTTCTTGTGATAAAAACTAATCGGAAATGTACAGCAGTCAATGAACAGTTTCAGTGCTCCTGGAATACTTCCATTGTATTCGGGAGCGATGAAAATAAATAGCTCAGCTTTACTGACCATTTCTTGGATGGGTTCAAATGCGGTACTTCTTTTTCCGTAAAGATCTGTTTCTAAAATGTTTGCTGGTAGATCTTCCAACGAAAAGATGTTACTTTCAATTGACTTACGATCAAGTAATTGCTGGTAGCATTTTGCTATTTTTAACGTCTTACTATTGGGACGGTTTGTTCCGGATATTATTAAAATCATTGTGTTGTTGATACTTATAAAAAGCGCATTTTCAAAGTGGATACATATCTTGATTTTTTGTATCTTAGCATCCTGAGGATATGTGCTTTCGATCAATCAAAAGTACGAAATATGCTGAATTAGTTCTGTTAATTTGAATCGCAGATTAAAATTTGGGCAAATTGATCTTCAGAAACGTGAAATGTAGTATAAAATGACATTTTAATTAAGAAAGGTTTTCATTCAAGATGGGAAAAGTAATCGCAATCGCAAATCAAAAGGGTGGGGTCGGAAAAACCACAACGTCAATTAATTTGGCGGCTAGTTTGGCGGTTTTAGAATATAAAACATTGTTGGTAGATGCAGATCCTCAAGCAAACTCTACTTCTGGGATTGGTTTTGACCCACGTACAATCAGCGCAAGTGTTTACGAATGTTTAGTGAATGATTTGGATCCTCATGAGGCTATTCAATCAACAGAAACACCAAATTTGGATCTTTTACCGGCTCATATTGATTTGGTTGGGGCAGAAATTGAGATGATCAATATGCACGAAAGGGAATACAAGATGAAAAAAATCTTGGATCAGGTAAAACAGGATTATGATTTTATTATCATCGATTGTTCGCCTTCTTTAGGCTTAATAACAATTAATGCATTATCTGCTTCGGATTCAGTCATCATTCCAGTACAATGCGAATACTTTGCCTTGGAAGGACTTGGAAAGTTATTGAACACAATTAAAATTGTTCAAAACCGTTTAAATACGAGTTTGGAGATCGAAGGAATTTTGTTGACCATGTATGATGTCCGTTTAAGATTGTCAAATCAGGTGGTCGAGGAGGTGAAAACACATTTCACAGATTTAGTTTTTGATACGATTATTCAGCGAAATACCCGTTTGAGCGAAGCTCCAAGCTTTGGAATTTCTGTTATCATGCATGATGCGTCCTGTAAAGGGGCGATCAACTATTTAAATTTGGCGCGAGAGATTTTACAGAAAAACGGGCATCTTAATGAAATGAATAAAACAGTAACCGCATAATATGGCAGCACATCAGCGTAAAACAGGACTGGGAAGAGGCTTAGGTGCGCTATTAAACGATAGTGTAGAAGTTCCTGCTAAAAGTAATCAGCAAGTGGAAGAGGCTCCTCTAGTTACACCAACTGCTGTAACAGCAACAAAAGAGAATGGCAGTATCAGCCATGTTCGTGTAGAAGAAATATCTGTCAACCCTTTTCAGCCGCGTACAGAATTTGACCCGGTTGCTCTACAGGAGTTATCGGAATCCATTAGTTTACAGGGGTTAATTCAGCCGATTACAGTACGTAAAATTTCGGACGGCAATTATCAATTGATTTCTGGGGAGCGACGCCTCCGCGCTTCACGCCTGGCAGGTATTACCGAAATTCCAGCGTATATCCGTACAGCCAACGATCAGCAGATGCTGGAAATGGCCCTGATTGAGAATATTCAGCGGGAGAACTTAAATGCGATTGAAGTTGCCTTGAGTTTTCAGCGCATGATTGAGGAATGTAATCTAAAACAGGAAGAATTGGGTGAGCGTGTTAGTAAAAACCGTTCTACTGTTACAAATTACCTTCGTTTATTAAAACTCCCACCTGTCATCCAAGCAGCAATACGTGATGGGGCTTTGACTATGGGACATGCTCGTGCCTTGATCAACATTCCAGAGGTTGATAAGCAACTTTATATCTTTAAACTGATTATCGATCAAGGTCTATCTGTTCGTAAGGCTGAGGAATTGGTTCGTGAGTTACAAAAAGGCGGTAAGAAAAAAGCTGGAAAAGATAAAGCTCCGATGTCTTTTCAATTGCAGAAAATTGAAGATGATCTGGCGTCGAAATTTTCTTCTCGGGTCAAATTGAATCTGAAAAGCACAAAAGGAAAGGGTGCTATTGAGATCCCTTTTGAATCGGAGGATGATTTGAGTCGCATTCTTGAATTGTTAGATTGGTAATATGGCCAAGTTAATAAGCTTGATATTTGCGGTGTTTGCACTGTCGGTGGTACATGGACAGACTGTGGATACAATTCCTAAGAAACAATTGGCACCCGTCAAAATAGATAGCATAAAGCAAAAATCGGTACAGGATACCGTAAAGAAGGAATCTCGGAAGGAACGTAAAAAACGGGAGAAGGAGGAGGCGAAGGCGAAAGAGAAGGTTGTGTTTAAAGATTCTACCCGGTTGGCTATTGAAGCAAAAAATAAACAAGCATGGAAGCGCTCTTTAGTACTTCCAGGCTGGGGACAGTATACAAATGGCGGAGTTTGGTGGATAAAAGTACCTGCAATCTATGGTGGCTTAATAACAACCGTACTTGTTTTTGACTTCAATAACCGTTATTATAAGGAATTACTGGGGGTATTACAAGACAAAGCTCTTGGTAGGCCAATTGATCCTTATTACATCGGAATCTCCGACCAATCTATCATCCGGGCAAAAGATAATGCGCGGCGAAATCGAGATCTTATGGTGCTACTTACGTTAGGTGTTTATGGTCTGAATGTCGCAGAGGCTTATATTGACTCGATGCTTAAATATCGTTGGAGTATTGGGGATGATAAACCCAAAAAGACTGCTTTCTTAATTGGACCTACTTTAATGGATGCAAGTCTCGCGTCGGGAACTTATTCGTTTAAACCTACGGTCGGACTTAAATTGACAATGAAATTTAATTAAACTACCGGATTTCAAAGGTTATATTTCGATTCCATTTGTTTATTCATGAGTTTATTCCTTATTTAAGGCATTCCTATAACCCCAGCAAAGTTAAGACAATATAAGGCTTGCTCAGTTTATTTTTCATGAGGGTTATGGTTTTAAACATGGGTATTTCATTGAAATTTTTTAATTTTAAAAATAAACTATACTTTTTTCTAAATATATGAACATCATTCTCTTGGGATATGGCAAAATGGGGCAGATTATCGAACGATATGCACTAAAAAGAGGCCATCAAATTTTTTTAGTTGTCGATGAACATAATCGTCCTAACCTGACTGCTGATGATATTAAAGGTGCTGATGTCGCAATTGACTTTAGTGTACCTTCTGCAGCACTGGATAATATGAATCTTTGCCTTGAAGCAGGGGTGCCTATTGTAGTAGGAACAACTGGCTGGTATGATCACTTGGAGGATGTTAAGGCGAAGTGTTTGGATGCTGATGGTTCTATTTTGTATGGCTCCAACTTCTCTATCGGAGTGAATGTATTCTTCCATATCAATAGAATGTTGGCGAAGGCATTGCAACCTTATAAACAATATGATGTTCAGGTAGAGGAAATACACCACATTCACAAGTTGGATGCACCAAGTGGTACAGCAATTACGATTGCTGAGGGCATATTGGACAATAGCGATGTGAAAACCAATTGGGTAAATACTGTTGTTGGTGAACAGGATGAGATTATTCCAAAACCGCAGGAACTTTTAATAGAAAGTCATCGAATTGAAGAAGTTCCAGGAACACATACCGTGCTTTATAGTTCTGAGGTTGATCAAATAGAGTTTAAGCATACTGCACATAGCCGGGATGGATTTGCTTTAGGGGCTGTAGTTGCTGCTGAATGGTTGAATGGCAAAAGAGGTTTCTATCAAGTCACGGAAATTTTTGATTTTAATAAATAGTACTAATTAGTAGATTATGGGCTTAATTATATTTGCGGTTTTAACAGCAATATCGGGATATGGATTGTGGCAATTGTTTGTTAAAGCTGGCAGAAATGGCTGGGAAGCGATCGTGCCTTTTTATAGCCAGTATATTCAGGCAAAATTGACGGGAAGACCTACATGGTGGGTAATTTTATTGCTCGTGCCAATTGTCAATGTCTTTGTTTTCTATAATCTTTACCTTGATTTTATCCATTGTTTTGGAAAACGCCGTTTTTGGGAAAATGCAGCTGCAGTTTTGGTCCCTTTTATTGTTCTGCCAATGTGGGCAAAGGACAATAATGTGCGTTTTTTGAACGGCTTATATGCTAAAAATTTAAAGGCCGCAAGCCAAGAAGGTATTGAACTGACTGAGGAGAAACGTGCCGAAATTGCACTTGAATCTTACAAAGATTATAAAATTAAATATCCGTATAAGAAATCCATGGTGCGCGAATGGGCAGATGCCATTGTATTTGCAACTGTCGCAGCGTCGCTTATTCGTGGTTTTCTGATTGAGGCTTATATGATTCCTACCGGATCGATGGAGCGGACCTTATTGATCGGAGATTTCCTATTTGTCAGCAAGTTAAATTATGGACCACGGGTTCCTAACACGCCGATTGCATTTCCTTTTGCACATCATACGATGCCCATCACTGGAGGGAAAGCATATTCTGAATTGATTGAATTACCCTATAAACGTTTGCCAGGATTTCAAAAGATTGAACGTAATGATGTCGTTGTTTTCAATTTTCCTGCAGGTGACACTGTCGCGCTTGAGAACCAAAATGCAAGTTATTACGATCTTGTTCGGGCTTATGGCTGGCAGACTGTCAATTCGCAGTTTACGATTCAGGCAAGACCTATTGATAAAAGGGAGAACTATATTAAACGTTGCGTCGGATTGCCGGGCGATAAAATTTCTATGAAGGATGCCAAACTCTTTGTGAACGACCAACCGGGGTTTGATCCGCCAGAAAGCCAGTTGGATTATCTCGTATTAACGGACGGTACACCATTAAATATGGACCGATTAAGAGAGCTGAGAATTGAAGCGGTGGGTGGTGATCAGCAACCTGGTGTTTATCAATTGTTCATGACAAAAGATGAATTAGCTATAGTAAAATCATGGTCGAATGTCAAAGAAATCAGAAGAAGTCCCGTTGGTGAAGGTGCTTATCCGTACGATCCACAATACAAATGGGATTTTGACAATTTTGGACCGATTTTAATCCCGAAAAAAGGATGGACAGTGGCATTAAATGCACAGACTCTGCCCATTTATGAAAGAGCTATCCGTGTTTATGAAAACAATAAGTTAGAAAAACGTTCGGATGGGATCTATATCAATGATGTGAAAGCAGACCATTATACGTTTAAAATGGACTATTTTTGGATGATGGGTGACAATCGCCATAATTCGCTCGACTCAAGAGGTTGGGGATTTGTTCCCGAAGATCATGTGGTCGGAAAGGCTTTATTTACTTGGATGAGCTGGGATGAGATTGGTACAGGGCTTTCGAAAATTCGCTGGAACCGTATCTTTAAAGGAATTCATTAGCAACTGCAAGTTGAGCAATAACACCGCTATTTGGGGTGCAATAAAAAAGGGCTTTCGTTGAGAAAGCCCTTTTTTATGAACCTGTGTTTTCTCTCGGCAAGAGAAAACCTTTGTGATCTCGTTTGCAGCTGCTGGTGACAGCGAAATTACGAAGGTTTTAATGAATATTTTTGCAGTTTCTCAACCACAAGGGTGCTGCCTGATGAACGCTATTCCCTGAATGTTGCACTACTTCAAACAAGCGAGGTAACGTTTGATCGTTTCCTCTAACCCTAAGTATAGTGCATCGGATATAAGCGCATGGCCTATGCTGACTTCCAGGAGTTCGGGGATATGTTGGTTGAAATATTGCAGATTGTTGAGATCTAAGTCATGGCCCGCATTTAGACCTAATCCAACTTCACGTGCTTTTAATGCAGCTTTGAAATAGGGTTTTATCGCAAGTTCTTTATCGAAGCCATACTCCGTAGCAAATCCTTCTGTATAGAGCTCAATGCGATCTGTTCCTGTTTCGGCCGCGGCCTCTACCATTTCTTCGACCGGATCAACAAAGATGGAGACACGTATACCAGCATCTTTGAACAATTTGCACATATCTTGTAAGTAGGCTTTGTTTTTAATGGTATCCCAGCCATGGTTAGAGGTTAATTGTCCTTCGGTATCGGGTACTAAGGTTACTTGTGCTGGTTTATTGGCCAATACTAGGTCAATAAACTTCTGTTCTTGGCAATTCCCTTCAATATTGAGTTCGGTCTGGATTTCTGCTTTTAGATCAAAAACATCCTGATATCGAATATGTCTTTCATCAGGTCGTGGATGCACAGTGATACCTTGAGCGCCAAAACGTTCACAGGCTAATGCCGCAGATACTAGATTGGGGTTATTGCCACCTCTAGAATTTCTGAGCGTTGCGATTTTATTGATATTTACTGAAAGTCTAGTCATTTTCCTGTATGTTATGATGTAAAAATACAAATAATATCTATTTTTTTTTAACTTGCATATATGGATGGAATCGACTATAGCCTGTTTAGCGGCTTTCGCCTATTGGACGTTATTGATATCATATTGGTAGCGATTATTATCTACTATATCTATAGTTTGATTAGAGGGACCATTGCTGTTAATATCCTGATTGGCGTAGCACTATTTTATGGCGTTTATATTGTCGTCAAACAGATGCATATGCGCTTGCTGACCGAAATATTTGGCGGTTTTATATCTGTCGGGTCCATTGCATTGATTGTCGTGTTCCAACAGGAAATCAGGCGGTTCTTACTGCACGTGGGAAAGAATATATCCATGAAACGGAAGAAAGTTTTTTGGTCGTTTATCGGGAATAAGAAGGCAATACAGAAAGATTTGACGGAGGACCTAAAACCCGTTATCGAAGCCTGTAGAAGCATGTCGCGTACACGGACGGGAGCTCTATTAGTTTTCTCAAAGTATTTTGACGAGGAATATTATCAGAGCAGCGGGGAGTATATTGATGCCCATATCTCCAAGCGCTTGATTGAAAGTATATTTCATAAAAATAGCCCATTGCATGATGGTGCAGTCGTTATTGTTGATTTTAAGATTATGACAGCATCTTGTGTGCTTCCATTGTCAGATAGTGAGGATTTACCGCTGCAATTCGGACTACGGCATCGTGCTGCAATTGGAGTGACGGAAATCTCGGATGCGATTGCTGTTATTGTCTCTGAAGAGACTGGTGAGATATCTTTTGCGAAGGATGGAAACGTCAATATGAACGTTTCACCAGAAGAACTTGAGCAATTGCTAAAAGACGAGTTATAAAATAAAAAGCTGAGCTATAAAAAAGGCTTTAAATGCCAATGCCCCCCAAAAGTTAGACACTTTCTGGGGGCATTTTTAGATAGAGATACCTATTTCTTTGCAGCGTTGATCACTTGTGTATTTAATTTGATGTATTCACCATTTTTATCTGCTGTGGCAACTTCAAGACCTTTGGTTGCTGTTTCTATCGCACCTTTTTTATCTCCAGCTTTTAATTGCGCTTTTGCTTTCCAATATAGGACGTGAGCGGCTTTGGGTTGAGCTTTAGCAGCTTCGTCAAACCAGCTTAGTGCTTTATTTAGATCTAAATTATTACTGAAGTAATATTGGGCTGCAGCAAAATAAGGTTTTTTCTCACCCTTCATAGCCTCGTCAATAGAAGCTAATATTTTAGCTTGTTGATTGACTTTGAGATCAACCTTTACGGACGTTTTTTCCCAAGCCAGATTCAATACAGCACCTGTAGGTGTAACATTATCAAAAGAAATGGTAAATGTCTCCACTGGATTTGCTAAGGTCTGCGGTTTAACATTGAAGCGTAAGGCATCTTCAGTTTGTTTATAGGTATAGGCACCCCATTGTTTGGTGTTTTTACTGATGATGATGGTCCACTCTGATTTGTTCGGGATTGTGAAAAGAGCGTAGGTTCCAGCAGAAAGCTTATGGCCATTCAACTCAACGTCACCTTCAAAGGTTAATGTGGTATTGGTATTTGCTCCTGTACGCCATACTTCATTATAAGGAACAAGATCGCCAAAGATCTTACGGCCGTTCATGCTAGGTCTGCTGTAATTAAGGGTTACGTTTTCAATACCCAATCCTTGTGTAACTGTCTGTGAGCTACTTGCTGCAGGTAGCTTTAGCTGAGCAAAAGATTCGTTGGCCGTAAACATCATTGTTGCGGCAATGGCAATTGCAAAAAGATTCTTTTTCATCTGTATTATTGTTTGTTTGTTGTTGTATGCTTAATCCTGTGGTTCAACGTGCTGTTGATATGTATTTGATCATGTTTTCTACTCTCCTGTTGAAAACAGAAAATCTGATTATAGCTTGGCTGTAGTATTTAATGGCTCTTACAGCATCTATATCCTAAAAGTAGGAAGAATTTTAAGAAAAAAAGGCATC